>JAAYVK010000060.1 GCA_012517195.1 Synergistaceae bacterium | reverse complement strand
GGAAAAGTGCATCCAATGTGGAGCCTGCGTAAATGCCTGCCCGTATGGCGTGATTTTCCTTCACGCGGAAATCCCTTACGCCGTCAAATGCGACAACTGTGGGGAATGCATCCGGATTTGCCCGCGGGTCGCGCTGATGGATGAAGAGGGGGAGGTCGCAAACGATGTTCGGCTATAACGGAAAACTTCTGAGAGTGAATCTAACGGAGAATCGGACTTCCATCGAAGAGATTCCGGAGAAGATCGCCCGCGATTACATCGGGGGCAGGGGTTTTGTCGCCCGCTATCTCTGGGATGAGATCAAGCCGGGAACGGATCCTCTTTCACCCGAAAACAAAATCGTGATTGCAACGGGGCCTTTATCCGGTGTTTTCCTCCCGAGCAGCGGCAAGATCGAATTCGGGACAAAATCTCCCCATACCGGCGGGTATGCGGACAGCAACATGGGAGGACACCTTTCGTCAGAATTGAAACTCGCGGGATATGACATGGTCATCATTGAAGGAAAGTCTGAAAAACCGGTTTTTCTTTTCATTGATGATGACCGGGTTGAGGTTCGCGACGCCTCTGCCTATTGGGGAATGGGTGCGTTGAGTTCCGAGAAAAAACTGAAGGAGGACCTCGGAGAGGAATTCCAAATCGCGGTCATCGGTCCTGCGGGAGAAAGGGGGGTGACCTTCAGCTGCATCAACCATGATTTCGGCAGGCAGGCCGGTCGAGCGGGCGTGGCCGCCGTAATGGGGTCCAAGGGGCTGAAGGCGATCGCCGTGAGGGGGACCAGGTCCGTTCCCGTTGCGGAGCCCGGGAAGCTTCTTGAGAAATCCAGGTCGATGTACAGGGCGATCTACGAGATCCCGGCATTCCGTTCCTGGACGCCTTACGGGACTGCGGACATCACCAGCTTCATCAACGAAAACGGCGCATTCCCTACGAAGAACTTCAGCAGGGGGTTTTTCGAAAAAGCGGGCGAAATCACCGGGCAAAAGCTGAGGGAAAAGATCCATGTCAAGGACAAGGGCTGTTTCGGCTGCCCCATTCCCTGCGGCAAGTATTCCAGAGTGACATACAAGGGGGACACCCGGTACGTTGAAGGGCCCGAGTATGAAACGATCGCACTGGTCGGCGGCAACTGCCTGATCGGGGATATCGCGGAAATCGGGTACATCAATTACTGGATGGACGAATACGGGGTGGACACGATCTCCGGCGGGAATGTCATCGGTTTCGCCCTGGAATGCCTCGAGAAGGGCATTATTTCCCCCGAGGCGGTTGAAGGAAAAGAGCTGAAGTTCGGGGATCCGGACTCGATCCTATACCTCCTGGAGAAAATCGTCAGGAGGGAGGGGATCGGGGAGATCCTTTCCCAGGGGGTCCGAAAAGCGGCTGAAATACTGGGGAAAGGTTCCGAAAGGTTCGCGATCCACGTCAAGGGGCTGGAGGTCAGCGGCTATGAACCGCGGAATGCGGCCGGAATGCTGCTTGCCTACATGACCAGCGACATTGGTGCCCACCACGGCAGAGCCTGGGCCATTACCTACGACATCGCCGTCGGGCGGTATGAAGTCAAGGGCAAGGCAGAGAAGGTCATCGACCTGCAGCATATCCGGCCGGTGATCGACATGCTGACGGTGTGCCGTTTCCCGTGGATCGAGCTGGGCTTCCCCCTGGAGGAGTACGAGGAGGTCTTCAAGTTCGTCACGGGGCTCGACTGGGGCTGGAAGGAATTCAAAAAAGTGGGAGAACGGGTCTATAACCTGACCAGGGCCTTCAACATCAGGGAAATCAAGGGCTTTGGAAGGAAGGACGATTATCCCCCGAAGCGGTTCTACGAAGAACCTCTCGAAGGTGAAGGCCCGACAGCCGGACAGCACGTTTCGCTCGAAGTGCTGGATGCGATGCTGGACGATTACTACTCTTTGAGAGGGTGGACGAAGGACGGGCACCCGACGAAAGAAAAACTCGAAGAACTGGATCTCGGTTTTGTGTCAAAGGTGCTTGAAAACGTTTAGACTAGGCGAAAAGATTCCCATGATGAAAGCGTGACAAAAGGGAGAAACCGTGGGGGTGAAAACGGATGATCTTTTCCGAAATTAAGAACCAGATGTCGAACTTTTCGAAAAACCACAGGCTCATAGCTCAGTACATCCTGGATCATCCCCACGATGTCCCCTTTCTAACGGCGGCGCAAATCGCTTCTCAGGTAGGAGTCAGCGAGTCGACGGTGTTCAGGTTTGCCAACCGCCTCGGCTTTTCCGGCTACCCGGAACTGAAGGCTGCCCTGCAGGAAACTCTCATGGACAACCTGACCGTGACCGCGAGGGAGCAGGCATATAAAGCCGAAGACGAAAAAGACGACATCCTGATGAAGGGGTTTGCCCGCGACGCCGAGACGATCATGGAAGCCGCATCGAAGCTCAACCGGGCTGCTCTTTACGAGGTCGCGGACCTCATCGTGCGTTCGGATTCCGTCTATGTCACGGCGGAACGAAGCGCCACGGCCCTGGCGCACTACCTGTGCTTCTATCTTTCCTGGTTCCTGCCTCATGTCCACAAACTGGACCATGACTATGGGCTGGAGAGGGTTGCCAACCTGCCCCCAACCGCGACGCTGATCGGCATTACTTTCCACCGCTGTATCCGGAACGTGGTGGACACCCTTGACCTGGCAAAACGGATGGGCATCCACACGGTGGCGATCACCAACTCCCCGACAACGCCCGCAGCCCGGCATGCAGAGAAGATCCTCATTGCCCCCTGCAAGTTCATTTCATTCATCGATTCCTACGCGGCTCCGATCAGTTTTCTGAATGCATTGATCATCGCCGTGTCTCAAAGGAAGTTCGGCGAAGTGGAGCAGCGTTTCAACAACCTGGAATCCTTGTGGAAGGAACGGGGGACCTATGTCATTGAAGAAAGACCCTGAATCCTGACGAGGTGGTTGATTTGACGTCCTTGTTCCCGAGGAACTTCGGACAGCGCTACATAGAAGTGGAAAGAGGAGAGGGGCTGTACCTCTTCGGAAAAGATGGCCGGGCTTACTTGGACGCCGCAGCCGGCGCCATCTCGGCGAATATTGGCTACGGCGTCCAGGAAGTTGCCGCGTCCATTCATGAACAGACCTCGAAACTGCCGTTCGCACACGCTTCCTACTGGACGGCGGAGATCAACGAACGCGCCGCTTCGCTTGTTGCCGAACTGGCTCCAGGGGGGATGAACCTGGTCTGGTTTGTCAACTCCGGGAGCGAGGCGATGGAAGCCGCGATCAAGATGGCCCGCCAATATTTCATCGAAAAGGAGGGCAAGGGGACTTCCAGGAGCCTGGTCATCGGCAGGCAGAACGGCTATCACGGAAGCTCCCTCGGCACCCTGGCAATCGGGGGGAACGTGGTCCGGAGACGGCACTTTCTGCCCATGCTGTTTGACCAGCCGAAGATTGAAACCCATTACTGCTACCGTTGTCCCTACGGGCTTGAGAAACCCTCCTGCGGAATTCGGTGCGCCGCCGAGCTGGAAAAAACGATCCGCCGCATCGGGCCTCAATATGTAGCGGCCTTCGTGGCTGAACCGATCGTTGGATCCACTGTCGGAGCCCTGGTTCCCCCGGATGAATACTGGCCCATGGTCCGGGAGATCTGCTCCAGGTATGACGTCCTTTTGATTGCCGATGAAGTAATGACGGGCTGCGGAAGGACGGGGAAGAACTTCTGCGTGGAC
Source organism: Synergistaceae bacterium (assembly GCA_012517195.1). Taxonomy (GTDB): domain Bacteria; phylum Synergistota; class Synergistia; order Synergistales; family 79-D21; genus 79-D21. Next base: position 774 of record JAAYVK010000060.1, on the reverse strand, counting down.
CACTGGGGAGTGAAGCCGGACCTGATCGCAACCGCGAAAGGGCTGGCTGCCAGTTACTATCCGGTTGGAGCCGTGATCGTTTCCGATCATGTGGGCGAGGTGTTCCGGAACGGGAGCGGGGTCTTCGCCCATAGCCATACGTTCAACGGCATGCCGGCGGCCTCAGCCGCGGTGGTTGCGGTCCTGGAATACATGAAAAGGCACGGTCTTGTCGAAAATGCGGCCAGGATGGGAAAGCTGATTGAAATGGAAATCGCCCCGGAATTGCAGAAAATGCCGCTCGTAGGAGAAGTGCGGGGCAAGGGGCTGATGTGGGGGATTGAACTGGTCAGGGACAAGGAAACAAGGGCCCCCTTTGATGCCGCTGAGGACGCAGGGGGAAAACTCAAGGCCCTGGCGCTCGAGCGAGGGATGACCCTTTACCCGGGCAAGGCGATGGCGGACGGTGTGAACGGGGACAATATCATGATCGGTCCGCCGCTGACGGCTGGAGAAAAGGATGTCAGGAAGATTTTTGAGATCCTGACCGACTCGCTGCAAAGTCTGCAAAAACAATTGAAGTTCTAGATCCGCAACGGATGATCGGGGCAGGCGCGGGCGAGAAACCGCCTGCCCCTCGCCCCGATGGAGCGAAGGGGTCCCGGCCCCGGCCTCCTGAACGAACGTCAAGCCCCTCCATCAATCCCCCCGACAGTTTTTCGTGCTTCGGCTCCCATTCCCTCTCCCTGGAAAACAGCAGCGCCGGCTGCAGGGTGCCTTCGCCCAGGGCCCGGT
>JAAYVK010000009.1 GCA_012517195.1 Synergistaceae bacterium | reverse complement strand
CAGCCTGAGCGCGCCGCCGGGGCAGGCTTCAACGCAGGACAGGCACAGCACGCACCGGTCACTTTCCACTTTCCTGTCCCGGGCTGAAAGGCAGGCAGTGGGGCAGGCCGCCTCGCACCGCCCGCAATTCGAGCATGAATCCGGGTCGAAACGGATTCTCAGGAGGGAGTGGGGGGAGAAAAGCCCCAGGAAGGTTCCCACAGGGCATAATCCGTCGCAGTATGGACGTCCCCGGAAAACGGACCAGGCCGCGATGGAGGCAAAGAAAACGCCAGCCGCCAGTGCGGCGGGAGTGGTCAGGGGTGCGGGGGGAAGGGTGTGGATGAATCGCGACATGCCCTCGGGAAGGGGGAGGGCGGCCAAGAGGTTATTTGCTGCCACGATGGCGGGACGGAGGATTTGCGTGACGCCCCTGCCGAAGTTGGCGAACGGGTCGAGCAGGTGAAGAAGTCCCAGGCTTCCCGCCGCCATGGAGGCCACGGTGGCCGCCAGGATCCAGTATCGAAGGGAGGTTCCCCGGCGATACCCGGGCAATCGGCGTTTCCCGAGCCCGTGAACGGCTTCCTGGAAGAGCCCGAGGGGACAAAGGAGGGAACAATAAAAGCGGCCCGCCAGAAGGGTCATCCCGGCGAACAGAAAGATCGTGGTTTCCCACCTCAGGAGTGCGGGAAACATCTGGATTCTTGCACCCAAGCCCAGCAACCCGCTCCCACCCGCATCACGCAGGAGGAATAGGGCGGCAAAACCGGCAAGGAACATCCAGACGAAAAGCGGCCGCAGGCGAAGTTTTCTCAAGGGTTTCGGTCCTTTCAGAGGGCGATCCGCTCGACCTTGAGACGGTCCAGGTCCATGGTTCCTGCCTTGAGCGCCGCCCCCTGGCGGATGTATTCCACGGACCCCGGCTCGGTGCCGAAAATTTTCGCTGCCGCCGTGTCTGCCGCCACGATGTCGGTCGAGAGGACCTGTGCCTTCCGGATCGTGACGTCCCTTTCCGAAGTTCCCCTTGGGCCGCTTCGGGTCATGACCCGGTAGGCGTCCACAACGTTGAGGTCCGGCTTCCTGAGGAGGCTCAGGTCCGCGATGCATTGGTGAAGCCCCCTGGAGTGCAATTCCCCTCGGTTCCACACGATTCCCATGAGGTTTTTCATCGCGATCGTGAGCCCTGCGCCTCCATGGTTTTTCAACACGGGGACGTTGATGAACACGTCGCTTTGCAGCACCAGTTCGTGCACCAGGGTTTCCGTCAGGACGCGGGCCCCGGCGATCGGGGTTTTACGGTAATACCGCGCCTGGTCGGCCGGGACGACCGTTGCCCCCGCACGCCTGGCCGCTTCCTCGATTCCGCTGGTGACGTAGCTTTTCTTCCAAAGGTCGCAAGTATGATCGAACACGTAGACCTTCGACGCGCCGGCCTCGAAACACCGTCTTACGATCCTTTCCACCAGGGCGGGGTTCGTGTTGGCCCCCAGCTCGGGCCTCACGTCCCATGCCATATTGGGTTTCACCACGACGGTCTGTCCTTTCGAAACGAACCGCTTCATGCCCCCCATGGCGGCGATGCCGCGGTCGAACATCTCCCCGGGTTCCCCTCCCCGGACAGCCGCGAGGTCTGCAGGGCCTGAGACGGCTGCCCCAAGGGCGCGGACGGCGCTTCGGGGAAGGAGAAGCGCGCTCGCTCCGGCGGCGAGGGCCAGGCTTTTCTTCAGGAACTCCCTTCGGTTCATGGGCAACTCCCCCTGTTCTGGGGCGATAGGGCAGTCAGAAAAGTGCAATGTTTCAAATAATTATAAATAGGAAGGGAGAGATAGGGAAGAGTGCAATCCCGGAAAAAGGGGATATAATTCAACAGATGTAATTCTCTTTTCAGGGAAATGGTGGAGGGGATGCGAGGTGCCGAGGCTCTTCAGGGGTTCCGTTATTCTCCTTTTCGGGTTGTTCCTTTCATGCTTCTTTTCTCCAGCAGCAAGAGCCCTGGAGCCTTTAGGCCCGGTTTCGTCGTATGGCATGGATGAATACTGGTATTGGCCCAATTATCACCCCTCGGTCGAATCGGCCCTTGGGGCACTCAAGAATCTTCAGGGCAAGGTGGTCGGCTGGCAGGGGTCCTATATCACGCAATGGGACGCGGACGCATATGGGCTCAGGGCCCTGGGAACTGTCGTCGAGGTTCAGCAGAGCGGCCTGTTCTTTTCCAATACGGTCCAGGTCCCCCAGGTCGAATCCACGGTGATTCCCTTCGAGGAAGTCCAGGGGCTTCACCTGGTCCGGCTTTTCATCGACCGCCAGTTCACCTTCGGGGTCCGGTGCGACTTGAAAAGCGAGATGAAAATGTTCAGGGTGCCCGACTACGGGACCGCGGCTCAGGTCTTCAACGCACTGGCAAGCCTGGTCGCGGCCTCGGGCCGGCTGGTTCCGTATCCGACCCTGGGGGCGTATTTCAGGGATGTGACCGAAAAGGACCTGTGGATTCCAGGCCTGAAGGAAGCGAAAGGAATGATCGTCACCGGGGTGATGATCGGGAGCCCGGCGCAAAAGGGGGACCTGAGAGTGCGGGATGCGGTCGTGTCATGCAATGACCAGCCCGTCGAGAACTTCGCCCAGTGGTCTGAACAGATCAAGCCGAAGGCGGCATCCCTGGATTTCAAGGTCTTGAGAAAGAGCTCCCCGCCCGCGGTTTGTCACGTGGTTCTCCCGCCTGGGGATCTTGCCCCAAGGCCGCCCCAGGGGCTTGCTTTTGCAGCAGCGAAAGGACCCTCTACGGCACAGTCTCCCGCAACGGCTCAAACCGCGCCCCCTGTGCCGGAAGGCGCTGTTCCTCCCAAACTGGGGTTTTCTCTCCGCTATCCCAGCGAGGCGGAAAAGAAAATCCTTTCCGGCCGTACAGCAGCGGTCATCGTTGAAATTTCCCCTGGCAGCCTGGCGGAAAAAGCGCTTTTAAAACCGGAAGACATCCTCCTGGAATGCAACGGGAAAACGATCCCCTCTCCCGAAGGGCTGGGGCCCCTTCTCGTCCAGGGAGAAAACGTCTTATTGGTCATGAGGAACGGGAAGGAAATGACCGTTCGCGTCGGGGCTACCCTGGTCAGCTATTGAGAAGAAGCAGCATGGGTGTGGCTAGTCCACGATGAACAGCCTGGCTCCTTCCTCAGTCCGGGAGCGGTGGGGGTTCTCCGGGTCGTCCTCCGCATGGTAGCTCATCCCGGGGAGAAGCTCGAACACCCGGCCATCCTTCAGCTCCGTTGTCAACCGGCCTTCGAGGACCAGGAGCACATGTCCTCGGGCACACCAGTGATCGGCAGAGTACCCAGGGGAGTAATCCACCATCCGGACCCGGATATTCCCCTGTTCAAAGGTCCTCCATGTGGCCTCTCCCGTTTCGCCCTTGTGGACCGTTGGTTCGATCGTACTCCAGTCGACCGTCACAAACGGAACGCCCTCGATTTTCATTTCTTCCCCTCCCTGCTGGGTAAAAAGCGGCCATGCCGCCTTGAAAAATCATCGATCAAGCGTCTCGAGATGCTCAGGGGCGGCGGGATTTCGGGAAATTCTTCCGGGGCGAACCATCCGGCCTCCTCGATTTCTTTCCCGTCTGCGGAAATTTCACCGCTCTCCCAGACGGCGGAGAATCCCACCATGAGCGAATGGGGAAACGGCCAGGGCTGGCTTCCAAAATAGCGGATCTCCTTCACCCGGACGGACACTTCTTCGAAGACCTCCCTCTCCACGGCCTGTTCCAGGGTTTCTCCGGGTTCGACGAAACCGGCCAGCACGCTGTAGCGCCCCTTCGGAAAATGGGGGCTGCGGGCAAGCAGAAGTTTGCCTTCCCGTTCAACAGCAACGATGATCGCCGGGGAAACGGTCGGGTAGACGGTTAGTCCGCAGGCTTCGCAGATTCGCGCCCCTTCAGTTTCATGATCCTTCATCTTTTTGCCGCATCTGCCGCAATAGTTCGTTTCCTCAATCCACTCCATGATCTGCCGAGCCCGGCCAGCCTCCAGAAAAGCCGCTTCTCCAAGAAGGTTCCAGGCTTCCCTGAGCGGAACCAGGCACATCCCCTCGGGTAACGGGGTGTTTTCGGGCAAGCGCGCCCACGCAGAATCGGCAGATCGTGCTCTTGAAAAACGCCCGGTCAGTTCATCCGCCAGTTCCGCTGCCGGGATTTCCCTGACCCTGGGAAGACGGGGATCAGGGGTAAGACAAACGAGCAACCGGTCTTTCTGGAAAGCGAATATCGTTTCGTTGGGGTCAGGCTGAATGAATATCGGGACTCCTCCTCTCCCGGGATGGCGATCGAAGAAAGGCTTCTCGGGAAAAAGGATACCGCGAAATGGCAAAAAAAAGCAGGAGATCCGCATTTTCGGATCCCCTGCAGGAGCTGCTTACTCTTCCGGTTTGATTTCAAGCTTCCTGCCGTTGTCGACGCTCTGCTTTTCCGGCAATACCAGGGTGAGCAGACCGTTCTTGATTTTCGCCTCGGCGGCTTCCGGGTCAATTTCCACCGGCATGGGAATTTCCCGGTAGAAACTGCCGCGGCTTCGCTCGATCCGGAAGAAGCTCTCGGACTCTTCCTTCTTCTCTTCCTTCCTCTCGGCCTTAAACACGACGCGATCCGGATAGACCTTTAGATCCACTTCCTTGGGGTCGATCCCGGGAATCTCCAT
>JAAYVK010000008.1 GCA_012517195.1 Synergistaceae bacterium | reverse complement strand
GTTCATCGTGTAGAGATGAATTCCGTCCACGCCGGCGGCAAGGAGGTCGACAATCTGATCGGTTGCGTAGGCAACTCCGGCTTCGGCCAGAGCCGCGGGGGAATTGGCATACCGTGCGATGATGCGGGTGAACCGCGGCGGCAGCGAGACCCCGCAGAGAGAAACGATCTTTTGGACCTGCGCTGCGTTCAGGACCGGGAAGATTCCCGCGACAATGGGAACGGCAATCCCCTTCCTGCTGGCCTCATCGCGGAACCGGTAGAACAGTTCGTTGTCAAAAAAGAGCTGGGTAATCAGGAATTCTGCTCCGGCCTCGACCTTCATCTTCAGAAAATCAAGGTCTCTGGCCAGGTCCTGGCATTCGATGTGTCCTTCCGGATACGCCGCTGCCCCGATGCAGAAGTTTCCGAAATGGTTCCTGCGAAGATGCCTCACGAGGTCACAGGCATAGAAAAAGCTCCGTTCACGGTCATCCTCCGCATCGCTGGGCTGGGGGTCTCCCCTGAGGGCGAGGATGTTCTGGACACCCTCGTCCAGGAGTTCTTCGCAGATTTCGTCAATTTCCCCGGCAGTGTGGGATCGACAGGTAAGGTGCGCGAGTGCCTCGATTCCGTAACCGTTTCGGATCCTCGATGCGATCTCGACCGTCCGGTCCCGGCTGCTTCCTCCCGCTCCGTAGGTGACGCTGATAAAGCCGGGGGACAGGTCCTTCAGGGCCTCGATCGTCCTGTAGACCCCCTCCACGGGGGCATCGGCCTTCGGGGGGAAAACCTCGAAAGAGATGACCGGACCGTTTTTCCTGAAAAGTTCACGGATGAACACGGGCTATTCCCCTCCATTCCCCTGTGCGAGCAGGCGATCGACAAGGCGTGCGGCTTCAATGGCGTCCCGGGCGTAACCGTCAGCCCCGATTTTTTCTGCAAAGTCAGCACTCACGGCCGCACCGCCGAGGATAAACCGGCAGGACATCCCGCGGGCCCGTCCCATGGAGATGACTTCTCCCATCCGTTCAACGGTCGTGGTCATCAGGGCGGATAGGCCCACGAGGTCCGCCCTCTCACGAACAGCGGCTTCCAGGATCCGCTCCGCGGGGACGTCCTTGCCTGCATCCACGACCTTGTACCCGCGGCTTTTCAGGACCATCGCCACGACGTTCTTTCCCAGGTCATGGAGATCTCCTTCCACGGTCGCCAGAAGGACTGTCCCGCGCGTTTCCAGCGTCTTCCCACCCGCGAGCAGGCTTTCCTCCGCCAGCCTGCAGACCGCCTGGGCAGCTTCAGAGGAAGCAAGCAGCTGGGGAAGAAAGAAATCACCGCATTCGTACAGCCTGCCGACTTCTTCCAGCGCGGGAAGAACCCTGTCCTGGATCAGACCCATGGGGTGGCCGCCTTCCCCCAGGAACGCCCGGCCGGCAGAAATTGCGGCTTCCTTCTCCCCTCTCAGGATCGCTTCGGTGAGATCCATGTCGAATGATGGCTCAGCGTGCAGAGGATGGGAAGGCGTTTCGGAAGATTCCTTCCCCGAATACAAAGCGATGTAGCGCCTCGCGCCAGGATCCCGGCCCGCAAGGACGTTCCCCGCAGCCGCACAGCTCATCAGCGCCTCATCCAGGGGGTTGGCGATCACGGCATCGAGACCGCAGGACATCGCCATGGCCAGAAATGTCCTGTTGATCAGGCTCCTCTTGGGAAGGCCGAAGGAAATATTGCTGATTCCAAGGATCGAGCGCGTCCCGATCGATGAAAGTCCTCTCAGGCTTTCCAGGGTCAATCGTGCGTTCCGATCCCCGGCTCCGGCGGCAAGGGTCAGGGGATCGACGAAAAGCATTTTCCTGGGAAGCCCGATCTTTTCTCCCGCCTCTGCCGCCCGTTCGGCAAGGGCCAGTCTCCCGTTCGCCTCGTCAGGAATTCCCTTGCTGTCCATCGTCAGGACGACGACTGCGGATCCGGTTTTTAACGCGGCTGAAAGTCCCCTTTCCAGCACCTCCGGCTCGCACGTCACGGAATTTAGAAGCGGAATCCCTGCGACCGACCGGGCGATCTTTTCCAGGATCTGGGGATCTTCGCTATCGATCGAAAGCGGCAGGTTTACGGCTCCTTCCACGGCCGTGACCGCCGCTGAAATCAATTCCATGCGGTCCTGGCCGGGTATCCCCCCGTTGATGTCGATCACATCGGCTCCGGCTTCTGCCTGGAGTCGAGCCTCTTCTCTCACCTGGGCCCAGTTTCGGGCAATCATCGCTTCCCTGAGAGGCCCCTTCCGGGATGGGTTGATCCTCTCCCCCACGACAAGCAGGGGTTCTCCCTCTCCGCAAAGGGATATGCGGGTCCGGCTGGCGAGCACCGTCTGGGGCCTGGGAGATCCGGGCACCGGGCGGATTCCGGCCAGCCTCCGGGAAAGGGCCTGGATATGCCGGGGGGTGGTGCCGCAACACCCGCCGATGACGGTCGCTCCAGCTTCCGCAAGCCCCGCGCAGGCTTCTGCAAAGGGGTCGGGGGCGAGCCACGCCCCTTGCGAGGGCAGCCCCCCGTTCGGGTAGGCGAAGACCGGCAACTCTCCCGCCCGGCGCAAGCGTCGGACCGTTTCAACGGTATCCTCAGGGCCCGTGCCGCAGTTCACCCCTACCCCAGAGGCTCCCACTGCCGCGGCCCAGGCCATGGCCACCTCCGGCGGGGTTCCGGTCATGGTGCATCCGTTGCGGTCAAAGGTAAAACTGACGACAAAGGGAAGCCCCTTCCCCGCATCCTTGATCGCCATGACGGCGGCCTTTGCTTCACGCAAATCGATCATCGTTTCGACCAGGAAGAAATCCGCGCCTCCATCGAGAAGTCCCTGGACTTGAGGCAGGAAGGAACTCACGGCTTCCTCGAAGGCCAGGGTTCCCAGCGGCTCCACGAGGCGCCCGGAAGGACCGATGGAACCGGCCACCAGGGCCCTGCCGCCGGCGGCCTTGCGAGCGAGGGACGCAGCCATGCGGTTGATCTTTCGGGTTTCCCCGGCGAGCCCCCTGTGAGAGAGCTTGACCGCCGACCCTCCGAAGGTGTTGGTTTCGATCAGGAGCGCTCCGGCTTCGAGGTAGGCCTCGTGGATTTTCCTGACGGCATCCGGATTGACGAGGTTCATTTCTTCCGGCAGAAGAGGCGGACGCCAGCCGGCTTCTTCCAGCATCGTACCCATGCCCCCGTCGAGTATGACGATCGAGTTCTTTTCCCGCAGCCATCGAACCAGGTCCAGCATCGCCCTTCCCTCCCGTTTTCCTTCCCGGCATTTCAAATCCGGATGGTTCGTTTTAAGAATGCATCATAACGGCAGTTCGGCTCCAGGGCAAGTAAAAAAAGAGGGCAGTCCTGAGGACCGCCCTCTTTGATTGAACCCTGATCCGAATGGGAAGCGAACTACTTGATTTCGACTTCGGCTCCGGCTTCGACGAGCTTCTTCTTGATTTCCTCGGCTTCTTCCTTGGAAACGCCTTCCTTGACGGGCTTCGGCGGGTTGTCGACAAGCTCCTTGGCTTCCTTGAGGCCCAGGCTGGTGATTTCGCGGACCACCTTGATCGTCCCGATCTTGTTGGATCCGGCGCTCTTGAGAATGACGTCGAACTCGGTCTTCTCCTCTTCCACCGGGGCAGCGGCAGCCGCGGCCGCGACGGGCATGGCCATCATGGCAGGAGCAGCGGCGGAAACCCCGAACTTCTCCTCCAGGTCCTTGACAAGCTGCGAAAGCTCAAGAACTGACATCTCTTCGATTGCCTTGATAATTTCCTCGCGGGTCATTGATTTCATCCTCCTTGGTTTTTTAATCAGGTTGGGACGGGAGATCCCCTGTCCCTCAGGCGATCAGGCTGCTTTTTCTTTCTGTTCCTGCACCTGCGACAGGCAGGTAACCAATCCTCGGGCGGGTCCGCTGAGGACAGTGACCAGACCGCGAAGCGGAGCCGCGATCGTGCCAACGACCTGGGCCACCAGCTGCTCTCTCGAGGGGAGATCAGCGAGGGCGAAAATCTGGGCCTGGCTCAGGATTTCCTTGCCCATGATCCCGCCTTTCACGATAAGGGCCTCGTTCCCCTTCTCTTTCGAAAAGTCCCGAAGCGCTTTCGCGACCTCTGAAATTTCCCCGTAAACGAGCGTGTAGACATTCGGTCCGGAGGTCAATTCCTCGGGGGCCGGGTGCCCCATCTCCTCAAGAGCTCGCCGCATGAGCGTATTTCGGGCGATTTTCATCTCGCCCCCGGCCTTCCGGATGCGGGAACGGATCTCCGTGCTTTTGGCCACGGTCAGCCCGCGGTACTCGCAGACGAAAACGGTTTCGGCCTTCCCCAGCATTTCCTTCAGCATCGCGACTTGCTGGATTCGGTATTCTGTCGGCAAAACATTCACCTCCTTCAACCAGACATGAAAAATCCCCGGACCTGCCGGGCCCGGGGACGAAGGGCAGTTTCCGCAAAAGGGTACACTTCTCGCGGAAGCACTGGACTCTATTCCCTGAACCTCAGCAGGCGGAGTTCACTCCATTTTGTGCGCCCGCGGGGCGCACACCGGCTATCTACGGTTCTTCTCTTTCAGTTGTAAAGGTCCATCCCGCTGCCGGCAAAGGCCTTACTCGACCGCAGAGATCTCCTTCTGGGCCGCGTTCGGATCGATCTTGATGCCGACTCCCATCGTGGAAGCGACCGAGAAACTCTTCACGTAGGTTCCCTTCGCGGCGGAGGGCTTCGCTTTCAGGATCGCCTGGAAGAACGCCCGGGCGTTGTCGTAAAGCTGATCGGTCGTGAAGCTGGTCTTTCCGATCGCCTTATGGATGATCCCGAACTTGTCGAGGCGGAATTCCACGCGCCCCGCCTTGACTTCCTTCACCGCATCGGCCACATCGAAGGTAACCGTGCCCGTCTTCGCGCTCGGCATCAGGCCGCGGGGCCCGAGGATCTTGCCAAGGCGCCCGACGGACTTCATCATGTCGGGAGAGGTGATGACGGCATCGAAATCGAGCCAGCCGCCCTCGACCTTCTGAACCATGTCATCCGACCCGACGAAATCGGCACCCGCCTCTTCGGCTTCTTTCAGTTTCTCTCCGGTTGTAATGACGAGGACCCTCTTCGTCACACCCGTTCCGTGAGGAAGCGGCACGGTTCCCCGAACCTGCTGGTCCGCCTGCCGCGGATCCACCCCCAGGCGGATGTGAACTTCGACGCTCTCGTTGAACTTCGCGGTTGCGTTCGTCTTGCAAAGATCGAGCGCCTCGCGAAGTCCATAAAGCTTTTCCCGGTCTACATTGGCCTTGATGGCCTGGTATCGCTTGCTCTTTTTCGCCATTTCGCTAACCTCCCTGTGGTCGTCGTGGGCCCGTTCCGGACCCTGCCACACGTTGCGCTAATCGGTTACCTCGATGCCCATGGACCTCGCCGTGCCCATGATCATCTGCATTGCGCCTTCGATATCGTTCGCGTTCAGATCTTCCATCTTGAGCTGGGCGATCTCCCTGACCTGGTTCTTCGTGACCTTTGCGACCTTCGTCTTGTTCGGAACCGAGGATCCCTTGTCGATCTTCGCGGCTTTCTTCAAAAGCACGCTCGCGGGCGGTGTCTTCAAGATGAAGGAGAAGCTCCGGTCCGCGTAGACCGTAATCACGACAGGAATGATCATGCCCGGCTGATCGGCCGTTTTCGCGTTGAACTGCTTGCAGAACTCCATGATGTTGACGCCGTGCTGCCCCAGCGCAGGGCCCACAGGCGGTGCCGGGGTGGCCTTGCCGGCGGGAAGCTGCAGCTTCACTGCCCCAACGACTTTCTTGGCCATATTCTTCCAACCTCCTTTCCCGAGAAGTTGCCTAGAGCCTTTCGAGCTCCTGATAGTCCGCTTCGACCAGCGTTTCGCGGCCGAAAACCGTCACCGAGAACTTGACCTTGCCCTTCTCCGGGAGGACTTCCGCGACCGGGCCGACCTGTCCCTGGAAGGGCCCGCTCTTGACCCGAACCACATCGCCAGGCTTAAGGTCGATTTCCACCTTCGGCTTGATCTGGTCTTTCCCGATCTTTCCGATAATGTCCTGGATTTCCTTCTCGGTGAGGGGAATCGGGTGGTTACCGGCTCCGACGAAGCCGGTCACTCCGGGGGTGTGACGGACAACGTACCAGGACTGATCGTCCAGGATCATCTCGACGAGCACGTAACTGGGAAAAACTTTCCGGTGGACGCGCTTCGTCTTCCCGTCCTTGACGTAGACACGTTCCTCTACGGGCACCAGGACGCGAAAGATTCGATCCTCCATCCCCATTGAAGCGATTCTCTGCTCCAGGTTCGCGAGGACCCGATTTTCATATCCGGAATACGTTTGGACGATGTACCAGCGTCTGTCGTTTTTTTCGTTCATCATCAAAAAGGGGGGCTCAGCTGGCCCCCGCACCCCCTGCCAGATGCCCTGAAGTCAGCGGCTTTTCAGGGCTTACCCCTACCTGATGACCGCCTTGAAGACGAAAGTCAGGAGGACGTCC
>JAAYVK010000059.1 GCA_012517195.1 Synergistaceae bacterium | reverse complement strand
GTTCAAGTCCCCTCGCTCACCCCAAATTGAAGGCGGGACATGCGCCCGTAGCTCAGTGGACAGAGCGGCGGACTTCGGATCCGTTGGTCGCGGGTTCAAATCCTGCCGGGCGCGCCAGCCAATACAACAATCGAATATCGACTTGCTGTGGACCGTTAGCTCAACTGGCAGAGCACCTGACTCTTAATCAGGGGGTTACAGGTTCGATTCCTGTACGGTCCACCATCTTTTTTCCGGCGAGAGTGGTGGAACCGGTAGACACGCTGGACTTAGGATCCAGTGGCGAAAGCCTTGCGGGTTCAAGTCCCGCCTCTCGCACCAGGGAAGTTCTATCCCGGGAACGCCTTGTCCAAACTGCACCGGGTGTGCTGTCAAAGAGAACCCACCGACTTCCAAGGGGATCCGGGGGGTTCTTTTATTCTGTGCTTCGGACCCCAAACCATGTGGTATACTCTTCACGCCTGATCCTGACATTAAATGAATGGAACCTGAAAGGAGTTGTGGCGGTTGAAAACCGAGATCATTTCACAGGAGGGCAACAAACAGCGAATCCGGGCGACGATTGATGCCCAGGAATTCCAGAAGGCTCTGAACACCGTTATCGGCGACCTGTCCCGCAAGGCAAACATCAAAGGGTTTAGAAAAGGGAAGGTTCCCCGCAATGTCCTGGAAATGTACTTCGGACGTGAGGGGATTTATTCCGAAGCGCTTGAAAAGGTTCTGCCGGCCGCCATGGGTGAAATCGTAGAGGAATACGACCTCAGCCTGATCAGCGAACCCGAAGTTGACCTGGAGGGTGAAGTGGAGGAGGGCAAGCCGGTCACCGCCGTGTTCACCTTCGAGGTTCGCCCGGAAGTGATCCTGCCGGACCTCGCTTCGATCGTCGTGGAAAAGCCTGTGGTTGAAGTGACCGAAGCCATGGTGGACGCGGCCATCGAGCAGATCCGCCTTCGGCATTCCGAGCTGAAGCCCGTGGAGAACCGCTCTTCAAGGGAAGGCGACTCCGTTTCGGTAGAGTACACGACACAGATTCTGGAAGAGGGGCAGGAAAATGACGCCTCCACCCCGCAGACCACGACGATTCAGCTTGACCCGGAAACCCTGCGGGAGGAGCTGAAAAACGCCCTGACCGGGAAGAACGTCGGGGACGAAGAGTCCGTCGAAATCACCATTGAAGCGGAACATCCCGATCCTTCGCTTGCGGGGAAAACGCTCCGGTACAATTTGAAAGTCAAGGAAATTCTCGAGCGAATTCTGCCAGAGCTCGACGAGGCTTTCATCCGGAAAACGTCGCAGGATCGGCTGGCAAATCTCGACGAATTCCGCCGGGAAGTGGCGGAAAGGATCGAAGAACAGATCCGGCGGGACGTGCAGAACGCCATGGAAGCGAACGCCCTTTCAAAACTGCGCGAGGCGGCCCAGGTGACCGTTCCGGAAACACTGATCGATCGGCAGGTCGCGTCCATGAAAGAGGAAGAAGCCGCGCAGATCAGGAAGCAGTTCAATCTTTCCATGGAAGAATATCTCGACAAGAACGGAATCACTCCGGAAGCCTTCGAGAAAGGCATCCGGGAAAGAGCCGAGCGGATCGTCCGTCAGACACTGATCCTTGAATCTCTGGCTGACGAGCGTTCGATCGAGGTCCTCAGCGAGGACATCGACACGGAGATCCGAAACCTGGCGGATTCTCTCCATGCTGATCCGGACCGGATCCGCTCCCTGCTTTTCAAGGATCGTGAGAGAATGACCGACTTTCTCCACCGGATCCGCATGAACAAGACCATCAGCCAGCTCCTTTCGGAAGTTACGATCAAGGAAGTATGTCCTCCCTCCGGGACGGAAGGAGACGGAAACTCTTCCACCGCGGGCGGGGAAAATCCTGAATGACTGGAGGTCCCAAAATGTCCATTCTGGTCCCGATGGTCATTGAGCAAACCGGCAGAGGAGAGCGCTCCTACGACATCTACAGCCGCCTCCTGAAGGACAGGATCGTCTTCATCGGCCAGGAGATCGACGATCACGTTGCAAACATCGTCATCGCCCAGCTCCTTTTCCTTGAAAGCGAGGACCCGGACAAGGACATCTACCTGTACATCAACAGTCCGGGAGGGATCGTCACGGCGGGCCTTGCCATCTATGACACCATGCAGTACGTCAAGTGCCCCGTATCGACCATTTGCGTGGGTCAGGCATCCAGCATGGCAGCCGTCCTGCTCGCCGCCGGGGAGAAAGACAAGCGGATCGCCCTTCCCAACGCCCGGATCATGATCCACCAGCCCCTGGGAGGCGCCCAGGGCCAGGCCACGGATATCGATATCCAGGCCCGGGAAATCCTCCGGGTGAAACAGACGGTCAATGGAATTCTGGCGAAGCATACCGGGCAATCCATCGAAAAGATCACGCTCGACACCGATCGCGATTTCTTCATGTCCGCCGAGGAAGCGAAAGCTTACGGAATCATCGACCGAATCATCGAGAAGCGCTAGGACGACAAAACCAGGGCCGAACCCCAGGGAAGGGGAGAGGAGCGCCTCTCCCCTTCTGCTTTTTTCCGGCATGCGATAGACTATGAAGTTGTTCCCGGCTTCAGGAAAACTGAGGCTGAAGAGGGGAGGACCATCATGTTCCAGCAGGATGACGGCAACGGCCGAAAACGGAAGAACCTCCGCTGCTCCTTCTGCGGCAAGCCGCAGGAAGAGGTAAACCGGCTGATTTCCGGGCCCGGCGTCACGATTTGCAACGAATGCATCCATCTATGCAACATCATTCTGAAAGAAGAAATGGAGGACCCGCGGCAGGAGGATTCCGGCCTCCCGTTTTCCATCGGGAAGCTTCCGAATCCCAGGGAAATCTTCCGTTTCCTGGACAATTATGTCGTGGGGCAGACCCTGGCAAAAAAGATCCTCTCGGTCGCGGTCTACAACCATTACCGGCGGATTCAGAGCAACGCATCGGGACAGGATGACGTCGAGATGCAGAAAAGCAACGTCGTTCTGATCGGACCCACTGGAAGCGGAAAAACCCTGCTGGCCCAGAGCATGGCCCGATTCCTGAAAGTTCCCTTCGCCATGGCTGACGCCACGACGCTGACCGAAGCCGGCTACGTTGGCGAGGACGTGGAAAACATCCTGGTCCGACTCCTCCAGGCAGCCGATTACGATCTGAAGGCCGCCGAACGCGGGATCATCTACCTGGACGAGGTCGATAAGATCGGGAGGAAATCGGAGTCTGCCTCCATCACCCGCGATGTTTCAGGGGAGGGGGTTCAGCAGGCCCTCCTGAGGATCCTCGAAGGGACCGTGGCCAACGTCCCGCCCAAGGGCGGCAGGAAACACCCCTACCAGGATTTCATCCAGATGGATACCCGGAACATCCTCTTCATCTGCGGGGGTTCCTTCGAAGGCCTGGAGGAAATCATCGCCCACCGGATCAACAAGAAAACCATCGGTTTCGGCGGGACCGTCCTAAGCAACGACAAGCGGGCCCGGTACGAACTCCTCTCCCACGTCCAGCCCGAGGATCTCGTTTCCTTCGGGTTCATTCCGGAGTTTGTCGGCAGGCTTGCGATCTTCGCCCCGCTGGAGGGACTTGACGAAGAATCCCTGGTTCGCATCCTGCAAGAGCCCAAGAATGCCCTGATTCGGCAGTACGAAAAGGCCTTCGAGCTAGAGGGTGTTCGGCTTCATTGCACGGACGAGGCGGTCCGGAGCATCGCCCGCCTTGCGGCGAAGCGGAACACGGGGGCCAGGGGATTGAGGTCGATCCTGGAATCCATCATGCTGGACCTGATGTTTGACCTTCCCTCGAAATCCGCCGAGATTGCAAGCGTGACGATCACCCGGGAGACCGTCGAGGAGGGGGCCCCTCCGTTAATCGAACCGAAGAGCGGCAAGGAGGTCGCCTGATCCATGAGGCGAATCTCTCCCCGGCGCAAATTGCCGGTTGTCCCTCTCCGGGACACGGTTCTTTTTCCAGGGCTGGTCCTCCCGCTGTTCATCGGGAGGCCGCGATCCATCAGCGCCGTTGAATCCGCCTCGGCGAGGGGAAAACGCGTCGTTTTGGTGGCCCAGAAAAACTCAAGGGAAGAAGATCCTTCAGAAGAGGACCTCTACGAACTGGGGACACTGGCCTCCGTCCTGCAGTCCGCAACGCTCCCGGACGGAACCGTGAAGGTTCTGCTGGAGGGGTTGTCCCGGGTCCAGATCGAGGCTTTTGACGTTTCCGACGAGAAGATCGAGGCATGGGTGCTTCCAGTCCCTTCGCAGAATGAGGACGTGGAAGACCTGCCGCTGCGGAGGGCTCTCCAGCACCAGTTTGAAACGGTTGCCTCTTACAGCGGCAAGATTTCCGAAGAAATCACCGGATCGCTCCACGAGATCGAGAGCCTTTCCATGCTGGCAGATGTGATCGCGTCCCATGCGGAGCTGAAAGTGGAAGAAAAACAGCGGATCCTTGAAACCGCAGATCCCGTGGCCAAATCGGAGACCCTCCTGAAGTTCCTCATTCGGGAAACGGAGATCCTCCAGCTGGAGAGCGAAATCCAGGAGCGCGTCCGCCAGGAAATCGACCGGACGCATCGCGAGTATTACCTGAAGGAACAGATGAAGGTGATCCAGACGGAACTGGACTCCCGCCAGGGATTGAACGAGGTTGAAGAACTGGCTGGAAGGATCCGGAAAGCCGGGATGCCGGCCGAAGTGGAGGAAAAGGCCCTCCAGGAACTCAGCCGTTTCTCCAAGATGCCACCGGTTTCAGCTGAGGCGACGGTGGCCCGGTCCTACATCGAGTGGCTGATTGAGCTTCCCTGGAGCAAGACATCCAGGGACCGGCTGGAGCTGGGCCTCGCGAAAACCGTTCTGGACAAGGATCATCACGGGTTGGACGAAGTCAAGGAAAGGATCCTTGAATTCCTTGCCGTCAGGAAACTTGCCTCGAAAGATGCCCGTTCGCAGGTTCTCTGTTTCGTAGGCCCGCCGGGAGTCGGAAAAACATCCCTGGGAAGATCCATCGCGAGGGCGATGGATCGGAAGTTCGTCCAGATGTCCCTGGGAGGCATCCGGGACGAGGCGGAGATTCGGGGACACCGCCGGACCTACGTGGGAGCCCTTCCGGGGAGGATCCTGCAGAAGATCCGGCAGGCGGGCACCTGCAACCCCGTGCTTCTTCTGGACGAGATCGACAAGTTGGGGACCGATTTCCGTGGCGACCCTTCCGCGGCCCTGCTCGAAGTGCTTGATCCTGAACAGAATTCCGCTTTTACGGACCATTTCCTCGAGGTGCCCTTCAACCTTGGCCAGACGCTTTTCATCACGACGGCCAACGTGACCCACACGATCCCCGCCCCGCTCCTTGACCGGATGGAAATCATCCGCCTACCGGGCTATGTGACCGAAGAGAAGGTCCAGATCGCAGAACGGCACCTGTGGCCGAAGGTGCTGAAATCCAGCGGGCTGGATCGCCAGCCCGTAACGATCGAATCCGAAACCCTGAGGATAATCGTGGAGCGATACACCAGCGAATCCGGGGTCCGGGAACTCGAACGCCACCTTTTCCGCATCGCCCGCAAGCTCGCGCGGCGAATCCTTGAAAGGGGAGGGCCAAGGAGCGGGAAGGGGAAGCAAACCCCGATCCGGATCGCTCCCGGCGACTTGACGGAATACCTGGGGGCTCCCAGGAAAAGCCATCCTTCCCTGCCCGAACACGACGAGGTGGGAGCGGCCGTTGGACTGGCCTGGACCGAGAGCGGGGGCGAAGCCCTTGTCGTTGAAAGCGTCACGATGAAGGGCAAGGGAGGGCTCATTCTCACGGGCAACCTTGGCGAAATAATGCAGGAATCCGCAACGGCCGCCATGGGCTATCTACGCTCCACGGCAGGGAAATGGGGACTCGACGAGGTCGACTGGCAAAGCCTGGACACCCACGTTCACGTCCCCGAAGGAGCGATCCCCAAGGATGGACCTTCGGCGGGAATCACCATTGCCACCGCGCTGCTTTCCTGCCTCAGCAGGAGGCCGATCCGCCACGACACCGCGATGACCGGCGAGATCACCCTTCGCGGCAAGGTTCTTCCCGTGGGAGGGATCAAGGAAAAAGTGCTCGCGGCGAAGCGTCACGAGATCCGGAGCCTGATCCTTCCGGTGGGGAACAGGCCCGATTGGGAAGAACTGCCCGAATGGGTCCGTGACGAGATGTCCGTCACGTTCGTCTCCTCCGCCGACGAGGTCTTCGGGCTTGCCCTCAGGGGAGTAACCTCCTGATGCCCCTGCAATGGAGCTACGAAGAGGCCATCACGGCCTTTCTCGAAAATCAGCTGCCTCCGCCAGGACTGCCCGAGATCACGGTCCTCGGAAGATCGAATGTTGGGAAATCCAGCCTGATCAACAAGCTGGCGGGAAGATCGATCGCCCGTTCGAGCGCGACTCCGGGCAAGACGCGCAGCATCAACTTTTTCCGGTTCCGCGGAAAACATGCGTTCTACCTCGTTGACCTTCCGGGTTACGGGTATTCCGCGGTTTCCCAGGATACGCGCCGCACCTGGAAACGTCTGATCGATGCCTATATGGCCAGGAAATCGGCGATTCTGCATCTTCACCTGGTGGATTTCCGGCACGGCTACCTCAAGGGCGATGAGGCCCTGAAAGTTTGGCTCGCTTGCCTGGATGCACCGACGGTAACTGTCTTCACAAAGGCCGACAAGATCGCAAGGGGAAGGTGGAAAACGCTCCTTTCAAGCTATTTCAAAGGGCAGGAACCTGCTTTTGTCACCTCGGCAGAAACTGGGGCCGGTGTTGACGACCTTCGGCATTTTCTGGAAGATTACGTGGACCGGTCGCTCGGAGGCGACGGTCACGAGGAGGAATGACGATGAGTGAACCCAGCTGCAGTCTTGGAAAATCCTACGATCCCAGGCCCATCGAGGACAAGTGGTACGCCTGGTGGCTCGAGAGAGGGCTCTTCGAAGGCAACCCCAACGCGGCAAAGCCCCCCTTCAGCATCGTCATCCCGCCGCCCAACGTGACGGGATCGCTCCACATGGGGCACGCACTGAACAATACCCTGCAGGACATCCAATGCCGCTATAAACGGATGAACGGGTACGACGTCCTGTGGCTTCCCGGGACCGACCACGCCGGCATCGCGACTCAGAACGTCGTAGAGCGCAATCTCGCGAGCCAGGGAATTTCCCGCCATGACCTAGGACGCGAGGCATTCGTCGAAAAGGTGTGGGAATGGAAAGAGCAGTACGGGAACCGGATCGTGAACCAGCTGAAGAAGCTCGGGGCCTCCTGCGACTGGCGGCGGGAGCGGTTCACGATGGACGAGGGGCTATCCAGGGCAGTCCGGGCCGTTTTCGTCCGTCTTTACAAGGAAGGCCTGATCTATAAGGGCAAATACATCATCAACTGGTGTCCCCGCTGCCAGACGGCCCTCTCGGATCTGGAAGTCGAACACCAGGAATCCGGCGGGAACCTCTACCATGTCCTTTACCGCTTCCCCGACGCCGAAGGCGGCGTCACGGTTGCCACTACCAGGCCGGAAACCATCCTCGGGGACGTGGCCATCGCGATCCACCCGAGGGACGAAAAGAATCGGCATCTTGTCGGGCGGGTTGTCCTCGTCCCGCTCGTCGGAAGGGAGATTCCGATCATCGAGGATCCGATGGTGGATCCCGAATTCGGCACGGGCTGTGTCAAAATCACCCCCGCCCACGATCCGAACGACTTTCTCGTTGGGCAGAGGCATGGCCTGGAGTCGATCCAGGTGATCGATTCCGAAGGCCGGATGAACGAAGCCTCCGGGAAATACCTCGGGATGGACCGGTTCGAGGCCAGGAAGGCCGTTCTGAAAGACCTGGATTCCCAGGGGTGCCTGCTGCAGGTTGAAGAGCACCTTCACTCGGTCGGCCACTGCTACCGGTGCCGAACCGTCGTTGAACCCTACCTTTCGGAACAATGGTTCGTCCGGGCAAAACCGCTCGCTGAAGCCGGAGTGGAAGCCGTCAGGGCCGGACGGATCCGCTTCGTTCCAGAACAGTGGACGGGCACCTACTACCAGTGGATGGAAGAGATCCGGGACTGGTGCATCTCCCGGCAGCTATGGTGGGGACACAGGATTCCGGCCTGGACCTGTTCGGCCTGCGGACACATCACCGTTTCGGAAACGGATCCGGACGTTTGCGAATCCTGCGGCTCATCGGACATCCACCAGGACGAGGATGTCCTCGACACCTGGTTCAGCAGCGCGCTCTGGCCTTTCTCCACCCTCGGATGGCCGGACCCGACGCCGGAGCTTTCGCGCTACTACCCGACGAGTCTCCTCGTGACGGGATTCGATATTATCTTCTTCTGGGTCGCGAGGATGATCATGATGGGATTGCACTTCATGGGAGAAGTCCCCTTCAGGGATACGTACATCCATGCCCTCGTCCGGGACGAATCCGGCCAGAAAATGAGCAAATCGAAGGGAAACGTGATCGACCCCCTGGACATCATCGACGAATACGGCGCTGACGCCCTCCGGCTGACTCTAGCGGCGCTTACCGTGCAGGGCAGGGACATCCTGCTGAGCACGAACCGAATCGAAACATTCCGGTTTTTCCTCAACAAGCTCTGGAACGCAAGCCGGCTTGCTTTGTCCTCCCTCGAGGGAAAGACACGGGATCGTGAAATCGATCCCCTTTCTCTGCGACTTCATGACCGGTGGATCCTGACCCGGCTCGACGAAGTCATCCTTGAAACCACCCGCGACCTGGAGGGCTACTTCTTCGGAGAGGCCGCCAAGCTCCTGTACGACTTCGTCTGGGGAGAACTCTGCGACTGGTACCTCGAGATGGCCAAACCCGCCCTGAGGGGAGAAGAAGGGGAAAGCCGCAAGGAGGCAACACAGGCTGTCCTTTGCCGGGTGTTCGAGTCCGTACTCAAGCTGCTGCATCCCTTTATTCCCTTCCTTACGGAAGAGCTCTGGCACGCTTTTCACTTCTCGGACCGTTCCCTGCAGGAAGAGGAATGGCCGAAGCCGGACGGGAAAGGGGCATTTTCCCCGGTTTGCCTGGAAGAGATGTCCGCCTTTCAGGAAGCGGTCCGGGCGATCCGGAATCTCCGGGCGGAAGCCCGTCTGAACCCCCAGCAAACGGCTCCCCTGGTCCGTGCCGAACTGAAAGAGGGGCTTGAGGCCCTTTTCCGGGAAAATTCAGACCTGCTAAGACTTCTTTGCCGGATCGAACGGTTCGAGATCTCCCCGATAAACGCGCCTTCCCCAGGGAAATGCCTGAGCGCTGTCCTGCCTCAGGGGTCCTTCTACCTGGAGGTCGAGGGGCTCATTGACATCGAAGCCGAAATCGGACGCCTCAAACAGGAGATGGAAAAGCTTGAGGCCGATCTGAACCGCTCAAGGGCTAAACTGGCAAACTCTCAGTTCCTCACGAATGCTCCGGCTGAAATTGTCGAGAAGGAAAAGGAGCGCCTGCGGGAGGGAGAAACCCGCCTCCTGAGAATCAGGGACAACATCCAAAGCCTGAGCACCGGAGCGTGAAACATTGAAAGCTCAACCAATTTGTGAAGAAGACCGGTTCCACTTGATCGAACGGCGGATCCTCGGAATTTCCTCCCCGGGGATCCGCCCGGGTCTTTCCCGCATGGCCCGCCTGTGTTCTCTCCTGGGACACCCGGAAAGAACCTTTCCCGCCGTTCATGTCATCGGAACCAACGGGAAAGGATCCGTCTGTGCGTCCCTGGATTCGATCCTGCGGGAATCGGGCTGCCGGACGGCAAGGTACACCAGCCCCCACCTGGAACATCTTGGAGAAAGGCTGACGTTCGACGGCCAACCGCTATCCCCCTCCATGTGGGAGGAAGCCGTTGAACAGGTTTCTGAAGCCATCCTCTCGGACCGGATGCTTTCCGCGGACCCTCCCTCCTTCTTTGAAAACCTCACCGCAGCCGCATTTCTCTGCATCGCCAGGGGGAAGCTGGATTTCGCCGTCATCGAGGCCGGCCTGGGGGGAAGGCTCGACGCCACGAACCTTCTCGGCAGGGTCCAGATGACCGTTTTCACTTCCATCGGGCTGGACCACGAGGACATCCTGGGACAGGGCCTGGAATGCATCGCGAAAGAGAAGTTCGCAGCCCTTCGCCCCGGGGTCCCGGCCGTTTCCGCATCGAACGGGGCCTTTCTCGATGAGCTTGCCGAAAAGGCTTCCAGGCGGCTTGATTCGCCGCTCTGCCTTCTCGGAAAGAATGCGAGGGTGTTCCCATACACGATCGGAAGGGCAGGGTCGACCTTCCGCCTCTGCCGGGAAGGTTTTCCTCCAATGGATCTTTCAACTCCGCTTCTCGGGAAACACCAGGTGGTCAACGCCGGCCTTGCGGCGCTTGCCTCCCTCGGCCTGTCCGAAGCCTGGCCCTGTATAACCGAGGATTCCGTCCGGGAAGGCCTGAGAAAAACTGTGTGGCCGGGACGGATGGAGGTCGTGGCCCTGGATCCTCCGGTCGTCCTTGATGGGGCCCACAACCCGCAAGGGGCCGAGATGCTGGCCGGGAACGTCCGTTCCCTGTGGCCCGAAACCCCGGTGGCGCTCGTCATGGCAGCGATGAAGGACAAGGATCTGGACGGAATGCTCAGGGCCCTTTCCCCCCTTGGGGGGGATCTTTTCTGCACCGAAGTCCCGGGGCTGGACCGTTCGGAGACGGCCCAGGGGCTGGCGGAAAAAGCGCTTTCCCTCCCCTGGCCCGGCAAGGTCAGGGCTTTCCGCGATCCCGAAGAAGCCCTTCTCGAGGCTTCGGGAAGCGCCCCGCTCGTGCTTTGCACGGGAAGCCTGTACTTCATCGGCAGGATCCGCCGCCGGCTGATCGAGA
Source organism: Synergistaceae bacterium (assembly GCA_012517195.1). Classification (GTDB taxonomy): domain Bacteria; phylum Synergistota; class Synergistia; order Synergistales; family 79-D21; genus 79-D21. Next base: position 2,595 of record JAAYVK010000059.1, on the reverse strand, counting down.
AACGGAACTGCACGGAGGCCAAGGAATGAGCTTTGGCCCCATTCTCACCCGTGATGACGGACAAAGGATCCAGAGGATCTGTCCCCCGAAGGAACTGGAAGGCCTGCTTGAAGCCGTCTTTTTCCTGCGGGGTCCAATCATGGATTCCGCCGGAGGCGATCCGGAAACAGCCTGGCAAAAGCTCGGGGGAGCTGCTTCCGGCATTCCCCTGATCGCCCCGATCCAGGTTCACGGGACCGCCGTTCTCGAGGAACGGGAAATCTGGGCGGTCCCCACCCGCCCCAAGGCGGACGGGATTCTGCTTACAAGGGGAAACTGCGCAGGGAGTCTCCGTTTCGCGGATTGTTTCCCGCTGCTTCTTTCCTCCAGCCACCCCAGGCCCTGGGCAATGATGCTCCATGCCGGATTCGAGGGCACCGCGAAGGGGATCCTTTCCGATGCCGTGGGATTCCTGCGGGGGCAAATCCCGGGATTCCGGCCGGACAGGACCGCCGCCTGGATCGGCCCTGGAATCGGTCCTTGTTGTTACGAAAGGAAAAAGGACCAGGACGCAAAAACGGCACTCGGGATGTCGAATTTTCCCCCCCGCAGCTGGACCGATCTCGGCGAAAGCGTCCGCTTCGACATCCAGAAGGCGCTTCGAATTCAGCTTCTTTCCCTGGGCTTGCCCGAGGAGCGTCTGTTCATTCACGGCCTCTGCACTTCCTGCAATCCCGGCGAATTGTATTCCTACCGAACCGGAGACAGGACCTGCAGAACGTTTTTTGTCGTCCGTTGCGGCCCGGAAGTCCACAACATCCGCCCCTGGTGGGAGAATATATAGGGAGCAAGATTTCAAAGAAGCAATCCCATCGGCCCGGGGAGTGATTGGATGGAACCCGTGAGAGTCGGCGTCATCGGAGTTGGACACCTGGGGCATCACCATGCCAGGGTTTACACGGAACTTTACGGCACGCAGCTCGTGGGCGTCGTGGACGTTGACGATGAGAGGGCCGCGACGGTCGGGGAAGGATTGGGCGTCCCGTACTTTACAAGCCTGGACCGTTTCTTCGACATCGCGCGTCCTGATGCCGTCAGCGTCGTCGTGCCGACGGTCAAGCACTACGAGGTGGCGCGCCAGGCCCTCGAGCGCGGTCTTCACGTTCTTATCGAAAAGCCGGTGACCACGACGGTTCTGGAGGCGGAGGACCTCCTGAAGCTGGCGGCAGGGAAGAACCTGGTCCTGCAGGTCGGGCACATCGAACGATTCAACAGCGCGGTTCAATACCTGAGCAACGTCGTCCGGGAACCGATCTTCCTGCAGTCCAACAGGCTGGGTCCGTTCTCGAACCGCATTTCCGATGTCGGCGTGGTCCTGGACCTGATGATCCACGACATCGACATCATGCTTTCCCTTGTGCGGGCCGATATCGTGAACATCAACGCCATGGGAAGGTGCATCCGTTCCGATCACGAGGACGTGGCTTCCGCCCAGATCGAGTTCTCCAACGGGACAATGGCGCACATCCTCGTCAGCCGGGTTTCGGAAAGAAGGATGCGGCAGCTGGAAATCATGGAACCCGAGCGCTACCTGACCATTGACTACCAGGCCCAGGAAGTCTCGATCCACCGCTGCCTGAACCAGCAGGGCAGCGGGCTCGTCGAGGTGATCGAACATCCGGTCTTCCCGAAGCGTGAACCCCTCAAGCTTGAGCTCCATCATTTCGTCTCCTGCGTCAAGGAGGGGCGACAGCCCCTGGTGGGAATCATGGACGGAAAGCGGGCGCTCGAGGTGGCAATCGCGGTGCTGAGACAGATCCATGTCCAGAAAGAGAAGCCCGTGAGGCAGTCCGCCCAGGCCTGAGGAATGGAACCTGCTGCGGCGCAAGAAAGCGGCCGGACCAGGGGAGAGGAAGGGACAACCTTCCCCTCCCCTGTTTTTCTGCTATGATTCCCGTGTTCCGAGCATTTCAACCTCTTCCCGGGAGGTGGTCGGTATGTCCGGTGTCAACCTGCAGGCCCTCGTTGCCCTGGCCTGCTTTCTTCTGTGCCTGCTCATCGCGAGGGCGGTAATGAACATCCAGCGGGGGAAATGGCCCGGCGGCCAGATGTGGGTTCTTTACCTCCGGACGCTTCTAGGCTTCCTCTTTGCGGCAGCCATCACGCTTGCCTTTTACGCCTTCGCGGGGATCGATCTCCTCCATCGCTGAAACGGACCAGGCCTGGATTTCATTGACCTTGAATTTTCCCTGCTTCCAATCGTATCGGGTTTGACCCGGATACCGGGAGCTTTTATGATTCGGTTGCCTTTTGAATCAAGATCCATTTGAATTCCATTTGCCGGAGGGGACAGAGCCCATGGCGGAGAGCAAGTCGGGAGAAGCCGCGGGGAACAGGGCGGCGTACGAGAAGACGGTGGAGAAGTTCCTGCAGAAGGCTCCGGAGAGGAAGGCGGCGTTCCGGACGGGAGGGGGGCTCCCGCTGAAGCGGCTGTACACGCCGGAGGACCTGGAGGGGATGGACTACGAGAGGGACCTGGGCTACCCGGGGATGTACCCGTACACGCGCGGGGTGCAGCCGACGATGTACCGGGGCCGGTTCTGGACGATGAGGCAG
>JAAYVK010000058.1 GCA_012517195.1 Synergistaceae bacterium | reverse complement strand
TCCGAAAGGCTGCGCCTGCCGGCCGTCCTTTTGGCAAGCTGGACCCCAGCCCTTTCTGCAAGGGTTTCCAGGGCCTCCGGGAAGGTGAGCCCCTCCTTTTCCATCACGAAGGAGAAGATATCTCCCCCTCGGCCGCAACCGTAGCAATGGAAGGTCTGCCTGTCGGGTGAAACGTAAAAGGAGGGGGTCTTTTCGGCATGAAAGGGACACAGTCCCCGGAAGTTCTTTCCAACTTTCCGAAGGGGCACCGCATCACCGACCAGTTCCACAATGTCGAGCCTTTCCTTGATTTCCCGGACGGCTTCATCCTGGCCCATTCCGACACCTCCTCCAGGCTGGAGGCAACGAGGGGGGCAAAGAGCCCCCCTCGTTGCGACTGCGTTCAAGGACCCCCTGCCCGTTCACCCGCCAGGGGGAATTTCCGCTTCCTTCTACTAGGAGAACAGGGGCGCAATCACCACCGCCACGACGGACATGAGTTTGATCAGGATATTCATGCTTGGCCCGGCGGTGTCCTTGAAGGGGTCGCCGACCGTGTCCCCGACGACTGCGGCCGCATGGGCCGGGGTGCGCTTGCCTCCGTGGTGCCCCTCTTCGATGTACTTCTTTGCGTTATCCCAGGCTCCGCCGGAGTTTGCCATGAAAATCGCCAGCATGACCCCCGTCACGATCGAACCTCCGAGAAGTCCGCCAAGAGCCGCCGCTCCCAGGACAAGGCCCACGAGCACCGGAGCGATGACCGCCATGAGTCCCGGAACGACCATCTCCTTCAGGGCTGCCGCTGTGGAAATGTCCACGCACCGCTCATACTCCGGACGGCCGGTTCCCTCCATGATGCCGGGAATCTCCCGGAACTGGCGGCGCACCTCGTCGATCATGTGCTGGGCTGCGCGGCCGACGGCTCCGATGGAAAGGGCAGCGAAAATGAAGGGAAGCAGACCGCCGATGAACAACCCCACCATCACTTTCGGATCCCGCAGGTCAATGACGTCGATATGAGCGGCCTGGGCATAGGCGACAAAGAGGGCCAGCGCGGTCAGCGCCGCCGAACCGATCGCCAGACCTTTCCCGACCGCAGCGGTGGTATTCCCGACCGCATCCAGCTTGTCGGTGATCTGCCGGACTTCGTGAGGCAGGTGGCTCATCTCGGCGATTCCTCCGGCGTTATCCGCGATGGGACCGTAGGCGTCCACGCTCAGGACCATTCCGGTGATCGCCAGCATGCCGACCGCCGAGCAGGCGATTCCGTAGAGGCCCCCGAAACGGACCCCGACCAGGGTCGCTGCGCAGATCAGAAGAACCGGGACAGCGGTCGACTTCATGCCGATTCCCAGTCCTGAGAGAATGTTCGTCGCCGGCCCGGTGAGGGAAGCCTCGGCGATCTCCTTGACATACTTGTAAGAGGAGGAAGTGTAGACTTCCGTCGCGAAACCGATCGCGACACCCGCGATCGTCCCCGCGACGACGGCGTAGAAGAGGGTCAGTTCCCCGAACATCGCCCGGGTAAGGAAAAAGGTTCCAATGATCAGGAACGCCCCCGTCGCGTAGGTTCCCCGGCTGAGGGCCGCCTGGGGGTCTCCGTTTTCCCCGACCTTCACAAAGAACGTCCCGAGGATGGCGGAAAGGATGCCCAGAGCCGCCAGGAGAAGCGGGTAGACCATGCCGGCATTCCCGAAGGTCACGATCCCGACTGCCATGGCCGCCACGATCGCGTTCACGTAAGATTCGAAAAGGTCCGCTCCCATTCCGGCGATGTCGCCGACGTTGTCGCCCACGTTATCGGCGATAACGGCCGGGTTTCTCGGATCATCCTCGGGGATTCCCGCTTCAACCTTGCCGACCAGGTCCGCTCCGACATCGGCAGCCTTGGTGTAGATTCCGCCGCCCACCCTTGCGAAAAGCGCGATGGAGCTCGCTCCGAAACCAAAGCCAACGATGATGTTCGGGTCCTTGAAAAACACCGTGCAGAGAAGGATGCCGAGAATCCCGATGCCCACCACGTTCATTCCCATGACCGAACCGCCCGTGAAGGCCACCGTGAGCGCCTGGTTCATCCCCTTCATGGCGCTGAAGGCCGTCTTCCCGTTCGCCTTCGTGGCAACGTTCATCCCGAAGTACCCGGTCATCGCGCTGCAGAACGCTCCCAGGAGGAAGCAGAGAGCCGACCCTGTCCCGATCTTCCAGAAAAGCAGCCCGCCGACGACCACCACAAACGGGACGAGGGCCTTGTATTCCCTGTAGAGGAAGGCCAGGGCCCCGCCGTGAATGATGCCGGAAAGGTCGTTGATCCGATCGTTATCGACCTTGACAGCGTTGATCCTGCCCGTAGCCCAGACCGCGTAAACCAGGGCAAGCACCCCGGCCAGAGCCACCAGCAGTATGACCTGTGTTCCCATGGATGAAACCTCCTTTAGACTGAAAAAGATTCCTCTCGGCGTAACAACTTGCCCGCCCATTCCGGGCGGGCATCGGCCTGAAAAGCGCCCATTATTATAGTCATCCCGGCCATTCCGCACAAGGCGTCAGAAAAAACCATCAATTCAAAACGGCGCTCTAGTTCCGGACATGGATCGTGATATCCCGACCTTCCGTCCCTTTGAGTGAACGAATCATCCCCAGGATGGCCTGCCCCAGGAACCCTTCGAGGTAAGGCTTGAGAGGGATCTTCCTGCCGTCGACATGCAGGCTGACGGACGGGACCGGTTTTCTCCCCAGAAGCCGATCGTGGAGGTACGCCGCAAGATCTTTCTCCTGCCCCGGCCGAAACAACGGGATTCCGCCCGCCGACGGGGAATTCCCGAACCAGGCCAGGATCCCCTTGACTTCTGCCGGACATTCCTCCGGGTTTCCGACCCAGACCCGGGGCAAGGAAAGACTCTTTCCCCCTTCCAGGAGCACGAGGTCCACATCGGGCATAAACCGTTCTATGATCCAGTCCAGCCTGGGCTGCCCTTCCCTGTTCTCAGCGCGCAGCCCGTCGGGGGCCCAGAGAAGTGTCGGGACTCCTGCTTCCAGGAGGAGCCCCGTGTCCGTGCCCCGGCAGCCGACGGAGGGTTCGTGCGTCCTCTTGACGAAACCGACCCGCACTCCAGCCTCTTGAAAACAGGCGGCCAGTTCCCTGCAAAGGGTGGTTTTTCCCGATTTCTTGAAACCGCTGACAGCCAGGACCGGGATCATTGTCTGGACTCCTCAGGCTGGGCGGCCTGGCGGAGGCTCATCCAGATCCTGCGGTAAGCGTCAAGGCAGAAGAAGAACAGGGTCATGACCAGGGGACCCAGGAAAATTCCCAGCAGCCCAAGAGTCGCAAGCCCTCCCACGACCCCTACGAACACGATGAGGATGTGGACCTTGCTTCCCTCGGAGATGAACACCGGGCGCAGGAAATTGTCCACGGTGCTGACGACGGCCAGGCCCCAGAAGGTAAGGGTCAGGGCAGCCCCGTGCTGTCCCGTGGCAAAGAGATAAAGGGCCCCTGGGGCCCAGACGAGGGCTGTTCCCACGAAGGGAATAATCGCGAAAATGAACATCAGCACCCCGAAAATCAAAGCATTTGGAAGGCCGACCCACCACCAGCCAAGGGCTCCGAGGAACCCCTGCACGGCCGCCGTGAACGTGAATCCGTAGACAACGGCCTGAAGCATTCGCTTCCCCCTGGAAAGCATCGCGTCCGTCTCCTCCGCTGAAAGGGGGACAATGTCCCGGATGTACTCGACGATGACATGTCCGTCCCGGATCATGAAGAAGGAGGAAACGGTAATGACGATCATCTGGAAAACCAGGCGCAGGGCACTTTCGAAAACCCCGCGTGAAACACCGGCAATCCAGCCCGAAAACCACCTTCCGAGCTGTCCGAACAGATCGCCGAACAGGTTGACCTGGGAAAGCCAGGGGGCAAGAAATTCCCGGACTCTCGGGGGGATGAGACTCAAAATTAGGGAAAGATCCTGCTTTTCCAGCTTTTCGATAATCGCCGTCAGGCGCCCGTAAAGGGCCATCCCGTCATGGGCCAGGTAAAGCCCGAACAGGATCGCCGGAAGCAGGAGCATGGCAATGATGACGGCGGTAGTCAGCCCGGCTGCAAGGTTGGCCAGTCTCCCCCGGAACAGCCGATCATGAAGGAACTGAAAGAGCGGGTAGCTGAAGAACGAAAGGATGATGGACCAGGCCAGGGAACGCAAAAGGGGAAATGCCAGGATGAGGGCGATCGTCGAGAGGGCGGCAAAGAAGATGACGAAAGGGACAAACGTCCCCCTTGGCTTGCTTTTCCCCGTTTCGGCGCTAGGCCCTTCAACCACGGCGGCATCCCCCTCCCGCGATCAGAGAAGCTGAAATCCCGGCTCCCAGACCATTGTCGATGTTTACGGCCAGAACGTTCGGACAGCAGCTGTTAAGGACTCCGAGCAGGGCGGCGGCGCCTCCCAGGTTCGCCCCGTAGCCAGCCGAAGTCGGTACCGCGATGACCACCCTGTCCAGCAAGCCCGCGGCGACCGTGGGCAGGGAGGCTTCCATTCCCGCAACGGCGATGACGGCATCCGCCTTTCGAAGCTCCGGCAACACGGAAAGCAGGCGGTGAAGTCCCGCGACTCCCACGTCGAAATACCGGGCGACCTCGCATCCGCATAGCTCCGACACCAGGGCTGCTTCAGCCGCAACCCGCTGGTCGGCGGCACCCCCGGTGATGACCGCGACACGTCCCCCCTCGACCGCCGGCTCCCCTTTCCTGTAGCCCGTCCGGGCGATGTCGTCGTAGCAAAACCCTTGAAGGGACTCTCTCACGAATTCGGCCTGCTCCCTTTCCATTCTGCTGAAAATCAGGGTTTCGCGCCGATCACGGCAGGCCTCCGCAATCTTCTCCAGCTGAAGGCGGGTCTTGCCGGGGCAGTAGATGACCTCACCGATGCCGCACCGGAAGTTCCGGTGGCTGTCCAGGCGAATCTCCCCCAAGTAGAGGGTTGCCATCGAAGAAAGCACTTCCAGTCCTTCATCAACGGAAAGACGGCCGCAACGGACCTTTTCCAGGAAATCACGGAATGCGTCATTGGAGGTTCGACTCATGCCTTCATCGGCCTTTCCCGCTTGCCCTTCACTCCCACTCGATCGTCGCCGGTGGTTTGCTCGTGACGTCGTAGACGACGCGGTTCACGCCCGGGACCTCGTTGCAAATCCGGTTGGCCGCCCTGTTCAGCAGGTCGGCCGGCAGCCGCGCCCAGTCAGCGGTCATCGCGTCAAGCGACTCGACCGCCCTTAGCGCAACCGCCTCGGCATAGGTCCGTATATCGCCCATCACCCCGACGCTGCGTGCCGGGAGGAGGACGCAAAAAGCCTGCCACAGGCGGTCGTAAAGCCCGGCTTTCCGGATCTCATCGATGAAAATCGCATCCGCCTTCCGCAGCGTTTCCAACCGTTCCGCGGTGACTTCGCCCAGGCACCGGACCGCCAGGCCCGGCCCGGGAAAGGGGTGACGTTTCAGAATGGCCTCCGGCACCCCAATCATCCTGCCGATTTCCCTTCCTTCGTCCTTGAACAGGTCCTTCAGCGGTTCGAGGACCTTGAGGGACATTCGCTCGGGCAGCCCCCCGACATTGTGATGCGTTTTGATGACCGCAGCCCCTTTCCCCTTGTGGCCGCTTTCGATGATGTCCGGATAGAGGGTTCCCTGGAGAAGCCAGCGCGCCCCGCCGATTTCCCCCGCTTTTTCCTCGAAGACCCGGACGAACAGTTCTCCGATGATTTTCCTTTTCCTTTCCGGCTCCGAAACCCCCTTGAGCCCCTCCAGGAACCGCTGGGTCGCGTCAACATAGTGAACCTTCAGGTTCATCTCGCGATAGGCCTCTAGGACCTCCTCCGCCTCGTTCAGACGCAGCAGCCCGTTATTCACGAAGATGCAGTCCAGCTGATCCCCGATCGCCCGGGCCGTTAGAACGGCTGCGACGGTAGAATCCACGCCACCTGAAAGTCCGCAGACCACCCGATCGCTTCCAACCTGCTCCCGAATGGCACGGATCGCCTGCTCGGCCCAGTCGCTGAGGTTCCAGTCCGCTACACACCGGCAGACCGAAAACAGGAAGTTGCGCAGGATTATCATCCCCTGCGGGGTGTGCGCCACTTCCGGGTGAAACTGCAGACCCGAGATCCGGCCCTCTTCGTCCGAAAATCCGGCGATCAGTCCGCCGCCGCTCTCCGCGATGACAGAAAAGCCGGAAGGAAGCGAGATCACGCTGTCCCAGTGGCTCATCCAGACCGAAAGTGTTTCCGGCAACCCTTTCAGCAGGGGGGCCCCGGGATCGAGGATCCGAACTTCCGCCGGCCCATACTCCGCCAGGGGGGCCTGCCTGACGGTCCCTCCCAGCTGGTGGGCCAGCAGCTGCATCCCGTAGCAGATCCCCAAAATCGGGATTCCCGAATGAAGAACCGCGTCCGGGATTACAGGGGCCCCCTCCTCGAGGACGCTCCTGGGTCCGCCTGAAATGACGATCCCGTTGGGATTGTGGGACAGGATCTCCTCCGTGCCGGAATCCCACGGAAGAATTTCACTATGGACGGAAAGCTCCCGGATCCTCCTTGCGATCAGCTGGGTGTACTGAGAGCCGCAGTCCAGGATGACGATGTTTGAATGTGGCGCCATGAAAGAGCCCCTCAGGGCTTCTCCCCCTTCGGCTTGGAATCGGGTTGACGGTGTTCCGGATAATCTTAACAGACAAAGACCCGGAGGGAGAACCGTCCCGAGAAAAAAAGGCCCCCGCTTCAAGCGGGGGCCTTGGGAAAAACCTTCGATTAATCGTAATCTCCCATTCCGCCGGGCATGGAGGGCATGGATTCTTTCTTCTCCGGCTTGTCTCCGACGAGGGCTTCCGTGGTCAGGACCATGGCCGCGATGGATGCCGCATTCTGCACCGCGCTCCGGGTGACCTTGAGCGGATCGATGATCCCTTCCTTCACCATATCGAGGTACTCGCCCGTGGCCGCATTGAGCCCGTGCCCCTTGGGAAGGCCAAGAACCTTCTCGACGACGACGTCACCCTGGTAGCCCGCGTTGGAGGCGATCAGGTGAAGCGGTTCGGTCAGGGCCTTGCGGACGATCGTGGCACCGGTCCTCTCGTCTCCGGACAGGGTCTCGATATACTTGTCAAGGGCCTGCAGGGAGTTCACCAGGGCAACACCGCCGCCGGCGACGATCCCTTCCTCCACAGCCGCGCGGGTCGCGTTCAGGGCGTCCTCGATGCGGTGCTTCAGTTCCTTCTGCTCCGTCTCGGTCGCGGCTCCGACCTGAATGACGGCCACGCCGCCGACCAGTTTCGCAAGGCGCTCCTGCAGCTTCTCCTTGTCGTACTCGGAAGTGGAATCTTCCAGTTCCTTCCGGATCTGGGCAGCCCGGGCGCGGATCTTCTCGGGATCTCCCTTGCCCTC
>JAAYVK010000057.1 GCA_012517195.1 Synergistaceae bacterium | reverse complement strand
GTGGTTATCCGAAACGGTATCCCCGACCCCTCGTTGCGGTGGGAAAAAAGGGAAAAAAGCGGACCTTTCCGCTTCCTGTTCGTGGGGCGGTTGACACGCCTGAAGGGCCTGCATGTTGTCCTGGAAGCGCTGTCCTCCGTAAAGACTCCTTCCTGGGAGCTGAATGTCCTTGGTGACGGGCCACAAAGGGAAGAGCTTGAAGCGATGACCGTGACCCTTGGGTTGGGCGAAAACGTTCATTTCCAAGGTTTTTGCGACGATGTGGCAAGCTGGATGGCTTCATCGGATTGCCTGCTGTTCCCTTCGCTTGACGAGGGCATGCCTCTGACCCTCATGCAGGCGATCCGCGTGGGGATCCCTGTCCTGGCTTCAGAGATCCAGCCCGTGAAGGAGCTTGTCGGAAAACGGGATAGACTTCTTCCGGCAGGGGATGTCGCGGCGTGGGGCGCGGCCCTCGGTGAGATCCTCCGTAAAGAAGCGATCGCGCCCAGATTCGATCCTGCCGCGGTGCCGACAGCCAGGCAAATGGCAGAGCAGACTTCGAGCTTCCTGGAAAATGTTGGTCGAGATTGATCCCGGCAAGAAAGAAAAGCACGATCGAAGGGCGGTCCTGCTGGATCGCGACGGGGTTATTCTTGAAGAACGGGGATATCTCTCGAAGCCCGAGGATGTGACCCTCATCCGGGGGGCTGCCGAAGCGATCCGGAAAATGGCGGGCCTGGGGCTCAAAGTGGTGGTAGTGACCAACCAGTCAGGGATCGGCAGGGGCTTTTTCACCGGAGAGGACTACCGCAGGGTGAAGGAAAAAATGGACGCCCTGCTTGCCCCTCTGGGAGCGAAGACCGACGCGGAATATTTTTGCCCGCATGCGCCTTGGGAAGGCTGCACTTGCAGGAAACCCAACCCCGGCCTTGCCCGGCTCGCCGCGGAAGAGCTCGGGCTGAGCCTGGCCGGGTCTTTCGTGGTGGGGGATAAACGATCCGATATGGAGATGGCACGGGCAATCGGGGCGAAATCCATCCTGGTCAGGACCGGGTATGGATGTCAGACGGAGAGGGAGGGAGAGCCCATCTGGGATGCTGCCGCCCAGGACATTGGAGAAGCCGCGGAAATCATTGCCCGGTGGGTTGAGGGGAGGGGTGAGGGTGAACGAGGATGAGCGTTTCATAGGAATGATCGACGGGACCTTCCGGGAAACGGCAAAAGCCCTTGAGATCTTTTCGGCCCGGGAGAAGGCACCCCTCCTGAAGGCGGCCCGTCTGGTCGCAGGTTCGATGAGGGAAGGCGGGAAGCTGCTTTTGTGCGGAAATGGAGGAAGCGCGGCAGACTGCCAGCACCTGGCCGCCGAATTCGTCTGCCGCCTTTCGGCGAAAAGAAGCCGATGCGCTCTGCCTGCGCTGGCATTGACGACCGATACGTCCTTCCTGACGGCTTTCTGCAATGATTACGGCTTTGCCGGGATTTTTCTCAGGCAAATCCAGGCTTTGGGAAAGCCCGGCGATGTCCTGTTGGGAATTACCACCGGCGGTTCTTCGGAAAACGTCCTGAATGCGCTTTGCGGGGCAAAAAAGATGGGGCTAAAAACAATTGCCCTGACCCGGAGGAATGGGGATGCCGGGAAAATCGCGGATGTTTCAATCGAGGTCGATTCACAGGACACTGCGGTCATCCAGAATGTCCACCTCGCGGTTGAACACGCTCTGTGCCGTCTCGTGGAGGAAATGCTTTTCCCAGGGTTTGGCGATTCACTGGAGGGATTGAAATGATCATCGTGACGGGAGGCGCCGGTTTCATCGGAAGCAACCTGGTTGCCGGGCTGAATGACGCAGGAGTCGAAGATATCCTGATCGTCGACAGCCTCGGCAGCTCTGGAAAATTCAAGAATTTGAGAGGATTGAAATTTCTCGATTTCATGGACAAGTCGGATTTTATGGTGAGCCTGAAGCGGGGCGGACTTGCAGGGAAAAAGATAAGGGCGGTTTTCCATCAGGGGGCCTGTTCGGACACGCTCAACCCGGATGGAAATTACATGATGGAAAACAACTACCGCTATTCCGCGGATCTGCTGAACTTCGCCCTGTCTGGAGGCATCCCTTTCATCTACGCCTCCTCGGCCTCCGTGTACGGTTCAGGAACAAGGGGATTTCGAGAAGAACCGGCTTGCGAGTTTCCTCTCAATCTCTATGCCTTCACCAAGCACCTTTTCGATGCTCATATCCGAAGGGTTCTGCCGCACTGCGGCAGCCAGGTC
>JAAYVK010000056.1 GCA_012517195.1 Synergistaceae bacterium | reverse complement strand
TGTCGGCCAGGGTCATCCAGAGGATGGGACAGAAGGAAGATCCGCAGAACTTCCTCCTCATGCACGCGGTGAGCGCCAACGTTTCGGGACAGATCGGGTCCGTCCTGGCCGGGGGCGTTTTACTGGCGATACTGGCATGAGAGTCTTCTCAGAGGCGCTTTCCCCTTACGCGAAAGGGCTAAAAGGGAGAGAAACCCCATTCCTGGAATACGTTGATCTATCGGGAAAGGGCGAGATCCGTCGCAAGATATGGACGAGAGAGGAGTTTTGGCAACTTTCCCGGAGAGCGGCGTTTGTGCTGGTTCGTAACGGTCTGGGCAGGGGAGACCATTTTGTGAACGGATTCGGCAGAAACCGGGTCGAGGATCTGGCCTTCAGGCTCGGAGCGGCCATGGTGGGCTCCATCCCGGTGACGATCAATTGGCAGGCGGATACGCTCGAACAAATGGCTTACAAGATTGAGACCAGCGAATCCCGTCTTGTCCTTCACGATGCCTCTTTTGATCCAGAACGGAGGGAAGCCCTCAGGACCCTTTTCCCTCGGATACCCCGCTACGATGTGGAAAGAGTCGAAGAGGAAGCCCTGCTTCCCGAGCCAGAGTTCTGCCCGGACCTCGGGAAGGGGGATGTCCGAACCGTGATCTTCACCTCCGGAACTACGGGTCGACCGAAAGGGGTCGAATTGACTTACGGTAATTATGAAAACAATGCCGAGGCCCTCGGTGGACGGCTTCTCGGCCTCCGTCAAGAGGCGAAGGCTTCGGTCCTGGTTGTCAATCCTCTTCACCATACGAATTCCAGCGCGGTCTGCGATTGCTTCATGAGATTCCCTTCAGGCCGGGTGATCCTCTTCTCGCGATACGGAACTTCTTACTGGGCCGTTCTTGCCGAAGCAGCTTCCCGGAAGAGGGATGAGCGTTTGTTCGCTTTCACCGTCGCCCGGCATTTTGACTTCCTGGAACAGCTTTTTCAGGAAAGGGCGCTGCCGGTTCCAGAGGACACCTTGAGAAAGGCGATGGCCAGGGTGGATTTTGTGATCGGTTCCGCGCCGGTGGGCCCTACAACCGTCCAACGGCTGGAAAAATGGACCGGAAAGATCCCGATGGTGCGTTTTGGCTCTACGGAAACCACATTTCAGGTTTCTGGCGTGGATCTAGACATGCCCCAGGAGAATCGCCGTGAAGCGTTCGAACGAGGGTGGAACCACCTGCCTCATTCCGGCTACTTTATCGGACGCCCTCACCCCCCCTTCACTGAGCTGAAAGTCGTGAGGGCTGTGGATCGTGGCGTCCCAGGCTTCATGGAAGAGTGCGGCGAGGGGGAACCCGGATACCTCATCAGTCGTGGAGGAAGCGTCATGAAGGGGTACCTGAAGGACGAAAAAGCAAGTACCCGGGTCCTTGTTGACGGCTGGTACCTGGGCTTTCGGGACATTGGTTTTTTCCTGGAGAACAAGGCGGATGGCCTGCGGGATTATTACTGGGTGGAGCGGGATTCTGCCCTCCTGATCCGTGGTGGGGCCAACGCATCCTGTGAAGCCGTTGCTTCCGAACTGAGCCGATTCATCCATGACCGGTACGGGCTCGCTTTCACGGAATTTGACCTTGCGGTGGTAGGACTTCGACTGGAGAGTGAACACGAAGACGCCTGTTGTGTCACTGTTGAACTTAAAACCCCGACGGCCGAGGCCATGCGCGATGAGCTGCAAACCACCTTCCTGGCGGAAGCCCGTGCCACTGTCAGCAAGGGAGCAAAACCTGACAGGCTCCGTTTCGGCCCCATTCCAAGGACCTTTAAAGGGAGCCTGCAGATTGGCGAGCTCAAGAAGTTCTGGACTGAGGCAATCCGGGGTGAAGGCTAACTAGCCCTTCAGATGTTTTCTCGCCTCTTCCGTTGAAACCCGGGTCAGCTGCTCCCTGGGGAGAACGGAAAGAATCTCCCATCCCTTGTCGAGGGAAAATCCGATGTCGCGGTCTTCGCCGGTTCCCTGGCGGAGAAACTGGTTCTCGAAG
>JAAYVK010000055.1 GCA_012517195.1 Synergistaceae bacterium | reverse complement strand
CGCGTGGACGCTTCCGCTTGATCAGGCGGCTTCCCTGGCCCGCCTCGAGAGGATTCCCGTCATCGCCGTGGGGGATGGCGGAAACGAGGCCGGGATGGGCAGCCTCAAGGCGCCATTGGGAGACCTGCTCCCGGATTTCCGCCCCTGCCTGTGCGCCGTCGAGGCGGATTTCTGTCTGCCGGTGGATGTTTCGAACTGGGGGTGTTATGCCCTTGCGGCCCTGTTATCCGCGAAAAAAGGGGTGTGGACGGGACATTCCGCGGAAGAAGAACGCGCCATGTTGGACGGCATGGCGCGGGCAGGTGCGGTGGATGGGGCCACAAAGAAACACGAACGCTCCGTCGATGGGTTTTCCGAGGAAGAAAACCTCCGGCTCGTGAGCGAGATCACCGAAGCTTTTGAAAAATTCATGAGTTTCCCTGGTTTCCCTCGCTCTTCCCGGTGAAACGCCCAAGGGCCCTGGTCAGCAGAAGCGCAATTGCAGCACCGATGCCGGACTGCAGGACGTCCGTGGCGAATTCCACGGGGGCGGCCTTCCACCCGTAAAGAATGCCGGCAAGGGTCGTGTAGCCCGCGATCATGACGCTCATCCCCACGGCAAGGGCAAGAAGGCGGTTTTTCCGGAGAACTCCGACCAGAAAACCCTCCAGGGCCTTGATGACGAGGGTGAAAGGGGCCCAGAGGGGATAGCCGAGAATCAGGTCAGCCAGGGATGCCCCGATTCCGCCGGCGGCCGCGGCGTAGAAGGGGCCCCTGGTCAGGGCGATGGTGTAGATGATTCCTTCGCCCATGTTGAAATAAAGGCGAAACCCCGGCAGCGGGACGCTCAGCAGGGTTGCGGCGGTGACGCAGGCAGCCAGCAGGCCGCCGAGCGCGATCTGCCGGGCTCCTGAGCGGCGGTTTCGGGAAGATTCTTCCATCGGGAATCACCTCAATCTCGCGGTTTAGTTGCACCCCCCACTATACCCATGGTAAAGTGTCCGGGGTAGTGCCAGAAAGGGGGAGCAATCCGGCCTTTCTGGTTGCCATTTGGGGAGGATGGGTGTTAAGCTATGGCCAGAATCCGGAAAGTGGCTCTCCTTCGCCTGATGGTTCTTGTCGGTCTCGTGTTTTTTCTGGCTGCCTGGGGTTTACGTCACGCGTTCGTCAGGGAACCTTTTCAACTCTCCCAGGTCATCGTCTGTGAGGATCTCGACGAAAAACTTCAGCCGCTCAACCCCGGTTCCTCTTTCCCTTACGGAAGCCGCCAGCTTTGCCTGACCTTCAACTACCAGGGCGCCCACGAAGGGGATCGCCTGCGCATCGAATGGCTGCACGAGAACCGTCTCATTTACCAGGAAAGCGTTTCCCTGCCCTCCGGCAGCGGCAACAAGGTCTTCTACCTTCTCAAGGAGGACGCCTCCCCCCTGCCGGCCGGAAAGAATAAAGTCACCATCGACCTGAACGGACGCCGAAGGGCGGACGTTGAGTTCTCCATCAGACCTCCCGGAAAATAGAAGGGTGAAAGGAACCCGAGCATGAGATTTTTCCTCGATACAGCCAATCTGGACGAAATCCGGCAGGGCGTTGAATGGGGCGTCGTGGCCGGCGTTACGACAAATCCTTCCCTCATCGCGAAGGAAGGGGCCGATTTCCCCTCGCGAATCCGTGAAATCGCCGCCCTCGTTGAAGGGCCGGTCAGCGCGGAGGTGCTTTCCACTTCGACCGACGCGATGGTGCTTGAAGCCCGCCGGCTTTTTTCCCTGGCCCCGAACGTGGTGGTGAAGGTGCCGATGATCCCTGAAGGAATCGCGGCCGTTCGCGCCCTCTACCAGGAGGGAATCCCGACCAACGTGACCCTTGTGTTCTCTCCTCAGCAGGCGTTGATGGCGGCTGCCGCAGGGGCCACCTACGTCAGCCCCTTTGTCGGGCGGCTGGACGATATCGGGGAGGACGGATCGGGGCTGGTGCGGGACATCGTCGAGATCTTCGATGTCCAGGGGATCCAGACACAGGTCATCGCCGCAAGCCTCCGTCACCCGCGGCACGTGTTCGAGGCCGCTCTCTACGGGGCCCATGTCGCGACGGTGCCTTTCCGGGTGCTCGAGCAGATGTTCCATCACCCGCTGACGGACAGCGGGCTGAAGAAGTTCCTCGCAGACTGGGAGGTTCAGAAAAAATCGCATGGCGGATAACGAAATGGGCAACGGCCAGGTCCAGGTTGAAGCAACCCTGCAAAACGGGAATGAACCCCCTGAAACGCCGGCCCCGAAACCGAAGTACTCCTACGGAAAGCTGGCGGCTCTTACCGTTACCGAACTGAAGAAGATCGCGAAGGAACTGGGGGTCACAGGCTGCTCCTCCTGCCGGCGGAAAGAGGATCTCCTGGTCGCTGTCCTGAAAGCCAATGCCGAAAGCCAGGGCTACCGGTTCGGCGGCGGCACGCTGGAAACGCTGCCCGAGGGATTCGGGTTCCTCCGGCCGAAGGGGTTGCTTCCCAGCGATCACGACATCTATCTTTCCCTCTCCCAGATCCGCAGGTTTGGCCTGAGGAACGGGGATGTCGTCTGGGGACTGATCCGCCCTCCGAAGGAGCAGGAACATTACGAAGCGCTCCTTCGGGTCGAGATGGTCAACTTCGCCGACCCCGAGAACGCTCGGAGGCGGCCCCATTTCGAGGCCCTCACCCCGATCTTCCCGAACCAGCGCCTGAGGCTTGAAACCGACCCGAAGGAAGTTTCGACCCGCCTCGTGGACCTGTTCGCTCCGATCGGCAAGGGACAGCGGGCCCTGATCGTATCCCCCCCGAAAGCCGGCAAGACCACGCTCCTGAAGAAGATCGCCAACGCCGTCACGACGAATCACCCGGAAGTTCTCCTTATGGTTCTCCTGATCGACGAGCGTCCGGAGGAGGTTACCGACATGGCGCGTTCGGTGGACGGCGAAGTGATCGCCTCCACCTTCGACCGCCCGGCCGAGGAGCACATGCGCGTGGCCAACCTCGCCCTCGAGAAGGCGAAGCGCCTGGTGGAGGTGGGCAAGGACGTGGTCCTTCTCCTTGACTCCATCACGAGGCTGGCCCGGGCCTCAAACCTGGTTGTCCCGCCCTCGGGGAGGACCCTGTCGGGCGGGATGGATCCGGCGGCCCTGTACTTCCCCAAGCGGTTCTTCGGCGCTGCCCGCAACATCGAAGAAGGCGGAAGCCTCACCGTGATCGGGACTTCCCTCGTTGAAACGGGAAGCCGGATGGACGATGTCATCTACGAAGAATTCAAGGGGACCGGCAACATGGAGGTCCAGCTCTCGAGAAAACTGGCGGAACAGCGGCTTTTCCCCGCGATCGACATCACACGGTCGGGAACCCGGAAGGAGGAACTGCTGCTGGATGAGGATGAACTCCAGCGGATCTGGATCCTTCGGCGCCGCATCGTGAACGCCGACGAGGCCGAAGTCCTGGGCCTGGTGATCGATAAACTGAAGAACACCGCCTGCAACCGGGATTTCCTGGCGACGATCAAGCTATCCTGAATGGCTGAGAGGTGATGCGCGTGCAGAGACGCGGCTTCAGGCCACATCGCAAACACCGGATCCGGAGCGGAAGGCTTGGCTTCTGGATCGTTCTGGTTCTTTTGCTCTGCGGAGCGACGGTACTGACGGTTTCGGCCCGAAACAGGGCCGGGGGCCTCTGGAGCGACCTGCCCACCGAGATGCCGGAATCCTCCGGCAGGGTGGAGGAAGGGTTTCTGATCGTCGACGTTTCCAGTACCTTGAAAGCGGACATCGCCGAAGCATCCGAGAAACCCGGCACGGGGATGTCCCTCCTTCAGGGGATGGGAATCGGGCCCCTTCCCGAAGCTCCTTCCCTGAACGACGAGGAGGTCATCCTGCAGGAGGTTCCCGGTGCTCCCGCCGGGCAGGAACCGGCTGAGCCTGTTTCTTCCGATACGGCTGCAGCGAAGCATCCCTGGAAGGTCCATACGGTGGCGGACGGAGAAACGCTTTCGGAGATTGCCGGGCTCTACGGGATCTCGGTGAAATCCCTGAGCGTCGCCAACGAGATCAAGGATCCGGACAGCCTGCTGGGCGGGCAAAGGATCCTTGTCCCGAACACGGATTCGGACGTCCTGGCGGTCCTGCAGGAGGTCCGGCGCCTGAAAAAGCTCGAGCTGGACCGGCAGAAACAGGCCAAGCTGCTGATCATCGCCAATTACACGGTCAAGCAGGGCGACAGCCTCTGGTCGATCGCGAACGCGTTCAACCTGGACATCAACACGATTTTCGGCTGCAACGCGATCAAGAACCCCGATGCCCTGAAGGTGGGAACGGTCCTGCGGATTCCGAACCAGGACGGTGTCCTCTACACGGTCCGGCGAAAAGACACGGTGGCGGGGATCGCGAAGCGGTTCGGAAGCTTCCCGGAGGCCATCCTTTCGGCGAACGGGATGGCGAGTGAGAAGGAACTCGCGGCCGGGAAGGAGATCTTCGTGCCCGGAGCGAAGCCCCTGGAGGAAGCCCGGGAAGAAGCGCCCAGACCGAAACGGCGCATCGGCAGGATGGAAGTCCCGGTGCCTTCGGGAGCGGCCTATTCCCGTTCATTCCGATGGCCTGTGGTGGGGAAGATCAACAGCCGTTTCGGCTGGAGGGGAGACCCCTTCTCCGGAAGGAGGGATTTCCACACCGGCCTGGATATCAAGGGTCCCACAGGAAGGACCATCGTTGCCGCAAAATCGGGGGTTGTGGCTTACGCAGGGTGGATGAGCGGATACGGCCGTACTCTGGTCGTGGAACACGGGGGTGGGTATGCGACCCTTTATGCCCACTGCAGCCGACTGATGGTCGGTTCGGGATCCCGGGTGCAGCAGGGGCAGGCCATCGCGGCTGTGGGCAGCACGGGGAGGTCCACCGGAAGCCATCTGCACTTTGAGGTCCGGGTGAACGGGAGGCCGATCAATCCGCTGAAGGTCCTGCGATAAGAGGGAAACCGCCCGGAAATGAAAACAGGAAGGTCCCGATCGGCTCGTGTATGATAAAAGGGACGAGACGGGGCCTTTTTGATTTGCCCGAACGAATACCAGGGGAGGCGCCATGGAGAAAATGCCGAAATTTGTCTTTGTCACGGGTGGAGTCGTTTCTTCGCTGGGGAAGGGGATCACCGCCGCTTCTCTCGGGACGCTCCTGAAGAAAAGGGGGCTCAAGGTATCGATCATCAAGATGGATCCCTACATCAACGTCGACGCGGGAACGATGAACCCGTTCCAGCACGGCGAGGTGTTCGTGACCGACGATGGGGCGGAAACGGACCTTGACCTGGGGCATTACGAGCGTTTCGTGGACGAATCCCTGGTTTCCGACAACAACGTCACGACGGGAAAGATCTACTCGGCCGTCATCTCCAAGGAACGGGAGGGCCGTTACCTCGGGGCAACGGTGCAGGTCATTCCTCACATCACGAACGAAATCCAGGAGCGCATCCTCCGCGTCGCCGATGAAAAGGATGTCATCATCGCGGAGATCGGGGGAACGGTCGGGGACATCGAAGGTCTTCCCTTCCTCGAGGCGATCCGGCAGATTGTTTCCCGTGTCGGGCGCGAAAACGTCCTGTACTGCCATGTGACCCTTGTCCCGTTCATTTCGGCTGCAGGCGAGCTCAAGACCAAGCCCACCCAGCACAGCGTCAACGAACTCAGGCGCATCGGCATCCAGCCGGACATCATCGTCTGCCGGTCGCAGTACGAACTGGGGAGCGAGATCAAAGACAAGATCGCGCTCTTCTGCAACGTGTCGAAAGAATGCGTGATCGAGGCCCTCAACGAGGAGACCATCTACAATGTCCCCCTTCGGCTTTACCAGCAGGGTTTCGACCGCATCGTCCTCCGGCGTCTCGGGCTTTCCTCCGAAAACGAGCCGGATCTTGGAGACTGGAGAGACTTCGTCGAAAGCTTCCTTCACCCTTCCGGCGAGGTCGAGATCGCCATGGTTGGCAAATATGTCAGCCACAAGGACGCCTACCTGAGCGTCGTGGAGGCGCTGACCCACGCCGGGGTGCATAACCGTGTCAAAATCCGCCTTCGCCCGGTCGAAGCGGAAGAGGTCGAACGGCTGGGTCCCGCGGAAGTTCTCGGGGGAGTGCAGGGAATCCTCGTGCCGGGCGGTTTCGGTTCCAGGGGGATCGAGGGGAAGATTGCGGCGGCGGGTTACGCCCGGGTGAACGGGATCCCCTATTTCGGCCTTTGCCTGGGAATGCAGGTGGCCGTCGTGGAGTTCGCGCGCAACGTCTGCGGAATCGCCGCGGCGCACAGTTCCGAGATAGACCCTGGAACCCCGAACCCGGTCATCCACCTGATGGAGGAACAGCGTCACATCTGCAACCTCGGGGGCACGATGAGACTCGGGGCCTATCCCTGCGAGCCGGTCCCCGGGACCCTCGCGGAGCGGGCATACGGGCAGCCGAGGATCCAGGAGCGCCACCGTCACCGGTACGAGTTCAACAACGAATACCGGGAGCGCCTCAGTGCTCACGGCCTAAGGACGGCAGGAATCTGTCCGGGCAGGGACCTGGTTGAGATCGTCGAGCTTGCGGGGCACCCCTGGTTCGTGGGGGTCCAGTTTCACCCCGAGTTCAAGTCCAGGCCGGTCCGGCCTCATCCCCTGTTCAGGGATTTCGTGGCGGCGGCGGTAAAATACGGTCAATAGGGGCATTGCAGAACTGGAAGGGAGGGCGACACCGATGAAGAGCTTCCGTCAAAGCGCGCTGGTTTTTCTGGCCCTGTTCGCGGTCCTGGTCCCGGCGTCCCGCGGGTTTGCCGAGGAAACGGTCTTTCAGACCCTCGGAGAAATCGAGCGGCTTGTCTACGGGCAGGAAACCCAGGGAGGCGGCCTGATTGCCAGGCTTGGTCAGGTCGAAAAGGACCTTTTCGGGAGAGAGCTGCCGGGAAGCCTTTCCGAGAGGCAGCAGTCGCTTTTGGGGTTTTTGAAGCAGGGAACGCCCGGGCAGCCTTCATTCCTTTTCAAGCTCGGAGTGGCCGAGTGGGCCGTGATCCAGCAGGTGCGTCCCGAGACGGCAGCGGCCGCCCGCATCGGGGATCTGGAAAAGCAGCTGGAAGGAACCGCCCAGGAAGGGAAGCCCCTGGCGATGAGGCTTGAGCGGCTGGTGGGGATGCTCTTGCCGGAACCGGTCACGGGAAAGCCCCTCGATGTTCCCGCGCAGACGGTGTTCAAGGTGGAGCTGGGGCAGACGATTTCCGCCAAGGCCGCAAAGGCTGGAGATCCGGTCAGGATGAGGCTGGCAGGGGACCTGACCCTGGGGGACATGCTGGTGGCCCCGAAAGGCAGCCTCGTGATGGGGCACGTGGACTCCGTCCAGCCGCCGCGGTCCTTTGGCAGGAAGGCAGAAGTCCGGATCGCGTTTGATCGTCTCATGCCCCTCGGGCCCGAGGAAATCCCGGTCTTCATGGGAGAACAGGCGAGAAAGGCCGCGAAGGCCGACGATTCCATCGTGGCCGCAGCAGGGGCGAGTTTCCTTGGCCTGGTCCTGCTTGGACCCGTGGGCCTTGCCGGAGGCCTGCTGGTGAGGGGAGACGCCACGGTGCTCCAGGAGGGAACGCCCTTCTACCTCGAGACTTCCCAGCTTGCCAGCGTGACGGCCTATCCCGTCCCGCAGGGCCTCAGGGGAATGCTGAATCCAGTGGACATGAAGGTCGGCCCTGAATCGGGCGATGTGAAGGGAGGAGTCAAGCCTTGAAGATTTCAAAACGGCTGGCCGGGGTTTTCATCGCCCTGTCGCTTCTGGCGGGAGGAACGGCCCTGGCGGTTGACCTGACAGACCTGATCGGGGTTGTCGGAGGGGGCATCCTTGTAAGCGCCATTTCGGGACCCGCCAATGATTTCATCAACACGATCACTTTCAACCAGAAGATTGGCGTAACGGAGACCACCAAGGTGGTCCCGATCGTATCCATCGGAAGCGGTACGGCCATCGGGGCAGCCCAGGTCGCCGGGCCCAAATCCGCCGTGGACAGGACAAAGGCGGTGGCCCAGCTCGAGACGACCTTCCAGGGACGTCTCCGGATCAAGATCCTGGTGCCGATGGATTCCGAAAACCCTCTGCAGGGAATCCGGCGGGTGCAGGGCGTCGGGGTTTCCGCCGTCATCGATTTCCGGCTGTAGGGGTTCCAGGGACGGGTAAGGGTGCGCACCGGAAGCCGGATCCTGGTGGGTGCAATGATCGCCGCGGCCGCAGCGGGCTTCGTGCTGTGGCGCGACCTGACTTTACCTGAAAGGGTTCACAAAAGCGCCCAGACGCAGGTTCTCCTGGAAAGCATCGATCTTGAAAGGGAGATTTCCGGGGACATTTTCCGGCTCAAGGCTTCTGAAGCGAGAAAAATGCAGGACGGGACCGTCGAGGCCTCTTCGCTGGATGTCGGCGCGGCGATGCAGGGGGGCTCCCGTTGGTTTCTGAAGGCGGCCTCGGGCCGTCTTGAGCCGGGAGGGGAAATCCTTCTGGAGGGGAAAATTCTTGCGACGCATCCCCGCAAGTCCGGGAATCTGAACATGGAGGCCGAGTCGGCTCGATGGGATCCTGCCCGAAGAATCTGGGAGCTCGAGGGGGCCATCACCCTTCGGCACGGGGGAATGACAGCCGGGGGGATGACCGGTTCGGTCGAGCCGGATGGCCGGACTACACTATCAGGGGGGGCCTGGGCAACGTGGGGAAAGCCGTGATGCGGGGATTGACTGCGGCGCTGGCCTTCCTGGTCCTTTCGGGAATCCAGGGACCGGCGGCGGAAGCAAGGCCCGCCGATGAGGCGGAGGCGAAGGAGCAGGTCGTCCTCGAAGCGGACAGCGTGGTTTACGACCAGCGGGAGGGAACGGCGCAAGCGGTGGGCAATGCGCACGTCCGGCGGGGGATCCTGGTCCTGACTGCCGATTCGATCCTCCTGGACGAGAACATGACCCGGATCCGGGCCGAATCGGTTCAGGAACGGGGTGTTCGGGTCCGTTACGGGGACCGGGTCCTGGAAGGAAACGACCTGGAATACCGGCTCGACGAAGAGGCCGGGATTCTCCGGAAGGCAAGAGGGGAAGCGGATGCAGTCCGCTTCGATGGGGACTCAATCGAGTTTGCCTCCGTCGCGGCGGCCCGTTCGAAGGGATGGCTCAAGGCGAAACAGTCAAAGGGGGCGGCTTCGGACGATCTGTTCATCCAGGGGTCTGAAATGTCCCTGACGACTTGCCGGGAGGAACAGCCTGCCTACCGGCTCAAGACGCGGCGCCTCCTGATCCTCCCGGGGAAACGGGTGATCGCGGTGAAACCCCGGATCTACATCGAGGAGCACCTCCTGGCCTCCTATCCCTTCGACTATCGTATCGACCTTGCGAAGAGCAGCGCCAAACCCCTGGTCCCGATTCTGTTCCATGACAGCGACCGGGGGACCGGGGCGTCATTCCGCTACGGGTTTGAATGGGGGGAACGCCTGGCGGGCGATCTGGACCTGGCCCTTTCCGCGAACCAGGGAATCGAGGGAGCGACAAGCCTGACCTACCGGTTTTCTGAAAACGGGGAAGCCTTTCTGGAGACTTCCTACCTGTACAATGCCGACGAGGGAGAAAAGCGATGGCGGCCGTTGTGGGGAGTTCGTTCCTCCGGGAACGGCGAGGATCGTTTCAGCTGGAGCGCCCTCTGGTCCCAGCGGGAGAGCCTGAACATCACCCAGGGGGTTGGAAAGACCTACAAGGGTGTCTTATGGCGTGATCCTGAACTATCGCTTGCCTCTCCCTGGTGGGGAAACGGGACAGAAGGCAACTTCCGGTTCCGGCTTTTCGGCAACTGGGGGCGGTATGAGGAAACGGGCCTGATCTACGAACGGACGGGGTTCGGGGTCGAGCTGAAGGGGCATTCGGGAGACCGGAACTCCGTGGAGCCGTTCTGGAACGCGAAAGCAACACGGTATCACTACGATACCGGGGATGACCGGACGGTGATCGATGGAAGCCTGGGCTTCCGGTGGGAACGCTGGAACTGGTTTTTCGAGACCCGTTACGATCGGCGCTGGATCGATGGAAGAACGCCGATGGACTGGGACGACCTGGAGGAAATCGAACAGATTTTCCAGACCGTCGACTGGCCGCTCTCGCAGCGGTGGCGCATGGCGGTGAGGGCAGGCTACGACCTCAGGGGGGACCGGGTTCACGAGATGGCCTATCGGCTGGCCTATGACCGGAAATGCTACAGGTTCGAGCTCTTTTTTGTGGATGACCGTGTCGGGGATGATGATCAAGTCGGGCTTCGTCTCCAGATTGCGGCCTTCTCCGATACTCCCCTGCTCTCCCTGGAACCGGGAACCGGGGGCTTTTTCTCGTCATGGGGGGAAAATCCGTGAGAATTCTTGTTGCCTACGGGGGGGACAGCCCGGAAAGGAACGTTTCGCTAAACAGCGGACAGGCGGTTTTGGCGGGGCTGGATGCTGCCGGCTTTACGGTTTTGGACGGTAGCGTGTATAGCCCTCTCGAGCTTTTGGAACGGGTCCGCCTGGAAAGACCTGACCTCGTCTTTATCGCTCTTCACGGAGGGTGGGGAGAGGACGGGAGGATCCAGTCCGCGCTCGAACTGATGGGAATCCCCTACTCGGGATCGGGGCCGCAGGCGTGCTCCCTGGCCATGGACAAGACCGTGAGCAAGGCGCTGTTCGAGAAGCGGGAGGTTCCGACTCCCTGGGCGGTGGAAATCGGGCCGGAAGACCCCCTGGATGGGGCAGGGGCTCTTGGACCCCTCAGGGAGATCGCGTCCGGGCAGGGGCTCGTGGTGAAGCCCTGCTGCTCGGGAAGCACCGTCGGCGTCACGATCCTCAAGTCGGGCGAGGGGCTGGAAGATGCGGTCCAATTGGCCCGTTCCTACAGCGAACGCGTCCTGGCGGAAGCCTATATCCCCGGGAAGGAACTGACCGTGGCCGTCTGGGGGGAGGGGAAATCGGCCCTTGCCCTGCCGGTGATCGAGATTCGCCCCCGCCTGGCCTTTTATACCTACGAAGCCAAATACACGCCGGGATCGAGCGAATACCTCTGCCCTGCTCCCCTGGATGAGGATACCACCGCGAGGGTCAAGGCGGCCGCCGTGGCCGCTCACCGGGCCCTGGGCTGCCAGGTTTACAGCCGCGTGGACCTGCGGCTGTCGCCGGAGGGGAACCCTTATGTCCTGGAGGTCAACACGGCTCCAGGCATGACGGGAACCAGCCTCGTACCGAAAGCGGCAAAAGCTGCCGGCTGGGAGTTCCCGGAGCTGCTGCGCCGGATCGCTGAAAGCTCGGCCAAAGCCATTCGAAACCTGCCGGGGAAATGAAAGAGGGCCTGACGATCGTCAGGCCCTCTTTCTATGCGACGGAGATCCGGGTGATCCTGAGTTTCCGGACGCCTTTCGGGGCACGGACAAGAACTTCGTTTCCGACCTCGGCTCCCAGCAGCGCCTGGCCGACCGGGCTGGCGGAAGAAATCCTCATTTGCGCCGGATCGGACTCTTCGGAACCGACGATGGTGTAGGTGAAGGCTTTCTGGGTTTCCAGATCGAAGACCTCGACGGTGGTTCCAAGGGAGACCCGGCTCGTATCCAGATCCTTCGAATCAACGACCTTCGCCTTCCCCAGCTGGGCTTCGAGCCAGAGGATCCTGCTTTCCATCTTGGCCTGGGCTTCCTTCGCGGCGTGATACTCGGCGTTTTCGCTCAGGTCTCCAAAGCCCCTGGCTTCCTCGAGCTGCCGGCCGATTTCCATCCGCCCCTCGCTGCGCAGCCGGATGAGCTCGTTTTTCAGCTTCTCATAGCCCTCCCGGGTCATGATGATCGCTTCTTCTGCGTTTTTTGCGTTTCCCATCTTGGGCCTCCTTCAAAAAGAAGACAATCCCCAGTACGATGGCGTATTTTAGCAAAGACGGGGATTTGGCACAAGGCTTGACAAGAAGATCGAAAAAAGATATAAACTCGCCCAATGCGGTGAATGTCGTTTTTGTTTATCGCGATGAAGGGAAGAGTATCCTCCGGTACGTTTCGACAGAGAAGGGAACCCATCGGCTGAAAGGTTCCCCCGGGACGGGGAGGGGAAGACCATCCCGGAGCGGGTCCCGAAACCGGCGTTCGGAGAAGGGATCGGGGTGCGCCCCGTACAGCGTGTCAGAGTGCCGCCCGGATCAACGGCGGAATGGGAGTGGAACCGCGAGTCCCCTCGTCTCCTGACGGGGGGACTTTTTGCATTTTCAGGAGGGATGAACGATGAGCGGAATCCTGCAACGGTATTCGGACTTCTTGCCCCTGACGGCTTCGACGCCCAGGCTGACGCTGGGGGAGGGCAATACTCCCCTTTTGAAGCTCCGGCGGCTTGGAGAAAAACTTGGGATCGAACTTTTCGTCAAGGTGGAAGGGATGAACCCGACGGGTTCCTTCAAGGATCGGGGAATGGTCCTGGCGGTTTCCAAGGCCCTGGAGGAAGGAGCCCGGGCCGTTGTCTGCGCTTCAACGGGAAACACCTCGGCTTCCGCTGCGGCCTATGCCTCCGCGGCGGGAATCCCCTGTTTCGTGCTTCTGCCGGCAGGGAAAGTCGCCATGGGGAAGCTCGCTCAGGCGGCGGTGCTGGGGGCCCGGGTGCTGTCCGTCAGGGGGAATTTTGACCAGGCCCTGGATCTGGCGGTTCGTGCAAGCCGAGACCTGGGGCTGACGCTTGTGAATTCCCTGAACCCCTATCGCCTCTGGGGGCAGCGAAGCGCCGCGTGGGAAGTCGCGGATGAGCTGGGGGAGGCTCCAGACTGGCTCGCGATCCCGGTTGGCAACGCCGGGAACATCACGGCCTATTTCGCCGGGTTCGTCACGTACAAAAACCGGGGCATCATCCGCAACCTGCCGCGGATGATGGGGTTCCAGGCGGAAGGCGCCTGCCCGCTGGTCCGGAAAGAAACGGTGGTCAACCCGGAAACGGTCGCAACCGCGATCCGGATCGGACGCCCGGTCAGCGGGAAAAAGGCCTCGGCCGCCGCACGGATCACCGGGGGAGGATTCTACGCCGTGACCGATTCCGAGATCCTCGAGGCCCAGCGCCTTCTGGCCTCTTCCGAGGGAGTCTTTGCGGAGCCGGCTTCCTGCGCCCCGGTTGCAGGCCTGATTCGACTTCACCGGGAGGGACGGCTCCCGCGGGGAATCCGGGTCGCGGCGGTCCTCACGGGGAACGGGCTGAAAGACACCGAAACGGCGACAAGAGGGATCGCGGAACCGGTAGAGATCGAAGGGAACTGGGATTCGCTGAAGGAGGCCCTGTCATGGAACCCGTCCGTTTAAGCTTTCGTCTGCCTGCCACCAGCGCCAACCTGGGGTCCGGGTTCGATACCCTTGGGCTGGCTCTTTCTCTTTACAATGACATCGAAGTTCTTGAAACCCTTGAAGAGCACCGCTACGAGATCGAGGTCATCGGGGAGGGTGCCCAGGACCTCGCTGAACCTTCACGGAACCTGCTGGTGAAAAGCTACGAATACGCCTGCAGGAAATGGCAGCAGCCCGCCGCGGGACTTCGGCTTCGGTCGATCAACGCCATTCCCCTGGGGAGAGGACTCGGAAGCTCGGCGACGGCCGTGGTGGGGGGCATCCTGATCGCCAATGCTTTCCGGGAGGAACCGCTGGGAACCGAGGCCCTGCTTCCGCTCGCAACGGAGCTGGAAGGGCATCCGGACAATGCGGTTCCTTGCCTCGTGGGGGGGATGGTGGTGAGTTGCTGGAACGGCAAGGAAGTCCGCTACGTCCGTCTCCCGGCGATGCCGGAGGGGATGAGTGCGGTGGTTGCCGTTCCCGATTTCAAGGTTCACACGCACGAAGCCCGGGCGGCCCTGCCCAGGGAAGTCCCCCTTGGGGAAGCGGTTTTTAACCTGAGCCGGGCGGCGCTTTTTGCCGCATCCTGGGCGACCGGGAACTGGGAGAACCTGATGTTCGCCATGGAAGACCGGCTGCATCAGCAGTTTCGGGCCCGCCTTTTCCCTGGAGGCGAGGCGATCCTGAACCGAATGAAAAAGATCCCCGAGTGCCTGGGGGTCGCGATCAGCGGTTCAGGGCCGAGCATGCTCGCCTTTGCCCGGGGCAATCCGCAGAGGGTCGCCATCGCCATGTGCCAGGCCTTCACGGAAAGCGGAGTCCGTTCCCGGTTTTTCGTCCTCGATTCGGATATGCAGGGCGCACGGCCAAGGGGGGCGATGGAATGACGAGAAAAGTCATGAAATTCGGCGGCAGT
This sequence comes from Synergistaceae bacterium, assembly GCA_012517195.1. GTDB lineage: Bacteria > Synergistota > Synergistia > Synergistales > 79-D21 > 79-D21. The sequence continues at coordinate 1,384 of JAAYVK010000055.1, read as the reverse complement.
TCGCTGGCAAATGCAGCAAGGATCCGATCGGCAGCGAAAATCGTCGCGGAAGAGGCAGGGAAGGGGACCTCTCTGGCGGTTGTGGTTTCGGCCATGGGGAAGACCACGGAAGGGCTTCTCGGGCTTGCTGAGGAGGTTTCCTGCACGACGGACCGGAGGGAACTGGACCAGCTTCTGGCATCGGGTGAGCAGCAGAGCGCCGCTCTCTTCTCCCTTGCGCTCAAGGACCTGGGGGTTCCCGCCAGGTCATACACGGGAGCCCAGGCGGGAATCCGGGCTTCGGGAATGTGGATGGACGGCAGGATTTGCGAAATTGTCCCAACGGCGATCCTGCAAGGGTTCGAACGGGGGGAGTGCGCCATTGTGGCTGGATTCCAGGGACTGGGTGAAAACGGGGAGATCCTGACCCTGGGCAGAGGCGGATCAGACCTGACTGCCGTCGCCCTGGCCGCCGCGCTGGACGCGCAGGACTGCCTGATCTACACGGATGTCGACGGGATTTATTCGGCAGATCCGAACCGGGTCGGAAACGCCCGAAGGATCGATTGCCTCAGTTACGAGGAATGCCTTGAAATGGCTGTGCTCGGGGCGAAGGTCATGCAGGCCAGGAGTGTCGAGATGGCTGCGAAATACGGTGTCCCGATCACGGTCTTGTCCAGTTTTCAGCCGGGAGGGGGAACGAAGGTGCAGGAAAAGTGCGTCGGGGAGGATCTCGTGGTTCGTGCGGTGGTGCCGGATCGAGGCGTGGCGAAGGTGGCGGTCCTGGGCGTGCCGGACGTCCCGGGCATCGCGGCAAAACTGTTTAGCGGCCTGGCCGGGCGCGGGATCCACGTGGAAATGATCATTCAGAGCACCATGCGGGGGCAGGTGAACGATATCGCCTTCCTGGTGAAAAAGGGACTGCTGGGCGAGGCGATTGACGCCTGCCGGAATGTCGCCCGCGAGATTGGGGCCCAGGGGGTCAATTTTGATGTCGAGGTTGGCCGTGTGTCGATTGTAGGGGCAGGTATTGCGAACCACGTGGATGTCCCCGGAAGGATGTTCACCGTCCTGGCCCGGGAAGGAATCAACCTTGACATGATCGCTTCCACCTCGGGCTCGATTACCTGCGTCGTGGCGTTGGACCGCCTTGACGACGCGGCCAGGGCCCTGCATCGGGAATTCATCGAGGAGGAGCAGGCATGAAGGTCGCCGTGCTTGGAGCGACAGGCCTGGTCGGGCGTGAAATGCTCGCGGTCCTGGAACAGCGAGACTTCCCGGTGGATGAGCTGGTGCCTTTGGCTTCAGCCAGGAGCGCCGGAAGGAAGCTGTCTTTCAGGGGAGGGGAATGGACGGTCCGGGAAGTCTGTGAATCCGCTTTCGAAGGGGTGCAGCTGGCGCTCTT
>JAAYVK010000054.1 GCA_012517195.1 Synergistaceae bacterium | reverse complement strand
GGAAAAAGACTCCCGATGTCCGGCAGCCCAGCACCTCCCAGGAGGGCGTCGGAAGCGGCGTGGCAGACGCAGTCCGCATCCGAGTGTCCCTCGAGTCCCAAAGGGGAAGGGATCCGGATCCCCCCCAATACGAGCGGCCTTCCAGGTACGAGGGGATGCACGTCATATCCGTGCCCCGATCTCCATTCTGCGGTTCCGGAAAGGATCTTCTCCGCCAGGGAAAGATCCTCGGGAAAGGTTACCTTGAAGTTGGCTCCCTCTCCCGGTACGAACGAAAGCGGCCTGCCGGCAGCGATCCAGGCTTCGGACTCGTCCGCCGCGCCGGATCCGAAGCGGGCCATGGCGGCCATCAGGGGTTCGCGTTCAAAGGCCTGAGGTGTCTGGGCCCGGAAAAGCCCTTCCCGGTCGACCGATTGGACCGTTTCCCCCCGGATGCGCTTCAGGGCGTCTGAAACGGGCAGCACAGGGATGGCGCCTCCTGTTTTCCTTGCCTCCTCGATCAATTTCCGGCAAAGCCCTTCTGACACCAGGGGCCGCGCCGCGTCATGGACCAGGACGAACCGGCCCCGGGCGGCCATCAGGCCGTTCATCACCGAATCGGCTCTTTCTTTTCCTCCCGCTGCCAAGGTGACCGGCACCTCCAGGTTGGAAATTTCACCGGGAAAGCGTTGCCGGTCCTCCTGGGGAACAACGAGAACCAGTTCGTCCACGAGACCTTTCGACGAGAGAACACCGGCAGTTTCCGCGGGCCACCTCCAGAGGGGACGCCCGGCCAGGGTTTTGTATTGCTTGGGTTGGACTCCGCCAAAGCGGGTGCCCCTTCCGGCAGCGACGAGGATGAAGGAAACGCCTGCTCTCAACGCTGGACCTCCCGCACGTACCGGCCGAAGATCATCCGGCCGGCCGATGTCTGCAGGAGAGATGTGACGAAGACCTCGACCTTTCTTCCGATATGACGCTGGCCGTCTTCAACGACGATCATCGTTCCGTCTTCGAGATATCCGACTCCCTGGTTGGGTTCCTTGCCTTCTCTCAGGATCTCGACGACGAGGCTCTCACCGGGAAGGAGGACGGGCTTGAGAGAATTGGCCAGGTCGTTGACGTTCAAAACTACGACTTTTTCGACCTGGGCGCGCATGTTCAGGTTGTAATCGGTTGTGAGGATTTTTCCGCCCACCTGCTTGGCCAAAGCGATCAAAGCTTCGTCAACGGCTTCCAGCCCCAGGTCTTTGAGGGTCATCTCCAGAACCTGAACGTGGATCTCCCTGAGTTTCTGAAGTTCACTGACGACGTCGAACCCTCGCCGTCCCCTGGAACGCTTGCTCGGATCCGTGGAATCCGCCACGGATTGAAGTTCGGTCAGCACAAACCGGGGCAGGACGATCGGGCCTTCGAGGAAACCGACCTTTGCGACGTCCAGGATCCTTCCGTCGATGATGACGCTTGTGTCGAGGATTTTGGGAGGCGTTTCCCGGCTTTCCTCGAGAAAAAGGTCCTCCTGCTGGCCCTGGGAAGAGGGTTGCCTCCCTTTTTTCCCGCGGAAGATCAGCTTGCCTTTCAGACCCCCGAGAGAGGACCACATGTTCAGGATCTCATCCCGGCGCCTCGAGAAGATGCGGACGCCAAGGTACCCGAGTGTCAGGTTAAGCAGAACCGCGATGTAGCTGCCGACCGCGGGCAGGCCGGAAAAGGGCAGCGCGATCAGGTTTGCCACAAGGAGTCCCACGATCAGCCCGATCACCGAAACGGAAAGATCGTGCCAGCTCGTGGTCTGGAGCTGGCGTTCAGAAAAAGTCCCGATGAAGACCAGCCCTTTTACGAAATAGATGCTGAGGATAAAGCCGGTTAGTGACAGAGCTCCAATGAATAGGAGGTTGATTGCGATGATGTGGCTCATCGACCCCCCTTTCCACCAACCCTGCCGCAGGATGATCTGCGCGACCTGGTAGCCGGCAACGCCTCCAAGCAGCGAGAAAAGAACTCGCGTTCCCGCCTTCAGGATCTTGCCGAACCCTTCTGCCATGTTCTCACTCCCTTCCTGGAGAAGAATGGTTAAATATTCGTGTCATTGACCTGTCTGCGGGCTTCCAGAGCGGCGTGGAGGGTGACGCGATCCGCGTAACCGATGCTACCGCCCACGGGCAGCCCGTACGCCAGCCTTGAAAGCCTGGCTCCGCTTCCCCTGAGGGCGTCAACAACGGCAAAATAGGTCAAATCCCCCTCGACGCAGGGGTTCGTCGCGATGATGACCTCCTTTACGCCGTTTTCACGAATCCTGCGCTGAAGGGTTTCCAGAATGCGGGGATCGATTTCTTCCCCGTCCATCGGGGAAACCCGTCCGCCCAAAACCTGATAAAGGCCTCCAAAAACGGAGGCCTGCTCCAGGCAGACAAGATCCTCCGCGGTTTCGACAACACAAAGCACCGTCCGGTCCCGGAAGGGATCGGAGCAGATCGGACAGGGATCTTCCTCGGTGAAATTCCCGCATTCGGGACACGGATGAAGCCGTTCCTTGAGCGTGCGGACCGCCTCGGCGAATTCCCGGCAAAACTCCTCAGGCTGCGCCATCATGTGAAAAACGATCCGCCTGGCACTCTTTTCTCCGATCCCCGGAAGGCGGCACAGCAGTGAAGAAAGTTTTTCGATTGGAGAAGGCGTGGACAAGCCGGTTCCCTTTCCCCTCACATCAGCCCGGGGAAGCCCATGCCGCCCGTGAGGCCGCTCATGCGCTGGCTCGCGACTTCGCGGCTTTTCCTCACCGCATCGTTGATCGCTGCCACGATGAGGTCTTCCAGCATTTCCTTTTCTTCCGGGTCAATGACTTCCTTTTCAAGGTGAACTTCGAGGATGTCTCCCTGACCGTTAACGGTGGCCTTGACCATACCCCCCCCGGCCAACCCCTCGATCCGCTCGTTGGCCAGTTCTTCCTGGATCCGGGCCATATCCGCCTGCATCTTTTGCGCCTGCTTAAGAATCTTGTCGAATTTCAACGGTTATTCCCTCCTCGTTCTTTAGTTCCAATGATCACTCATGATGGTAGGATGATCCTCTCAGGATCGAAAAGGCCCGGTAAACCTGCTCGGCCAGGATCACGAGGCAGAGTTCGTGCGGAAGCGTCATCAAGGATAGCGCGACGGTTTCGTCCGCCCTTTCCCGCACCCTGGAAGAAACTCCGTAGGCCCCGCCCACGAGGAGGCAGAGACGTCCTGCAGATAATTCTATTCTATTCGATAACCATCGGGCATAGGAAAGGCTGGACATCATTTTTCCACGTTCGTCCAGGAGCACTAGAGTATCCCGTTCGGTGATCAGACGCAGGAGGCGCTCTCCTTCCTCTTCGCGCGTAATCTCGGGGACTTTGGCCTTGCTCTCCCGGACGGTTTCGCAGGAAACAGGGCAATAGCGGGAAATCCGCCGAATGTATTCCGAAAAAACCGCCGTGAGCGGTTCCGACTTCATCCTGCCGACACTAAGAAAAAGCAGCTTCAAGGCCGGTTTTCGCTTTTGCGCACCAGGCGCCGGAGTTCGAGCGGATCGAAGGTCCGTCTCTTTCCACATCCAAGGCATTCCAGCTCGAGCAAGGCTCCCACGCTTACGACCCGCCACCTTTCGCTTCCGCAGGCATGCGCCTTTCGCAGTTTCAGGATGAGACCCGGCTTGAAGGGCTCGGTGAACATCGCTGGAAGTTCCTTTCAGGCCTGGATTTTTCCTGCCTGCGAATCATCCGGGTCCGGAGCTTCTTGATATTGAAAAGCTCCTGTCTCTCTCTTTCGGAGAGGGTTTCCCGGATCCGCTTCAGGTCCCTCCCGAGGGAGGGAAGCAGGATGTGCTGAAGAGTATTGATTTTCTGAAGGGTCTTTTTCAACTCCCTGTCCAGGGCCTGAAGCTTTGCCTTTTTGTTGATGAACTCCCAGACAAGGCCCTTCCCTTCTTCCAGAAGTTTCAGCAGGTCATCCAGGTTCAGGGATGCAAGGGCGGGGTCATAGGCCAGGCCCTCCGATTCGGCCGCGAGGCCTTCATAGGGGCTTTGAAACTGTGGGTAGCGGCACCCCACCAGGACGTGGAAAGTGGATCGGATTTCCAGGGGGGGAGATACCGGCTTCAGAACGCGAAGGGCAAAATTCCCGTCGAAGATGCGGACAAGTGAATAAGAAAAAGAAAGCTTTCCGCAAAGATCGAGGAACTGCTTTTCGATCTCCCGGAAGAGTCGTCGATCCTCCTCGATTGCCCGGATCAGAGCGTCTCGCTTCTTCTCCAGGAGCATTTTGCCGTACTGGACGACGACGATCTGACGCCGCAGCGACAGGAGTTGATCTCTCGTCGGAGGTCTGTTCATGGCTTGAGGATCCCGTCTTCGCCCATGTGGCTTTCGACAAGTTCCCGCGGTAGCCTGTAAAGTTCAGAAGGAGGCAGCTGCGCCAGGGTCTCCCATGACTTTTCGAGGGATTGCTCGAGGCTCCTCCGGGTTTCCCCCTGGTTCACGAAGCTCTTTTCGAAAGCGGTTCCGAACTGGATGTAGCGGTGTTCGAGCGCGGAAAGCCCTTCCTCCCCCACGATCAGCTTAAGCCGCTCAAGTTCCCGGGATCGGGCATAGGCCGCGTAAAGCTGGTCGGCCATGGAACGGTGCTCTGCGACTGTCCGTCCTTTTCCGATCCCCTTGTTCATCAATCGGCTCAGGCTTGGGAGCACGTTCACCGGCGGATAGATTCCCCGGTCGTGAAGGTTCCTGTCCAGTACGACCTGTCCTTCCGTGATGTAGCCGGAAAGGTCAACGACGGGATGGGTCATGTCGTCGTCGGGCATCGTGATGATGGGAATCTGGGTCACGCTGCCCCCGCATCCATGCACGCATCCCGCCCTTTCGTAGAGGCTTGCAAGGTCAGAGTACATGTAGCCGGGGAAACCCCTTCTGCCCGGGACTTCCTCCCTCGCCGCGCTGACCTCTCTCAACGCTTCGCAATAATGCAGCATATCAGTCATCACGACAAGAACATCGTATCCCTTCTCAAAGGCGAAATACTCTGCCACGCTCAGGGCGAGCCTGGGTGTGAGAAGACGCTCGACGGCCGAATCACTGGCAAGATTGATGAAAAAAACGCCGTTGTTCAGGGCACCGGTCTTTTCGAAATCGTCGAGGAATTCCCTTGATTCGCGGGCAGTGATGCCGATCGCTGCAAAAACGACGATAAAGGAGGTTTCCTTTCCAGGGACCCTCGATTGCCGCACGATTTGCGAGGCCAGGCGGTTTGCCGGCAATCCTGCCCCGGAAAAGATGGGCAGCTTCTGCCCCCTTACGAGGGTATTCATCAGGTCGATCGTGGAGATGCCTGTTTCAACGAATGAATTGGGGCTTGTCCGGGCAACCGGGTTAAGAGGCAGGCCGTTCACCGGGAGAGTCTTTTCGATAAAACCGAGCGGCTTCCCGTCGGCGGGGCGACCCCGACCGTCGAGAACCCTGCCGAGAAGAGAAAGGCCGACCGGCATGCGGACGATGTCCCTTTCCAGCCACACCGTCGTCCCCCCCGAATAGAGACCCATCGTCCCCTCGAAAACCTGGATGGCGCAAAGGTCACCGTCAACCTGCAGGACCTGGCCGGTCCTTTTTCCGTCCGGGGTCTCGATCAGGACCTTTTCTCCGAAGCCCGCTTCCCTTACGCCCGAAACCATCAGGAGAGGGCCCACGATCCCCTGGACGGAACGGTATCCTTCCCGGTAGAGGTTCATCGGACGACCACCTCGATTGAACGTAGAGTTTCCTGGATTTCCGACAGCCACTTCCTTGCGCTGGAAGAGAATTCCGGGTCCGGGATTGTCCTGAGGCTGAAAAGGCCGGTCCTGAAAGGAACCTCCGCAAGCTGTTCAAAAAGGACGCCCTGGGCGAGCCTCTCCGAGACAAGGGTGTCCAGTGAACGCAACGTTTCGAGGAGGCCCTTCATCTTTTGCAGGGAACAGAAAGCGTCGGCGCTGTCGAAAGCATTTTGCTGCAGAAAGACGACCCGGGAAAGTTCCGAAAGGTTCAGGGTCCATTTGTCCTGCTCGGAAAGACCGTCTCTTCCCACCAGCTGAACGAGTTCCAGCAGGGCTTTCTCTTTCGAGAGCTTTTCGGAAAGGAAAAACCGCAGGGTTTTCCAGTCCTCTCCGAGTTCCTGCCTGAAAAAGCCGGAGAGGGATTCATCGTAGAGCGTGTAACTGTTCTGCCAGTTGATCGCCGGGAAATGCCTTTGCTGCGCCAGGGACTTGTCAAGAGCCCAGAAAGCGCCCGAAAGCCGCAGGCTGGACTGGGTTACCGGCTCGGAAAAATCCCCGCCTGGAGGACTGACCGCGTTGATGACCGAGATCGATCCTTCTTTTTCCGGATCTCCCAGGGTGCGGATTCTCCCTGCCCTTTCGTAGTATTGGGCAAGCCGGGTTCCGAGATAGGCCGGGTACCCTTCCTCTCCGGGCATTTCCTCCAGCCTGCCTCCGATCTCGCGCAGCGCTTCTGCCCAGCGCGAGGTGGAGTCCGCCATGATCGCCACGGCGTACCCCATGTCCCGGTAGTATTCCGCGATCGTCATGCCGAGGTAGATGCTGGCTTCGCGTGCGGCAACGGGCATGTTCGACGTGTTGGCGATCAGAACCATCCGTTCCATCAGGGGAACGTTGTAGTAGGGATCCATGAGGCTTGGGAATTCCTCGAGGACCTCGGTCATTTCATTCCCCCGTTCGCCGCAGCCGATGTAGACGATGATGTCCGCGTTGCACCACTTCGCCAGGGACTGCTGCGTCACGGTTTTGCCCGTTCCGAATCCGCCGGGGATGACTGCGGCTCCGCCGAGAGCCATGGGAAACAGCGTGTCAAGAATTCTCTGTCCGGTCAGAAGCGGCCTGTTGAAGGGAAGCCGATGGCTGAAAGGGCGCCCCCGACGGACCTCCCACCGGTGTGAAAGGCGGATTTCCCTTCCGTCCTCCAGGCGGCAGAGAAGGTCCTGAAGGGAGACTTCTCCCTCCGGGGCGACCCATTCGACGCGCCCCTGGAGGCTGTCGGGGGCCAGCATGACCCTGTGCCGGATTCGTGTTCCCTCTGGCACACTGCCGATGCCTTCCCCCGGTCGGAGCGAATCGCCCGGTTTTTTCAACGGGGAAAAAAACCATTTTCGCGATTCATCGAGCGTTCTGACATTCGCTCCCCGGCTGATATAAAGACCTTCCTCCCGCAGGCGGGCGAGCGGCCGTCCGATTCCGTCGAGAACGCTTCCCAAAAGGCCAGGCCCAAGTTCGACGGAGAGAAGTTCACCCGAGAATTCAACCGGTTCACCAACCCTCATCCCGGAAGTTTCTTCGTAGACCTGGATGTCAACGGTGTTGCCCCGAATCCGGATGACTTCTCCAAGGAGAGCTTCCTTCCCCGCCCGGACGATTTCGAACATCCGGACCGGGAAAGAGACAGCAGCTCGGACTACGGGGCCGGAGATTCCTACCACCCTTCCCATGTTTGCCATGCCCTCACCTCAGCCAAGAGAAGTTTTCAGGCCCGGGAAGGTGACCCAGACCGGTTTCTGCATTTTTGACAATCGATTCCGGACGAATTCCGGGACTTTTTCGAACCAGTCCTGTTCGACGACCACCAGCGAAACGCTCCCGTCCAGAAACGTTTTTAGGATTTCACCGAGGGAAGCGGGGTCTTCACAGACGACTCCCTCGAACCCAAGAAGAGCCCAAAGATCCACAAAAATCTGTTCTCCAAGGACGATTGCGCGGTCCGCCTTTGGGGTCACCATTTGGCCCCCTCCCTTTCGGTCACGTCAATCAGGCGGCTCGCAATCCCTTCGGGGTTGTGCCCGAGGGCGAGCCCCACCGCCAGGATGTTGATGTTCTGCCATTCCAGCAGCAGCCTTGCAAGATAGGAAACGGCCACTTCGAACCCGAGGAGGTTCCTTCGGTAAAGGAACGTCTGCCACCGCCAGAACGCGAAATTGAATTCCCTTTGCAGGACCCGTGGAGAGGCCGCGTCTAGGTCTGTTCCGAGGTTATGGACTTCGTCGAACCAGGGGGTGCCGCTGACGAGGGTTCTCACTGAATCCGCGGACTGGAGACGTTCGACCGAAAGCCACTTGCCGAACTGGAGGAACGGGATCGATTCGTGGGGAGGCTTCCCCTTTTCCGTGCGTTTCCTGAACCAGATTCCGAGGTTCCATAGATCGACCGAGCGTCCCATGACTTCAAGGGCGGTTTTACTTCCGCTTCCTCCGATTTTGCGGAAATAACCGTCCTGGTGGGACAGGTAGGCATTCAGCAGGGTCCTTTCTGCAAGCGGAAGCGACTCCCCCCTTTGCCGGGCCTCGAGGGCCTCGCCCAGTGCCAGGGCCAGTGGGTCGCCGTTTGAAAGGCATTTTTCGCGGGCGTCGACCACCTTTTCCGAATTCCAGAGGGAATCGAAAAAATCGGGGCGAAGCTCTCCATAGGCGTGCCAGGTCGGTTTCTTGAGGGGGTCGTGCCCAAGGGCCAAACCTCGAAGGACGAGTCGCGCGTTGTGGAGGTCCGACCGGTTAGTCGCCACCCTCATCAGCTTTCTCGGTTCACCCTGGGCAAGGTGGACGGTTTCCCGGATTCGTTTCGCGATTCCGAGGGAAACAGCGGTTTCAATCCGGCCCAGAGGAGAAGCCCCGGAAGAAACGAGATTTGCCCGGTAACTTTCCGCGTAGGCGGAATCAAGGAGAAAAAGCTCCAGTTCCCGGATCGTTCCACGAGCAAGCTGCCTGAGCGAATCGGGTTCGATGAACGCCCCCAGGCGCGCCCGCAGCCTTGAATTAAGATACTCGTAATTCGGGGAGTTGTTGCTGGACATCTTCGACCAGGGGTGCCAGCCGCCTGGAAAGGCTTTCCACCAGGATCGGCCGCAGGCGTTCCCAGCGCGTTTGCAGGGAATTGTCTACAAGAATTGTCCCTGTTTCTTCGGAAACAATGGCTCCGCCCCACTCCAGCGCTTCCGATTCCTCGATTCTCACGATCCGCGGATCCTTCCGGAGGAGGTTTTCCTCTCCCGTTTTCACACGGATGACAGCACACGGAAGGGCGAGGACGTCCAGGGCCTCCTGCACGAGGCAATTTAGAACAGGGCCGTATGCTTCCGGCTGCCTTCTCAGGGATTCAAGGCGATGGGCAAGTTCCGCTTCGGCACGTTCAACAATTTGTTCGATGGCTTCAAAGACGCGGCTGCGGAATTTCCTGACCGCTTCCTGCCTGTCAAGGGCAAGCCTCGCATTGAACTCGTTCCGCTGCCTGTCGCGGATCTCCTGGACCTTCCGCTCGACCTCCATTCTCCGGGCGGCGACAAGAGAAGAGAACTCCTGCTCAAACGTTTCCCGCAGGACCTCAAGCTTTCGTTCATATTCCTGCCGGACCGCCCGCTTGAAAGCCTCGAGCGCTTCCCTGCCGTTTTCTCCAACCCGTTCGCGGATCATCGCCGGGAGCTTTTCAGGCAAGCTGAAGGATCATCATGATGGCGACGACAAAACCCAGGATGACAATCGTTTCGGGGATCGCCTCCAGGATGATCATGGTTCCCGAGGTTTCCGGTTTTTCGGCAACCGTTCCAGCACCGGCGGAGCCGATCCTTGCCTGTGCGTAGGCGGTCGCCAGGGCTGGAATTCCGATTGCCAGTGAAGCTGCTAGGGCTAAGAGGGCTTTTTCCAAGACAATCTCCTCCTTGTGAAGGGCCGGAATTCCTTTCCGCCCCCCTGATAGAATTTGCTGAAAAACTCCACATAATGAAGGCGGGCGCTGTGAAGGCCCGATCCGCCGATCGCCAGGACGAAGTTCAGGAGATGGATGACCAGGGCCATGAGGACCCCAAGGAACGAAAGCCCCAGTACATCGACAAAGCGCGTGGCGACGATCGCCAGGATGGCCGAGGACAACCCGATGGCCGCGATTCGGACATAGCTCAGGACATTGCCCAGGGCGCTGAAGGTTTCGATGATCCCGCCGATCTTTCCCCCGACAAGCAAAAGAGCCGTTCCGATCACCAGAAGGATGATGTTGAGCGAAAAGAACGGGCGCGGCAAGTTCAGACGAACGAGGAGCAAAAGTCCGACCAGAGAGCAGAGAACGATCAGGGAACCGAGCCTCTCCATCCAGAGATGACGGTGTTTTTTCCGGAGGCCGTCGAGGAACCCCATGAAAAGACCGATGGAAATATGAGCGACCCCCAGGGCGACAGTGAAGATCAGAACGGGCAGGACCGCGTGGGATCGTTCGACCCATAGCGGCCTGATGTGGAAAAGCCTGTGTCCCAGGTCACCGAAGACTTCGCCGAAGGCGATCCCCCAGGCGACGCTCCATCCTGAAACCCACAGGAGAATCTTCCCGACCGGGGGCAGGAGGGGATGCGCGGTGCTTTTGGAAAGCCGGTGTCCCAGAAGAGCGATCAGGACCCCGTAGCCCGCGTCTCCGATCATGCAGCCCGCAAAGAAGGGAAAAAAGACAGCCACAAGGCTGGTCGGGTCAATTCCCTTGTATTGGGGGTGCGGCATCAGCCTGAGCAGGATTTCGAACGGCTGTGTTGCGGCGGGGTTTGAAAGGAGAGTGGGGACCCGGTGCCACTCTTCCGAGGAAGGATAGCGCCATTGAACCAGGACGTTGTCGCCGAAACGCTCCTTCAGCAGGGGAATAACCGTATCAAGGGAATCTGACGGGATCCACCCCTCGATGAGGAAGGTTTCCCCGCGGGTCTGGCTTCCGGATTCGACGAGGGTTTCCTCGAGCCTCTCGTCCAGGAGAATATAGAGGGAGGCCAGCCTCGGTCCCCACTCCTCTCTTGCGCGGCGGATTTCCTCCGCGATCTCTTCCAGGCGGGCGCTTGTTTCCTTCAGGCCTTCTTCCACAGCCCGCAGGGAATCCCTTTCCGTTTCACGCTGGAATCCTTCCGGGGCCTTCCACAGGACTGCCCCCCGCTGACGCAGGAATTCCCGGACTTTTTCCTCCATCTCCAGGGGCGTGCTGACCGCCAGGACCGACTGTCCCTTTTCCGTGTTCAGCACGTGGTAGCGCAGGACTTCTTTCCCCTCTTCCGCAGTTTCCTCCTTCTGCAGCTGGTTCCTCAAGCCGAAGAGGGTTTTCTGGAGGGATTCGCTCTTCACCCACCACAGGGACAGATGAGAATCGGGCCGATCTTCGGCAGAAACAAAGGGGATGAAGTGGAACACGACCTGGTGGGCCCTTTTCAGTTCTGCGAGGGAAAAGCTGAGACGCCTCCTTTCTTCGAGGAGGACCGCAAGCCTGTTGCGGAAATCGTCAAGGCTCCTGTCGATTTCGTCCACCACGCCCTCGATTCCAAGATCGACCCGGTCTCGAGCCCGGTCGACGATCTCGTCCGTGAGAAGGCCCCAATCTTTCCATTCCATGGCTTCCAGCATTCCGAGGACCTTGGCGCGGGTGAACCTCAGGGCTTCTTCTTCTTTGGAAGGGGTGTGGGCTTCCGGCGGACTTACCACGTGAAGGAGGCCGAAATCGTGCAGGGCTTCCACGACCTCAGGACGCTGGGGTGTCAACCCCCAGACGGCGAGCCTCACCATTTCTCGGATCAAACGGACCCCCCCCGATTTTGGGTGGGCTTGGGAAGCAGCATTTCCATGCATTCCCCGGCAAGTTCCGTAACCCGGTCTTCCGCGTTGAGCCTCAGGATGAATTCTTCGTAACGTTTATCCAGGTGGTCTTTTAAGGAAGCTAGAATTTCTTGCCTGCGCTTCTCTGCAAGGGCTTTTTCCGCCTCAACCTCGGCAAGGGTGTTCTGCTCCATCAGGTCCAAACGCTCCAGGATTTCGGAGCGCCTGGCTTCGAGGGCTTCCTTCTCCTGCAAAAAAAGGGCCTCCAGTTCCTCCCTGCAGGCCTCTATTTCCAGTTCTGCCAGCCATTTTTCTGAATGTTTTTCCCTGCCCTCACCGTGTCCGCTCATTTGTCCTCTTCTCCATCATGTGCTCAAAAAAAGCTCCGCGGTCGATGATCCCCACAAGGCGTCCGTTTTCCACCACCGGCAGCCTCTTGATCCGCTTGCGGATCATCATGTCCGCCACGGTGACCAGGCTCGAGGTCGGCTCGACAAAATAGGGATGGGGGTTCATCAGTTCACCAACCAGGCGGTTTGCCACCGTGGCAAGCCGGTTCACGAGCCCCCCTTCCGAATCGTCCAGGAAGGAGCTTTGTGCCAGAAATTCGAGATAGGTCGGGAAAGCGGCCTTCAGGATGTCCGTTTCGGAAAGGAAACCGACAAGGACCCAGTCTTCCTTGACGACCGGAAGCCCGGACAGGCGCTGGTTATAGAGGGCATGAAGGGCGTCTTCGACGCGGTCCTTTTCGGTTACGGCCGTCAGGTCCTTGTGCATGATTTCGCGGGCTTCGGTTTTCATGACGCCTCCGCACCGTTCCAGCGGTCAAGCCCCAACCGTTTCATTAACACCAGCAACGCAAACAGGAAAAGGCCAAGATCCTTGCGGAAACGGCTTTTCGGTTCCTGGCAGAGCCGGAAAAGCCACTCCAGTCCCAGCTTCTGCATAAACACCGGGGCCCTTCGAAGTCTTCCTGAAAGAACATCAAAACTCCCTCCGACACCCATCGCGACCACATGCCCCAGGGATGCCAGGTTTCTCCGGATGAATAATTCCTGCTGGGGGACCCCCAGTCCAACGAGAAGGATGCGCGTACCGGCCTGCCGAATCTCTCGGCAGAGGGATTCTTCCTCATCCCTTCGGAAATACCCGTGGTGAGTTCCCGCCACGACCATCCCGGGATACTTTGCGGAGAGTTTTTCAGCTGCGGCCTTGGCAACCCCCTCTTTTGCCCCCAGGAAATAGACGGGGCACTGTTCGGAGGCCGAAAGGCGGCAGAGCTGTTCGACGAATTCGACCCCGGGAATCCTTTGTTGAACGGGCGAGCCCAGGAACTTGAGCGCCTGGATCAGGCCCATGCCGTCAGGCAAAACGAGATCCGCTTCCCGGGCCACTTCGCGGTATCGCCCGTCGTAGCGGCTTCTCAGCGTTGCCAGGGCGTCGGGCGTAATGATCACGTAGCCCCGGCTGCCGTGCGTGATCCAGGATTTGACCTTCGAAACGGCGAAATTCAGGGAAACATTGTCGATCCGGATCCCCCAGAGGGAGGGATTTCTCCCGCTTTCCCGGTTCGCCGGGGCGAAAAGCTTTTGAAGGGCGGGCAGTACGAAAAGGGGAATCGCTCCTGCCGCGGTGACCGCGGCAGGCACGTAAAGGTCCATCTGAAGCAGGGCGATCGAAAGGGCCAGGGAAGAACAGATGCCCGCGACCATCCGGACCGCGGTCGGATGGTCCAGTCCCCTGTCCACCAGTTTCCGGTACAGGGAGACTTCCGCCTGGGGGTTGACAGCGAAGGCCCGGCTGACGATCCGGAGGGAAAACTCCATGATCGGCAGGGCGAACAGGCCGATGGGCAGGATCATCAGCGTGGTGAAGGCAACCCCCTTGCTGACGCCGATCGTTGAGGCGCTGGCGGCCAGCATTCCCCACATGGCGGCCAGCGGTTCTCCCAGCCTCCGGAAAACCTGACCGTGGCGGCTCCAGAAGACACCGAGGAAAAAGAGCGCCGCCACGCCGAGGTAGAAGGATTCAGAGAAGGAATGCGTTGCCGGGAAGCTGACGAGGAGGATCAGGCTCCAGCAGGTGGCAAGAAGAAAACCCGCCAGCCCCGGGACCTGGTCGAGCTCCTGGAGGAGCACGGGGAAGAGTCCCATCCAGAGAGAGGTGACAATGACCGACACGAGTGGCGACAAGTAAAGGTAGCGGCCCTCGGGCAGTCCAATGAAAAAGATCCTGGGACCGAAAAGCGCGATAAAGGCTCCCAGGACGAGGAATGCCCACCTCAGGTCGCGATTTCTGAAAATGCGCTGGCAGATTCCGATCATGCATGCCCCTGTCCCGGCGGAGACGATCAGCCGAATCGTGGGGCTCTCCGAAAGGATGCCGAAGACGAGCCAGCAGGCTACGAAAAGGATGTCCTTCATGTAATCGTACTGGTCACGCTCCAGAAAACGTCTCAGCAGACGCTGAGCCGCAATCGAAACCAGCCCGATGAGGCCGATTTGAGCGAGAGCGTTCCATTGAACCAGAACGGGCGACATGGGATTCCTCCCTCTTGAAGGCACAGACAAAGTGACCCCGAAGGGCCGTCTTCAGCGACATTTTACCATAAACAGCGGGGGGCCGGGGCAATGTGGAACGGAATCCTTAAAAACCGGCGCCCATCGGTTCGATTCGGTTCAGACGATCTCTTCCAGTCCACCCATGTAGGGAACGAGGGGTTCGGGAACCTTGACCGAGCCGTCTTCCCGCTGGTAGTTTTCCAGGATGGCGATCAGGCACCGCCCGATGGCGATCCCCGAACCGTTCAGGGTATGGACGAACCGGATTTTGCCGGTATCCTTTGAACGGAAACGCGTGTTCATCCGGCGAGCCTGGAAGTCTTCGCAATTGCTGCAGGAGCTGATTTCCCTGTATTTACCCTGCGAGGGGAGCCAGACCTCGATGTCATAGGTCTTGCTCGAGGCGAATCCCATGTCCCCCGTGCAGAGGCAGATGACCCGATAGGGCAGGCCCAGGATCTGGAGCACTCTTTCCGCGTTGTTCGTCAGTTTCTCGAGCTCGTCGTAACTTGAATCGGGATGGACGATCTTGACCATTTCGACCTTGTCGAACTGGTGCTGGCGGAGCATCCCCCGAACGTCCCGGCCGTAGCTGCCCGCCTCCCGCCGGAAACAGGGGGTGTAGGCGGTCAGGTAAAGGGGCAGCTCTTCCTCTTTCAAAATCTCCCCCGCCCGCAGGTTTGTCAGGGGGACCTCGGCGGTGGGGATCATCCACAGATCGTCACCCTCACAGCGATACAGCTCTTCTGCAAACTTGGGCAGCTGCCCGGTCCCCCTCATCGTGGCGGAGTTGACCATGAAGGGGGGTGCCACTTCCTCGTATCCGTGCTCCCGGGTATGAAGGTCGAGCATGAAGTTGATCAGGGCCCGTTCCAGAAGGGCTCCGGCTTTCCTGAGCACCGTGAAGCGGGCCTGCGCCAGCTTTGCCCCCCGGTCGAAATCCATGATTCCTAGCGCTTCGCCGATCTCCCAGTGAGGCCTGGGGGGAAAGGGGAAAGAGGGAGGTGTCCCCCAGCGCCGGATTTCAGGGTTGTCGTTTTCATCCACCCCGACCGGGACCGAGGGATGGGGCATGTTGGGAAGCTGGAGGAGGAGTTCCTCAAACCGCTCTTCGACTTTTGCAATTTCCGAGTCGAGCGCCTTCACGCGGGCACCTGCCTCGCGAAGCGTTTCCATCAGCCTGGCCTTTTCGGGGTCATCTTTTTTCAGCGCTGCGACCTTTCGGGATCCCTCGTTGCGCATGGCCTTGAGGGATTCGGCCTCGGCCAGCAGCTCTCTTCTCCGGCTGTCCAGGGCCAGGGCCTCCTCGACCGGCCACGAGGCCCGTCGGTTCTCGAGCATCTGACGGATCGAATCGGGATTTTCACGGATCAGCTTGGGGTCGAGCATGATCAGGCCTCCGAACCGCGCCGGACTTCCCTGAGGAGATCCGCCATCTCCAGAGCGGCGAGGGCGGCCTCGCTGCCCTTGTTCCCGGCCTTGCTACCGGCCCGCAGCAAGGCCTGTTCGAGGTTGTCCGTGGTCAGGACCCCGAAGGCGACAGGGACTCTCTGCTCGAGCGAAATCAGGGCAAGTCCCTTTGAGACCTCGCCCGCCACATAGTCGAAATGCGGGGTGTCCCCCCGGATCACGGCTCCGAGGGCGACAATGGCATCGTACCGTCCCCCCAGGGCGATCTCCTTTACGGCGAGCGGCGTTTCCCAGGCCCCGGGTACCCAGAACACGTCGATATCCTGCGTTTTGACCCCGTGCCGGATGAGCGCATCTTTTGCCCCGTCGAGAAGCTTGCCGGAGATCAGCTCGTTGAACCGGGAGATGACGAGAGCGAAGCGAAGGCCCGAACCGATCAGTTTCCCCTGGAATGTCTGCACTGTTTGATCTCTCCCCTCTGAATACGGCCGTTTATTCCCCCTCGGCCTCGGCCGGGGGTTCTTCAAGATGCAGGATGTGCCCCATCTTTTCCTGCTTTGCGTGGAGGTAGAAGGCGTTGAAGGGATTCACGGCGACCTCCAGGGGGACTCTCTCGGTGATTTTGAGCCCGTATCCCTGGAGCCCGACGATTTTCCTCGGGTTGTTCGTCAGGATCCGGATGCTTTTCAGGCCGAGATCGGCCAGGATCTGGGCTCCGACCCCGTAGTCCCTCAGGTCTGCATCATACCCGAGGGCCACGTTCGCTTCCACGGTGTCCAGTCCCTTTTCCTGGAGTTCATAGGCTTTCAGCTTGTGGAAAAGGCCGATGCCCCGACCTTCCTGCCGCATGTAGAGGATCACGCCCCGCCCTTCCTCCTGGATGATTTCCATGGCCTTGTGGAGCTGTGGCCCGCAGTCGCACCGGAGGGAGCCGAGGACATCGCCGGTGAAGCATTCGGAATGGACCCGGACCAGCACGTTCTCCTGTCCAGAGACATCGCCCATGACAAGGGCGATGTGCAGCAGGTCCTGGTTCTCGTCCAGGACGAAGTGGTAGGCGTGGGCAACGAATTCGCCGTACGGAGTCGGGAGACGGACGCTGGCGACCCTTTCGACGAGCTTGTCCCTCAAGTGGCGGTAGCGGATGAGGTCCTCGATCGAAACGATCCTGAGCTGGTGCCGTTCCGCGAACTCCAGCAACTGGGGCAGCCGCGCCATGGATCCGTCTTCGTTCATGATCTCGCAGATCGCTCCCGCTGGGTGCAAGCCTGCCAGCCTGGCCATATCGACCGCGGCTTCCGTGTGCCCGGCCCGCTTCAGGACGCCTCCCTTTTTGGCGGCAAGGGGGAAGACATGGCCGGGGCGCCTCAGATCCTCCGGCCTGGAGTCCGGGTTCGCGAGGACGCGCGCGGTGAGTGCCCGTTCGGCGGCGCTGATCCCGGTTGTCGTCCCCTCCCGGGCGTCAACGCTGACGGTGAATGCCGTCCCGTGGGGATCGGAACTTTCCCTCACCATCAGGTCGAGTTTCAGCCGGCGGGCCTGTTCGAGGGTGATCGGGACGCAAAGAAGCCCGCGGGCGTAAGTGATCATGAAGTTGATGTCCTCGGGGCGCGCCAGCTCGGCCGCCATCACGAGGTCTCCCTCGTTCTCCCGGTCCTCGTCATCGACGACGATGACCATTTTGCCCATCCGGATGTCCTCCAGGGCATCCTCGATGGGGTGAAAAAGAGATCCTTCGGGTTTGTAGATCAAGCGTTGCGCCTCCTTGAGGATTGAATTACATCCACCCGTTTTCCCGGAGCGTTTCCCAGGTGATTTCTCCACTGGAAGAGTTCTGCCGGGACTCGTTTCCTGCCGGCGCCAGGAAGCGCCGTACGTACTTGGCGATCAGGTCGGTTTCAAGGTTCACCGGGTCTTTGACAGAAAGACCGCCCAGCGTCGTCCTCCGGAGGGTTTCAGGGATCAGGCCCACGGAGAAACAGCCGGTTTGGGGATCGGCATCGATCACGGTCAGGCTGACACCGTCCAGCGCGACGGATCCCTTGGGAACGATCAGGCAGGTCAGGTCCTTTCCTGCGGTGAACCTCGCGAGACGGGTTTTCCCCTTTCCTTCCATTCCTTCCAGGAAGCAGATGCCGTCGACGTGACCCGTCACAAGATGGCCGTCCAGCCTTCCTCCCAGCCGCAAGGCTCTTTCCAGGTTGACCGGACAACCCGGCACCAGCCTGCCCAGTTTTGTCCTGAGGACCGTCTCCTCCATCATCTCGACCCTGAAAGAATCCCTTCCGAGGGATGTGACCGTCAGGCAGGCGCCCATCACCGCCACCGAATCGCCCCTGGAAAGCGAAGAGGCGATCCCCGGGGCCCGGATTTCCAGTTCCGTGACATCTCCTGCAGGCAGGAGCCGGAGGATCGTTCCGACTTCCTCTATAAGGCCGGTGAACATTTGGGTTTGACCTCCAGCCACAGATCCCCCTCGACCTGCTTTATTCTAGCAGGCGAAAGGGAAATGGCGTCCTCCATGCTTCCCAGGGAAATCTCGCCGGCGAGCTGAACGCCTCGCCCCAGCAGGGTCGGGGCCAGGAAAAGCGAATACTCGTCAACCGCCTGGGCCTGGATGAAGGCGCTGATCACGGAGCTCCCCCCCTCGATCAAAAGCATTGAGACACCCTCTGCAGCAAGGGTGGAAAGGACACGGTCCACCGGCAGCCTTCCCGTCGCTTCGTCGAGCGGCAAAAGGAGAACTCGAGCCCCAGCCTCTTCAAGAGCCCGGGCGCGCTCCGGGGGTGCGTTTTCCCCTCCCAGGACGAGGCATCGCCCATCTCCAACAACTTTCGCTTTCGGAGGGGTCCGAAGGCAGGTATCCAGGACGACCCTGAGAGGAGACCGGCCTTCAACGAGCCGGACCGTCAGTTCGGGGTCATCCGCCAGGATGGTTCCCACCCCGACTAGAACGGCATCGTGTTCAGAGCGGAGAAGGTGAGCCTTGCTTCTCGAGAGGGGACCGCTGATCCATTTGCTTTCCCCGCCCGGAAGGGCGATATCGCCATCGAGGCTCATCGCTGCCTTGACGGTTACCCACGGCCGGTTCAGCGTCACTCGGCGGATAAACCCCCGGTTGAGCCACCTGCATTCGTCCTCGAGCACTCCCGCGGATGTCCGGATGCCGGCTTTTTCCAGGCAGGCGAGTCCCTGTCCGTTCACCAGGGGATTGGGATCCTGCATCCCGGCAACCACTCGGGCGATTCCCGCCTCTACAAGCAGCGGCGCGCATGGAGGCGTTTTCCCGAAATGTGAACAGGGTTCCAGGTTGACATAGGCAGTTGCTCCTTCAGCAAGGCTCCCCGCCATTTTGAGTGCCTCCACTTCGGCATGGGGGCCCCCGAAACGCCTGTGGTAGCCCCAACCCACGATCGACTGGTCTTTCACGAGAACGCAGCCGACCCGGGGATTTGGGCTGACAAACCCCGTTCCCCTCTCGGCAAGGCTGATGGCCATTCGCATGTACCGTTCGTCGGCTACCCTGTCAGGTTCTTTCATTCCGATGCTCCTTCCAGATGCTCAATGATCCTCCGCGCCAGGCTGACTCCCATCCCCGGAACGGATCTGGCCAGGTCCTCGGGAGTTGCCGACGCGATCCGGCCAAGGTTTCCGTATTTTGCAAACAGCGCTGCCGCCCGTTTCTTTCCCACTCCGGGGATATCCTCCAGGGCAGACCTGCGGATCCTGCGGTCCCGTCCTTTCGTATGGGCCGAAACGGCAAACCGGTGAGCTTCGTCCCTCAGCCTCTGGAGAAGCTGAAGGGCAAGATCCTCTTTGCCCGGAATGAGCGGGGTCTTTTCAAAAAGAGTGTATACCGCTTCCTCCTGTTTTGCCAGCGCGACAACGGGGATTTCCCCCAGGCCTAGCTCATTGAGGGTCTCGAATGCGAATCGGAGCTGCTGGCCGCCTCCATCGATGACGATGAGCTGGGGAAGGGGGTCGTCCCCCTTGAGGGCCCGCATGTACCGTCTCCGCAGGGTTTCCTGGATGGAACGGAAATCGTCCACCCCATCCACTTCCCGGATGGCGAATTTGCGGTAGAGGGAAGGGTTCGGGATGCCCTGTTCGAAAACCACGACCACTCCGTAGGTTTCCTTGCCGGAAAAGTGGGAGATGTCGAAACAGTCGATCCGCCAGGGGACGGAAGAAAGACGAAGGAGGGATTGCAGCCGCAGAAAGGCCTCCCATGTGTCCTTGTCCAGGTCTTCCGGCAGGACCCGGTTCCGTTTCTGGCGGGTGTACCGCCAGACCGCGCGAATCGTGTCCCTGAGCCTGGCCGCCTCTTCGAAGTGCAGTTCTGAGGCCGCCTGGTCCATCCTGTGCCTGAGACTTTCGACGAGGTCGGTCACCCTGCCGCTCAGGAGAAGCGAGAGGTCTGCAACCACCTCGGCGTAGCGGCTTTCCGTGCAGTTGCCCACGCAGGGGGCCAGGCAGCGCTGGAGAGAGTGCCTCACGCAGGGCCTTCCCGGGACAGGGGAAGCGGGTTCAGGAAAGCGGCAGGTCCTGAGCGGGAAATGGCGCTCGATCAGGCGGAGGAGCTGGCGTAATTCAAAGACCCGGGTGAAGGGGCCGAAATAGGACGCCCCGTCATTTGTCCGGAAGCGAGTGATCTCGATTCGGGGGAAGCGCTCCTTCGTCAGTTTGATCCAGGGGTACCGCTCCCCCATCTTGAGGTCGACGTTGAAGAATGGCTGGTATCTTTTGATCAGCCTGGATTCAACGATCAGGGCTTCCGCTTCGGACTCCGTCCGGATAAAGGACAGGTCGCTAACGGATTCGGTCAGCTTTTTCAGTCGCGGGGAGGCGAAACGGTCATGGCGAAGGTAGGATGTAACCCGCTTCTTCAGGCATTTTGCCTTTCCGATGTAGATAACGCGGCCCTGCTCGTCGTGCATCAGGTAAACCCCGGGGCGGGAGGGAAGCGTTCGGATCTTGTCCTTCAGACTGTCAATCGGCAATGTTTCACTCCGGTTTCCGGACGGGCGGCTGCCCTCCGAACTGGAAAACCCTCTCCGCATAGTATAGGATAGCTCCAGCAAGTCAATGAACCCGGAGGTGCATGCCCATGAAGCTATACAACGATCTGACCCGCCGGAAAGAGGAATTCGTGCCTCTCGTACCGGGAGAAGTCCGTTTTTATGTCTGCGGCCCAACCGTCTATGACTTTTTCCACATCGGCAATGCCCGCCCCTTCATCGTGTTCGACGTGATGCGCCGTTACCTGGAATCAACGGGGATGAAGGTCATCTACGTCCAGAACTTCACCGACATCGACGACAAGATGATCAATCGGGCCCGGGAGCTCAACATCACCGTTTCAGAACTGGCTGACCGGTTCATCGAGGCCTATTACGAGGATGCGGATGCCCTGGGAATCCGCCGGGCGACAGTCAACCCCAAGGCGACCGAGCATATCCCCGAGATCATCCAACTGGTAGAAAGGCTTGTCAGGACGGGACACGCCTACACGGTGGACGGCGATGTCTATTTCGAGGTCGCCACGTTCCCGGAGTACGGAAAGCTTTCGAAGCAGACGCTGGAGGAACTGCAATCCGGCGCCAGGATCGAGGTTGACGAAAGAAAGAAGCATCCCCTGGATTTTGCCCTGTGGAAAGCCCGTAAGGAGGGAGAGCCCTACTGGGACAGCCCCTGGGGTCCGGGACGGCCCGGCTGGCATATCGAGTGCAGCGCCATGGCGATGAAATACCTTGGGGAAACCGCGGATATCCACGCGGGGGGTAGCGACCTTATCTTCCCTCACCACGAGAACGAAATTGCACAGGCCGAGGCAGCCACGGGAAAACCGTTCATCCGGACATGGGTCCATAACGGCTATCTCCTGATGGACAACGAGAAAATGTCGAAATCCCTCGGCAACTTCCTTACGGCCCGGGAACTGCGAAAGCGTTTTTCGCCCCTGGCAATCCGCCTTTTCATGCTGAGTGCCCATTACCGCTCCCCCATCAACTTTTCCGATGATTCCCTGCGGCAGGCAACTTCTGCGGTCGAGCGCCTGAGAAACTGCTGGGCGTTGCTGCAGGAAGCCATCGCTTCCGGGGAAACGCGCGGCGAGGCGGCCCCGCGCCTGGCCACGGAGATCAAAAGGAACAGGGAACGATTCAGGGACGAGATGGAGGACGACCTGAACACGGCCGGTGCCCTTGGCGCCCTTTTCGAAGCCGTGAAGGCGATCAACAGCGCCCTTCGGGAAAGCCCTCTTCCCGGCCTCGCGGAACTGCGCGAAGCGGAATCTTTCCTGAGGGAGGCCGATGAGATCCTCGGTGTCCTGGGGATTGGAAAGGAACGGGAATCGGGGTTGACCGACGCGGAAATCGAAAACCGGATTCGCGAAAGAGCCGAGCTGAAAAGGAGGAAAGACTTCCAGGGGGCGGACGCGATCAGGTCCGAACTTCTCGAACAGGGAGTCATCCTTGAAGACACGCCCCAGGGAACCCGGTGGAAGAGGCAGATCTGAGTTCTCGGCTCGCGCTACCGAAGCACGCGAAGGGGAAGGCCCCCAGGGGCCTTCCCCAAGTTTTTATCCGGCCATATGATATCATTGAAACGCAAGAACGCAGCAGGTAGCTAAATTAGACGAGTGAGGAGGGGAAAGGATGAAGGTCCTCGTGCTGTTCTATTCGATGTACGGTCATGTCTTCCGGATGGCTCAGGCTGTCGCTTCCGGCGCGGGCGAAGTTCCCGGAACGGAGGTTTTCCTCCGGCGTGTTCCGGAGACTCTTCCGATGGAAGTGCTGGAGAAGATGGGAGCCCTAAAGGCCCGCAAAGCCTTCGAAGACGTGCCCGTGGCAACGCTTTCGGACCTTGAGGAGGCCGATGCGATAATTTTCGGCACGCCGACACGCTTTGGAAACATGGCGGCCCAGATGAGGGCTTTTCTTGACTCAACCGGCGGTCTTTGGGCGCGGGGAGCCCTCGTCGGAAAGATCGGCGGAGTTTTCACGAGTTCCGCTACGCAGCACGGAGGGCAGGAATCGACGATTTTGACTTTCCACGTTACCCTGCTCCACCATGGAATGCTGGTTGCAGGACTCCCCTACGCCTTCAAGGGGCAGATGAACAATGAGGGAATCGTCGGCGGGAGTCCCTACGGTGCCTCCACGATCGCGGGGACGAGCGGCGAACGCTCCCCCGGCGAGGCTGACCTGGAGGGGGCCCGTTTCCAGGGGAAATACATCGCTTCCCTTGCCGCAATCCTTGCCCCCAAACGGGGCGAGATCCTGGGAAAACTTTGAGGCTGGAAGGGGTGCCGGAAGTTCGGCCTTTTGCCGGTCTTCCGGCTTTTTTTTTGCGCTCTTGGAAGTATAATGATCCTTTGTCCGGTTCAGGCCGGGAAAACTTCAATCTGGAAGGATCGGTCAGATGAGAGACCTAGCGAAAATCAGGAACGTCGCCATCATTGCGCACATCGACCACGGAAAGACCACGCTGCTGGATTCCATTTTCAGGGCCGCGCGCGTCTTCCGGGAGAACGCGAAGGTGGAAGAACGCATCATGGACAACAACGAGCTTGAGCGGGAAAGGGGCATCACGATCCGGGCGAAGCATTGCTCGGTGGAATGGAAGGGCATCCTGATCAATATCATCGACACTCCCGGGCACGCGGATTTTTCGGGAGAAGTCGAACGGGTTCTTTCAATGGTGGATTCCGTTCTTTTGCTGGTGGACGCCAATGAGGGCCCCATGCCCCAGACCCGTTACGTCCTGATGCGGGCTCTGAAGGCCGGGCTGAAGCCGATCGTCGTGGTCAACAAGGTCGACCGCCCGAATGCCTCGGTTCAAAGCGCTCTCAACGCCACCTTCGATTTGTTCTTCGAACTTGGGGCCTCGGAGGAACAGGCAGATTTCCCGGTTCTTTACGGATCGGGGCTTCACGGCTGGTTTGTCCGGGACCTGGAAAAGGACGAACGGAAAGGGATGGATGCCCTTTTCGAAACGATCATCGAAAAGGTTTCGCCCCCGTCGGGGGATCCGGATAAGCCTTTCCTCCTGCAGGCCACCACGCTGGCCTGGAACGACTATATCGGCAGGATCGGCTGCGGAAAGGTCCTGCAGGGGCGGATCAGGACGGGGGATCCGATCCTTCGGAAAAGCACCGCTTGGACGGGATCAGACCGCAAGAAGTGGGAGATCTGCGGCACTGAAAGCGCCAAAGTCACGCACCTCTGGGTTTCCCGGGGACTGCAGCTTGTCGAGGTCGAAGAGGTCGGAGCCGGAGACGTCGTCTGGATCGCCGGGCCGGAGGAGATCGGGATCGGGGACACGCTTGCTTCTGCAGAGATCCCTGAAGTCGTCCTCCCGCCGCTGACGATCGAGGAACCGACGGTTTCGATGTTTTTCCTGGTGAACACGGGGCCCTTCTCCGGCAAGGAAGGCCGTGCCGTCACGCTGAGACAGATCCGGGACCGCCTGATGCGGGAGGCCCGGGTCAACGTCGCCTTGCGGGTTGAGGACATCGGCCGGCCGGACGGCATCAAGGTTTCCGGGCGCGGCGAACTGCACCTGGCCATCCTGATCGAGGAGATGCGCAGGGAAGGGATGGAATTCTGCGTTTCCAGGCCGGAGGTCATCACCGCCAGGGATGAGCAGGGGAACCTTCTGGAGCCGATCGAACAGCTGATCATTGATGTTCCGGAAGAACACCAGGGGGTCGTGATCGAGAAGGTCTCAAAACGGAAGGGCGAATTCACCAGCGTCCAGAACCTTGGCACGGGAATGCTGCGGCTGGAGTTCAACATCCCGACGCGGGGTCTGATCGGTTACAGGAGCGAGTTTTTGACCGACACGCGAGGGCTCGGGATCATGTCTTCCCGGTTCATCGGGTACGACCTCTGGCGGGGTGAAGTGGCCGGCAGGAGCCGCGGTTCGCTTGTGAGCATGGACACCGGGGAGGCGACCAGCTACCAGCTGGAAAACCTTCAGGAAAGAGGGACCCTTTTCATTTCGCCGATGGACCGTGTCTATGAAGGCATGGTCGTGGGCGAACATTCCAGGGGGAATGATCTCCCCTGCAATCCGACCAAGAAGAAACACGTGACGAACCATCGATCCGCCACCAAGGACAACACGGTCATCCTGGACGTCCCCCGGAGGCTGACCCTTGACACGGCCCTGGAATGGATTGCGGAAGATGAGCTGGTGGAAGTCACGCCTCTTTCCGTGAGGGTCAGGAAGACCATCCTGAACCACGACGCGAGGAAAAAGGCGGCCCGGAGGGCAGGGGCGGAGGAAAACGTCGCGTAGCGGCCAGGAGGGAAAAACCATGAAGGGATTTGTTTTCAGTGCTCCGACTGCCGTGGTTTTCGGCAGCGGATCCGTGGAGACGGTTGCCGATCACGTAGGGCGGCTCGGATGCAGGCACCCGCTGATTCTCACCGGACCGAGCATTGGAAGTTCACCGATCCTGGATGCGGTGAAGCGACCGCTCGAACGGGCGGGGGTCGAATACGGAGTCTTCTGCGGGGTCACCCCCGAGCCCCCGGCGGAAATCCTGGCCGAGGCGGTGTACCGGATTCGCCGGGAAGGATACGATCTTCTGATCGGCTTCGGAGGCGGCAGCACGATGGATTTCACGAAAATCGCCTCGGTCCTGTCCCTCCGCGACTTGCGGATCGAAGACATGGCGGGCAATGACCGCGTGCCGTCGAAAGGGCTTCGGACAGTCATGATCCCCACCACTGCCGGAAGCGGATCGGAAGTCTCGCCGGTCGCGGTCCTTTCCTTTCCGGGCGAGGGAATGAAACGGGGCATTGCGAGCCGGTTCTTGATTCCCGATACCGCGATCGTGGATCCTTCCCTGACCCTTGACCTGCCTCCCCAAATCACTGCGAATACCGGCGTGGACGCTTTGATCCACGGTATCGAATCCTTCCTCTCGGTTAAGGCAAACCCGCTGAGCCAGAACCTTTCGCTGATGGCTTGCGAGCATCTGTCTGCGCACCTGGCCCGCGCGGTCTGTTTCGGCCGGGATCTGGAAGCGCGTGAGGGCATGTCCCTCGGCAGCCTGATCGCGGGGCTCGCCTTTTCGATGGCGGGAACCGCGGCCGTCCATGCCCTCGCCTATCCCCTCGGCGGGCACTTTCATGTACCGCATGGGGCCGCCAATGCCGTTCTCCTGCTGCCGGTCCTCCGTTTCAATCTTTCCGCCTGCAGGGACCGATACGCCCGGCTGGCGATGGCCTTCGGTGTCGCCGAGCCGGCTGATTCAGATCGATCCGCAGCGGCATTTCTCGAGGTCGTAGGGGACCTGATCCGCCAGGCCGGAGTCAAAACCCGCCTTCGGGACCTCGGAATTCCCAGGGAGGCCATTCCCTCGATGGCGGAAGCCGCAATGCGCGAGGTAAGGCTTCTTGAGAACAACCCGCGTCCGGTGACGAAGGCCGATGCGGAGAGGCTTTACTCCGAGGCCTGGTAGGGACCCAGGATCGGCCCCAGCCGTTTCAGGATCAAAGCGATGTGGGAGCCCCTCCAGAAGATTCGGCCGCAACCGTCGCAGGCGTTGAAGGAATCGTAGTAAAGGCGCGTCATGGGAAGAAGCCGGTCCAGGATCTGCTCCTTTCTCACGGGGGTCAGGATGCCGTTGCAGTGAAGGCACCGGGAAAAGGGCCTCGCCAGGCTGGCCAGGCCGTATTGCAGAACCACCTCTTCAAGCTGTTTCCAGGGGTCCTCGGTCCGCAAAAGGCATCCGTAGGTCACGATGCGCCGCTTCAGGAGATTCCGGTCCCGCGAAAGGACGACCCGGTTTTCGCGGATGGCCTTGAGACAGATATCCCGGTCGTCAAGCCGGGGATCGATTGCGGTGTCAAATCCGATCAGCCGGAGGAGTTTTCCGGCTCCAGCGACGTTGTTGTCCGCGATGAAAGAAACCTCCTGCGACCTCGGCGATTTCCCGTCAGGGTTCCAGGGAGAGGGTCTCGGAGGCGTGTGGGGATAGACCTCGACCCGGTCCTCGAATCTCACCGGGGAGAGAAAATCCGAATCCCTCCCGTTGATTCCGATTCGGGCGACTTCCGTGTGGGGGATCCCCAGTGTTTCGATAAGGTCTTTTGCCGCCCTCGGGAAAGCCCAGACAGGGGGCGGTTTTGCCCTTCCAAGGACGAGTTCTTCCAGATTTCCGTGAAAGACGATCTCAGGCATTCGATCGAGGACCTCCGCTCTCGTATCTTGTACTGCCTCGGGCAGGGTGGGAAAATGGCCGCATGAACACAAAGCCGAACGGGACAATCACCCTGCAGGGCGAAATCAAACATGTGACCTACCGTGATGAGCGAACCGGCTATAGTGTCGTCCGTCTGAACGTGCCCAATCTCGAGGGTCCGGTCACTGCCGTCGGCATCTTCCCCTTCGCGGCGGCGGGAGAAACGGTTTCCCTTGCCGGGGAATGGGTGATCCATCCCCGCTTCGGAAGACAGTTCAAAGTCCAGTCCTGTTTCCCGACCGTTCCGGCCAGCGCCGCCGGCATCGAGCGGTACCTGGGGGGCGGTTCGATCAAAGGCATTGGTCCGGTGACGGCAAAGAAGATCGTCAAAGCCTTCGGAGAAAGGGCGCTCGAAATCCTTGACCAGGAACCGGACCGGCTCGCGGAAGTCGATGGAATTGGCCCGAACCGTCGGCAGCGGATCCTTTCGGGCTGGAAGGCCCGCAGCGCCGCCCGTGACACCCTGCTGTTTCTCTATTCCGCCGGAGTTACTACCACCCTCGCGGAAAAGATCCTGAGACGCTATGGGGAACAGACGGTCAACAGGATCCGGGAAAATCCCTACCGGCTCGCGGAAGAGGTCTGGGGCATCGGTTTTCTCACCGCCGACCGCATCGCTGCAGGTCTGGGGTTTAAACCCGACTCCCCTCAGCGGATGGACGCAGGGATACTCCATACGCTTCGAACCCTTTCGGAGGCGGGACATCTCTATTCTCCCCTCCCTGACCTGATCGCGCGGGCTTGCGAAACCCTTTCGGCTCCCCCTGAATCCATCAGGGAAGCGGTTTCCAGAAATGTCGCCCGGGGAGACCTGATCCTGGAGGAGCACCAGGGGGAACAGGCGGTGTACCTGGCTTCCTCCTATCGGGCTGAAGCCCGTGTCGCCTCGCGGTTGAATGCCCTTCTTTCCTTCCCTCCGCCCGGGGACAACCCGGAGTGCGATCTCGGGGAGTTCCTGCGCAAATTCCCTCTAAGGCTCTCTTCAAGGCAGGTGGAAGCCCTTCGCCTGGCGATCCGGAAGAAGGTCCTGATCATCACCGGCGGTCCCGGAACGGGCAAAACCACGCTGGTCCGTGCCCTTCTCCAGCTCCACCGCGGGCAGGGGAAGAAAGTCGCCCTGGCGGCTCCGACCGGCCGGGCCGCCAAGCGGCTGCAGGAAACGACCGGTCATCCCGCACGGACCGTACACCGGCTGCTCGAATACCGGGTCCAGGACGGGAGTTTCTCCCGCAACGCCGAAAACCCGCTGAACTGCGATCTTCTGGTCGTTGACGAAGTCTCCATGCTCGATGTGCACCTGGCGGCCAGCCTTCTCGACGCGGTTCCGTCCGAAGCTTCTCTCATTCTTGTCGGGGACGCGGACCAGCTCCCGTCGGTAGGACCCGGCAATGTCCTGAGAGAATGCATCGATTCCGGAAAGGTCCCGATCGTCGAGCTGAACGAGATTTTCCGGCAGAGCCGCGAGAGCCTCATCGTGGTCAACGCTCACCGGATCAGGGACGGGCAGATGCCGGTGTTCGCCCGCCAGGGCGGATTTTCCGGGGGATTCTGTTTCATCCAGGAAGAAGATCCCGGAAAAGTCGCGATGAAAGTCTGCGAACTCGTAACCCGGACCTTGCCCAATGGGTATGGCCTCGATCCGATGGAGGAGATCCAGGTACTCTGCCCCATGCACAAGGGAGAAGCGGGGGCAATGGCGCTCAACGAAAGACTGCAGTCCGCCCTGAACGGCGGTGCCGAGGCGCTGCACCGGGGCGGAAGGCTTTACAGGGTCAACGACCGGATCATGCAGGTTCGAAACGATTACGAGAAAGAGGTTTTCAACGGAGACATCGGCAGGATCCTGTCGATCGACCCGGAAGAGCAGGTCGCCGTCCTGGTCTTCGACGGGAGAGCGGTTCCCTACCCTTTCGAAGACCTGGACCAGGTGATCCCGGCTTATGCGATCACCGTCCACAAATCCCAGGGGTCCGAGTACCCGGCGGTGGTTCTTCCCCTGACAACCCAGCATTACCTGATGCTCCAGCGGAATCTTCTCTATACGGCCCTGACGAGGGCCAAGCGGTTCGCCGTGATCGTGGGGACGAAAAAAGCCGTGAGCATCGCCGTGAGGAACGATCGGGTCCAGCACCGCTTTAGCAGGCTGGCCTGCCGTTTGACCGGAGCCTGCAGGTCCTAAAGCAATTCGACGATCTCACCCGGGGAGATCGCAAGCGAGAGGCTCCACGCCCCGCGGCCCCGTCTTTCCAGCCGGATGAGTCCTCCCGGGGCCATGGGAAACGCGTCCGCGTCCGGGCGGCCGCAGAGCAGCAGGCCTGCAAGCCTGGGAAGAAACGGTGCGTGCCCCGAGATGAGCCGGTCTTCAGAAAACGATTCCACTTCCTGGAGAAAAGCCTCCGGGGAATCCTTGGGAGCCAACCCTTTTCTCTGTTCGATCCTGGCGGGAATCCGGAGCTCCTCCACGATCCGTTCGGCCGTCTGCCTGGACCGCAGTTTGTCGCTGCAGAGGCAAAGCCCCGGTTTTGCGCCGATCGCCTTCAGGAACTGCCCTGTCAGGGCTGCCTCCTGATTCCCTCTCGAAGAAAGCGGCCTTTCGGGGTTAACCGCTTCATCAACCGCTTCGCCGTGTCGCACGAGGTAAAGGAACATTGCTCTCACGCTCCTTCAAAATCGGGCTCCTTGTTTTACACGCAAGACCGCCCTGCAGGGAGTGCCCTCCACTCCCCGCAGCTTGAGGGGAAAGGCGTAAAGATAGGCATGGCGCCGCTTCACCGCGAAAAGGTTGACGAGCCCCTCCAGAATCAGCATGCCTCGACGGCAAAAATGCAGGTTGACTTCGAAATTCTCCGTGTTCCGGGACTCGAGTCCCACCGAGTCAATCCCGATCATCCTGAAGGAAGTTTTTTCGGTCAGGAAAAAGGCTGCTTCGAGAGAAAGGCCTGGCCGCCTGGACGAGTCAAGAACGCCGGAGGCAAGGACTTCTTCCATGTGCCCTGTGCGAAGGATCAGGACTGGCAACTTCCTCTCCCGCGGCCTGATCAGGCGTTCGAGTTCCTCTGCTGTTGTGTCGGTGCCTCTCTTTTCAAGATCGACAATCACACAGGGGCCCTCGAAGTCCTCGAGAGGGAAGCGGTCGATCGTCCTTCCCTTCTCCAGGAAATAATGAGGTCCCTGGATATGAGTTCCGCTTTGAGTGCAAAGGCTTAGATCGTAGACGAACTCCCGGTTTTTACCCGGAACGCGGTTGAAAGGCCCCTTTTTCTCTACGGCCGGGTTCCCGGGAAAAACGAATTCTTCCATTCCCTGGGAAACGTCGACAAGAACGGAACGCTCGCATCGTTTCAGGACCATTTCAGCTTGTTGTGTTCCTTGACGAACGCCTCGACCTTCTGGTATTCCTCGAGTTCTCTTTCGATTTCCCGGCGGCGTTCCTCCAGTTTCCTTTCCAGGGTCTCCATCAGGCGCTCGTTGAACTCCTTTGCGTCGCGGTTGATCTGGTCGACATAGAAGCTCAGGGATTCAACTTCTCTGCGGGCCCGGTCAGAGGCATTCTCGATGGGGATGGCGAGAACCACGCAGCCGTCTGAAAGTTCCCCCATCGGGGCCGGGCCGTTCGTGCGGGTCGGGATGTAATCGAAGAGGGATTCGGGGCCTACGTAGGGAATCGAGAGGATCACGTGGCTTTTGTAGACCGGGACAGGGCGCCCGTTCTTTTCCATGCGCCCCACCTCGATTTTTTTCAGCTCCGAAAGTTTCATCCGGGTGAGGTCTACATCGATATGTCCAATGCTGTACCGCCGGTATAGAGAGTCGATGGTTTTCTGACGGCCAATTTCGACTACTTCCGGAAGATCCAGGCGTTTCACGTCATCCTCGATCTCGCTCAGGATCATCGCGAAACGGTCTTCGATTTTTTTCTCGGAAAAAAAGGTTTTCATCCCGTATCCCCTCTCCGGAAAGGATTTCTTTTCCAAGAGTAGCACATCAAGGCCGTTGGTAGAAAAAAGCGCAACCCCTAAAGGAGGCTGCGCAAGAAAACAAATGGCGGAGGCGTGTGGGAATCGAACCCACCGAGGCGGCCTTGAAGCCACCCCCGCCGGGTTTGAAGCCCGGGGTCATCACCAGACAGCACTCGCCTCCGTGATTGCTGACTATTGTAGGGAAAGGTCCGGTTCCTGTCCAGATGAACCCGGCCCGCTCCCCTGAAAGGGATTTTCACGGATGCGGCGCGCCTTTACCCGGATTCGCGTCAGGGCGTTTTCAACCTTTTTGGGTTCCCAGCCCAGCAATTCTGCGGCGCCTGCACTCGACCCCGTGTAGAGATAGGCATCCAGGCAGATCATTTCAAAAGGACTCAGCTGGCTGAAGAGAGATTTTCTTGCCCGGTGCAGGTCGATCCTTTCTTCAGGCGAAATCTCCACGGCCAGGTTTTCCATCTCTTCCTCCGTGAGGGAATGGGAAGGTTTCTGTTTCCTAAGGAAGGAGATCATCCGGTTTCGGGCGCATCGGCGGGCGAACGCCTCGAAGGCACCCCGTTCGGGATCGTAGGAAGAAGATGCCAGGATAAGGCCGAGGAACCCCTCCTGGGCCAGGTCTTCCCTCAAGCGGGCATCGTAGGGGGCTAGGGCGCGGGCGATTTTCAGGATCATTGGCGCAAGCTCAACAAGGTCCTTTTGACGGACCGTTCCGTACTCCCGGCCAGAAGGGCCGCCGCAGGGTCCCCCGGGATTTCTCTCATCCGGTTCCAAGAGGTTCGATCACCTCCCTGACGATCGGCTGCACGGAGGCCGACTCCGAAACCGCATAAGCCTCCTCGAGGAGTGCCAATGCGGCGGGATCTTCGGGGCCATTGCGACGGTAGACCGCAAAGACGGGGTCCCCCGGCGAAACCTCTTCTCCGATTTTCACCAGGACCTCGATGGCGACCTGGGGATCGATGGAATCTTCCTTTTTCCGCCGTCCTCCTCCCAGGTGACGCAGTGCGTTCCCGATCCGTTCGGTTTCAAAGGAGGCGAGCATTCCTTTTTTCCCCGAGCGGATGAGGGTCTTGACCGGGGCAAGAGGCAGGGCCCGATCCGGCTCGTCGATGCAGAGGGTCAGTCCTCCCTGGGCCTCGAGAAGCATCCGGAAGCGTTCGAGGGCGTTTCCCGCTGCCAGTGCCTTCCGGCAAAGATCCTCTCCTTCCGGAAGGCTCTTCGCCTTTCCTGCCAGGAAGACCATCGCGCCCCCCAGGCGGATGCAGAGGTCTCTCGTATCCGCGGGGCCGGCATTCTTGAGGACGTCAATGGCTTCACGGACCTCCGCGGCGTTGCCAACCCAGCGGCCCAGGGGCTGGTCCATTCCGGAGATCAGCGCCAGGCTCCTGTGCCCGAGAGCGAGCGAGAGATCCACGAGCTGCCGGGCCAGGGCCCGGGAGTCATCAAGCGTCCGCATGAAGGCCCCGCTGCCTGTCTTCACATCGAAGACGAAGGAGCGGCTCCCCCCTGCGATCTTCTTGCTCAGGATGCTGCTGGCAATCAGGGGGATCGAGGGAACCGTTCCCGTGACGTCGCGAAGCTCGTAGAAGCGTCTTTCCGCGGGGGCAAGTTCCTCCGAGTGGCCGCTGATGGCGCAGCCGACCGTCTCCACCTGGCGGACGAATTCTTCCCGGGTGAGATGGGTCCTGAATCCTTCGATGCTTTCGAGCTTATCCACGGTTCCGCCCGTGAAGCCCAGTCCCCTTCCGCTGAGCTTTGCCACGGGGACGCCGCAACTGGCGACAAGGGGAACCAGGACAAGGCTGGTCTTGTCCCCGACGCCTCCCGTGCTGTGCTTATCCACGCACGCCAGGGACCCCGGGAACGTCACCACGCTGCCCGAGGTCGCCAGGGCAAGCGTGAAGGCCGTTAGCTCCTTCCGGCTGAGCCCCCGGAACAAAACCGCCATGAGCCAGGCAGAGGTCTGGTAATCGGGGATTTCCCCCGCCTGGAAGGCCCGGACGAATTCCCGAAGCTCCTCCGGAGAATGCTCCAAGCCGTCGCGCTTGTTCTCGATGAAACGGGGCATGTCAAGCACGGTCTTCCTCCAGTTTGCGGATGAGTCCCTCTACGAGGCGCAGAAGCGAGGCCGAGGATTTTTCCATTTCATCCAGGACCTCCTGGTGCGTGAGGGATTGCCCCGTCATTCCCGCCGCCGGGTTCGCCACACAGGACAGCGCGCAGACCCTCATTCCCATGTGACGGGCGACGATCACTTCCGGAACCGTTGACATTCCCACCAGGTCGGCACCCAGGGTGCGGGCCATGCGGATCTCGGCGGGAGTTTCAAACGAAGGCCCGGTGAAGGCCACGTAGGTCCCCCGCTTGAGGAGGATTCCGTTTTCACGGGCCGCTTCCTCGGCCAGAAGCTGCAGTTCGGGATCGTAGGCAGACACCAGGTCGGGGAAACGGGGGCCCCACTCTTCCCGGTTCGGCCCGATGAGCGGGTTGGTGCCAAGCAGGTTGATGTGGTCGTGGACGAGAACGATATCTCCTGTCCTCAAGCCGTGATGAATTCCCCCGGAGGCGTTGGTCGGGATGTAGTAGGGAATTTTCCAGGCCCCGTAGACACGGGCCGAAAAGGTAACCTCCCTCATGGAAAATCCCTCGTAATAATGGACCCTTCCCTGCTGGACGACCACCCTCCTCCCGGCCAGGCGGCCGAAAACGAGCCGGGCGGCGTGCCCCGGCGCGGTTGAAACCGGCCAGTGCGGGATCTCCCCGAACGGGATCGGCATCGGGTCCTCCAGCCGCTCGGCCAGGCTTCCCAGCCCCGATCCAAGGACGATGGCGGCAAGTGGGCGGTCCGGTACCCTTTCCTTAAGCCATGCGAGGGCCGCTTCAACTTTTTCCGGGTAGCTTTCCAAAGGACTCCCTCCTTTTTCCAGTGCTTGTTAAGCTCTCGGATGGCAGCGGTCGTAGATGTCCCGCAGCTCGGTATCGAAATGGGTATATCGCTCCGTCGTGCCGATCGAGGCATGCCCCAGAAGTTCCTGCAGGGTTCTCAGGTCCATCCCCCGTCTCAAAAGGTGGGTGGCGAAGGAATGCCTGAGGACGTGCGGATGGAGCCGAGACAACGAGATCCCGGCCTTCTGTCCCCTTTTCTGTACGACGCGCCAGACGTCTTCCCTTCTCATGGGGTTCCCCGAGCGGGTGGTGAACAGGACATCCCCGACCGGCTTGAAGAGGGGGCGGGTTTCGGAAACGAATTTTTCAAGGACGGCCCGACAGGTCCCGACGAGGGGAACGATCCGTTCCTTGTCCCCCTTCCCGGTGACGCGGAGGACACCACCCGAAAAGTCCACTTCCGGAAGCCTGAGGCCGCAGGCTTCGCTTGCCCGGAGACCGCAGCCGTAAAGGGTTTCGATGAGGGCCCGGTCTCTCCTGTCCATGGGGGAGGTCCCGGCGCAGGCCTGGATGATCCGCTCGACTTCACCTTCTCCGAGGATCTGCGGGAGCTTCCTTTCCTTTGCAGGCAGGGGCAGTCTTTCTGAATCCGGCTGCCGGAAACCCTCTTCCTCCAGGAAGCGCTTCCATGTCCTGAGAGCCGCTGCGTGGCGCTGGATGGTGCTCTTGCTTTTCGAGAGGGAGGCGAGATGCCGCAGGTAGCGGGCGAGTTCCGCGGAATCGGGGACTTCTCCCTCGATGTTTGACTTCCTCCTGAAGGCCAGCCAGCTTTTCAGGTCCGCGCGATAGGAGACAACCGTGTTCGCGCTGGCCCCGCGCTCGAACTCGAGGTATTCGCAAAAGGCCTTGAGAAGGTCTTCGGGTTCGCCGGGCAATTTGCATCCCTCCAGAAAACAAAAAGGGCAGGCGGAACACCGCCTGCCCAAAGTAAAGCAGAAATTTCATTTTTTGGCGAGATACCAGGCCAGCGCGGCTAGAGTTTTGGCGTCACGAATCCTGCCGCTGTCAAGCAGAACCGGGATCTCCTCCCTCGGAACCGCGAGGATTCGGATAAATTCGTCTTCGTCGGGATCGAGTCTCGATTCGACAAGGCCGGATGCACAGAACAGCGTCACCTGCTCATCGCTGAAGCCCGGCGAGGTGAAGAACGTCCCCCACTCCTCCAGCTGCTTCGCGTCGAAACCGATCTCTTCCTGCAGTTCCCTGCGGGCGGCCTCGCGGGGCGATTCGCCCGGATTCAGGATCCCTGCGGGAATTTCGAGAATTTCCTGCCGGATGGCGTCCCTGTACTGCCGGATCAGGAGGACGCTCCCGTCATCCGCGACCGGCAGCATCGCCACGGCCGGGCGGTGCTCGACGATTTCCCGAACGGCTAGCCTGCCCGAGGGAAGCCGGACCTCGTCCAGCCGAAGGTTGAGGATGCGCCCCTCGTACAGCTTGCGGCTGTGCAGGACAGCCCAGTCACCCGCCATGTCCGGTTTACAGGCCCAGCGCCTTGCGGGCGACTTCGACTCCCCGGTCGAAAGCGGTCATGTTGATTTCAACCAGGGCGGCCTTCTTCTTGCCCATCAGCTCGGCCAGGGTTTCCTTGCATCCTTCGACCGAAACCAGGTCGCTTGCCGCAGCAAGCGCTCCAAGGGTCACCACGTTTGCCACTTTTTCATTGCCAAGCTCCAGGGCGATGCTGTTGCAGGGGACGGGAACGACCCGGATGTCCGTCCTGGGCTGGGGGTAGGTGACCAAGTCCGAGTTGTAGAGGAGGGTCCCGCCGCTCTTGAGGTCCGGCTCGAACTTCGCGAGGGACGGCTGGTTCATGATCACCAGGCAATCCGGGTGCGGAACGACCGGCGAGCCGATCTCTTCGTCGCTGATCGCTACGCTGCAGTTGGCGGTTCCCCCGCGCATTTCAGGCCCGTAGGACGGGATCCAGGTGACGTAGCGTCCTTCTTTCATCGCGGCGTGTGCGACAATCTGGCCGAGGAGCAGAACTCCCTGGCCCCCAAATCCGGCAGCGATCAGACCTCGCAGAAACTTAGCCATGATCTTTCTCCCCCTTCTATTCCGGCGTCTTGAAGACGCCCAGCGGGAATTCGGGCATCATGTGCTCTTCGAGCCAATTGGTGGCGTCCACGGGGCGCAGGCCCCAGTTCGTGGGGCAGGTGGAGAGGATCTCCACAAAGGAGAACCCTTTCCCTTCGATCTGGGTCTGGAAGGCCTTTGTCAGGGCCTCCTTGGCCTTGATGGTGTACTTGGGTTTTGCCACGCTCACGCGGGTGATGTAGGCGGGAGCCTGAAGGGTTGCGAGCATCTCGCACATGCGGATCGGGTAGCCCGCCAGCTTCGGGTCCCTCCCGAGGGGGCAGGTTGTGGCTTTTTGGCCGACGAGCGTCGTCGGGGCCATTTGTCCCCCCGTCATTCCGTAGATGGCGTTGTTGATGAAGATGACGGTGATCTTCTCCCCTCGGTTGGCGGCATGCACGATTTCCGCCATCCCGATGGAAGCGAGGTCGCCGTCTCCCTGGTAGGAAAAGACGACGCTGTCGGGAAGAAGGCGCTTACAA
The DNA here is from genome assembly GCA_012517195.1 of Synergistaceae bacterium. Lineage (GTDB taxonomy): Bacteria > Synergistota > Synergistia > Synergistales > 79-D21 > 79-D21. The sequence goes on along the minus strand of JAAYVK010000054.1, from coordinate 6,211 downwards.
GCGGAGGCGACGGCGGGAGCCCGGCCGTGAGCCGCCTCGTAGGAATCCACATTGATGTAGTTGTAGAGGAAGACCGAGCAGCCGACCGGGGCCACCGCGACGGTCCTTTCCTGGATCTGCAGTTCGTCGATGACTTCTGCGACCAGCCGGTGTGCGACCCCGTGGGTACAGCCTGGGCAGTAATGGGTCGTGACATCGATCATGGATTTCGGCTTCTCGAAAATCTTCGTTTCTTTCATGGAAAGGTCCCCCCTATCGCCCCAGGGCCTTTCGGACCTGGTCCTTGATCTCGTCGACCGAAGGCGTCATGCCTCCGACGCGTCCGTACATGGAAACCGGACGTTCCTTTCCTACCGCAAGCCGGACGTCCTCCACCATTTGTCCGCAGCTCATCTCGACGGTCAAAATCTGTCGGACGGAGGCCGGGAGGTTTTCCAGCGGTTCGTAGGGGAAGGGGAAAAGGGTGATGGGACGGAAAAGTCCGACCTTGACGCCTTCGCCGCGCAACTCGTTGATCGCCGTGCGCGCGATGCGGGCCACGGTTCCGTAGGCGGCGATCAGGATCTCCGAATCGTCCACGAGATAGCTCTCGAAGCGCGTTTCGTGCTGGGCCATCTGGGCGTACTTGGCCTGGAGCTTCCAGTTGTGGGCCTCCAGTTCCTCGGGGTCGAGGTAGAGGCTCTTGATCAGGGCCCTGCTCCCCCGCTGCTTCATGTAGCCCACGGCCCATTCAGCCGGGTCGGGCAGCCCTTCCGCGCGGGTTTCCCTGAATTCGACGGCCTCCATCATCTGCCCCATGAAACCGTCTGCAAGGACCATGACGGGGTTGCGGTACTTCTCGGCCAGGTCGAAGGCCAGCATGGTGAGATCCACCGCTTCCTGGACCGTGCTGGGGGCCAGGACCAGAAGACGGTAGTCCCCGTGCCCGCCTCCGCGGGTCGCCTGGAAGTAATCCGACTGTGAGGGCAGGATTCCTCCCAATCCCGGGCCTCCGCGCATCACGTTCATCAGGACGCAGGGCAGTTCGGCTCCCGCGATGTAACTGATTCCCTCGGACATGAGGGAAATGCCGGGGCTGGAAGAGGAGGTCATGACCCTCTTCCCGGTGCCGGCCGCTCCGAAAATCATGTTGACCGCGGCGACCTCGCTTTCTGCCTGGAGGTAAACGCCGCCGATTTCAGGCAGCTTCTTGGACATGTATTCGGGGATCTCGTTCTGGGGGGTGATGGGGTATCCGAAGAAATACTTGCAGCCTGCATGAATTGCCGCTTCAGCCAACGCCTCGTTGCCTTTCATCAGGAAACGCTTGCCCATCAGTGTTCACCTCGCTCTAGGCATTGCAGGCCTTGTCGTCTTCCAGCCGGAAGACTTCGAGGACCACGTCCGGACAGGTGATCGCGCACATCCTGCAGGCGATGCACCCTTCCTTGAACTGCTCCACAGGCCGATAGCCCTTGCTGTTGATCCTGTCGGAGATCCGGAGGACTTTCATTGGACAGGCTGCCACGCAGAGACCGCAGCTCTTGCATCGTTCCTCGTTGACCCCGACGCGTCCCTTTGCCATCACATGCCACCCCTCTCCCAAGGTAATAAGATGTATCTGGAAACCGGCCACAGGTTGACCTTCCTGCCTTCGAACCGGCGTTCCGCCTCTTCCACCGCGTTTGCCGGCACTCCCACGAAGAGGATGGGAAGCCCCATCTTCTCGGCCGCGGCCAGTGCCGTTTCATACCCTTGAAGGACATCGTCCACGGTTGTCTCGGACATCATGTGGGAGTTGCTGATGACGGCAGAGACCTTCAGTCCGCTGACCCGCTCGATCGACCGGATCATCGCCTCGATTCCCTCGACCGTCGCAGTCTGGGGGCGGTAGGCGTTGACGATGGCCAGGAGGTTGTAGCCCGCCTGTTCCATGCGCGGTGCGAACTGGGTCAGGGCCATCGCTCCGCGGGGATCCCCCCCGATGTCGATCAGGAGTCTCCCCGGGGCGTCAAACGCCCGGTCGACTTCCGGCGAAATGGACGGGAGATCCGACCATTGCGTCCCCTTGAACGGAAGGATCACCGACAGCCCCATTTTCCTCAGGAGGGAGGAAACTTCCCGGATGCAGAAATAGGGGTTGATGATGTCCACATCGGCGACCGTGACCGTTTCCTCGCGGGTTAGAAACGCGTTGGCGAGGTTCAGGAGCCATTCGGATTTCCCGGACCCGAGGGCTCCAACGACGGCGATCACTTTCTCCCAGGAAAAACCCTCCAGGCCTGTCAGAAGATCAGGAACCTTCCTTTCGGTAACGCTCATTCGAACTGGTCTCCTTCTTTGATCCGTCTACCCCTGGCCCAGTCGTCTCCCCCGAGGATTCCGCGGCCTTCCGGCTGAACCTCGAGCAGGACCAGCCCCCCCCTTGAGCAGGCCACCACAGGGAATCCCTGCTCGAAGCCTGTTACCCTGCCCTGGCCGGAGCAGGGGCCGTCGGTTGGGCGAGTCTTCCAAATTTTCAGGCGCTTTCCCGAAAAAAAACAGTAAGCCCCCGGCGACGGGTTCAGGGCCCTGACCCGGTTGTGCAGCACCGGGGCGGGATTCTCCCAGAGGAGCCGCTCCTCGGTTTTGTCGATCCTCGGAGCGAAAGTCGCGGCGCTCTCGTCCTGCGCAATGTATTCTGCATAACCGTGACGAAGATATTCTAAGCTTTTTAAAAAAATCTGGCTACCCTCCCGCGCCAGAATTTCCGACAGTTCACCGGCCGTTGTTTCCTGCCCGACGGGGACTGCTTTCTGAAGGAGGATCGGCCCTGCGTCCATTCTCTCCACGAGCCTGAATAAGGTGACGCCGGTCCGCTTTGCGCCGTCCATGAGCGCTCGCTGGATCGGGGCGGCGCCCCGGTAGGCGGGAAGAAGGGAAGGGTGAATATTGAGGCATCCGAGGCGCGGGCCGTTGAGCAGGGGTTCGCGGATGAAACGGGAGAAATCGACGATCAGGGCGAGGTCGGGCGGGTTTGCCAGGATTTCCTCGCGGAGAACCGGGTCCGTGGAGGGGTGCAACGAATGGATCACGGAGAAGCCGAGGCTCAGGGCCTGTTCCTCGAGGGGGGTCGGCCGAAGGGACATCCCTCTTCCGGCCGGGGATGGAGGAAGGGTGATCACCTTTTCGAAGCGATGGTGAGGGACGATCCCGCGGAAACAGAGAGCCGCGAAATGACCGGAGCCGAAAAACCAGACTCTCACGAGTTCCTCCTCTCCTCCCTCGAACGCTTGAGAAGCTTTTTCCTCACGATTTCGCGCTTGAGGGGACTGAGGTGATCGATCAGCAGGCGCCCGTCCAGGTGGTCGATTTCGTGACAGAGCGCCCTGGCCAGAAAACCCTCGGCCTCGAGTGAAAAGGGCTTTCCCGCAGCGTCGACCGCTTCGACTCGAACCTTCAGGGGTCGCCGAATTTTCTCGAATATTCCCGGGAAGCTCAGGCATCCTTCCTCTCCCACCTGCTCTCCTTCAGCGGCGGTGATCCTGGGGTTCACCAGGATCAGGCGATGCTCTTTCCAGGAGATGACGCAGGCGCGCAGGTTCCTGCCCACCTGCGTGGCGGCCAGGCCGACGCCGTCGTAGGCCAGCATGGTTTCCCACAGGTCCCGGATGAAATTCTCCAGCTCTGGATCGAATCGTTCCACTTCCCTTGCGGGTTCTCGGAGGGCCGGATCCGGGTAGACCAGGACTTTCAGAAGGCTCATGGGATTCCTCCTTTTGGCAGGGGAACGCCGGCCGCGGCGGAAGCGGCCGGCGTTTACAACATTATAAGACTATATTTCAGGAATCGAGGATATCCCTCAGCACGTCACCGATCGTGACGGAAGTATCGTCCGGCTGGTAGGCCGGCTCGTGCGTCTTCCGGGCTTCAGGGCCGCGCTTGCGGCGTTCCTCGTCTCGGGTCTTGCGCTCCTCCTCGCGGTGCTTCCTCTCCTGCTCGTCCTCGATGGCGCTCAGGCTCAGGCGGATCCTGCGTTCCGCCGGGTTGACTTCCAGGATGCGGGCGACGACCTCCTGCCCTTCCTGGAGAACATCTCCCGGCTTTTCGACTCGCTGGCGGCTCAGCTGGGAGATGTGGATCAGCCCCTCGACACCCTCCTCAAGCTGGACGAAAGCACCGAAATCCGCGAGGCGGACGACCTTGACGGGAACGTCCTGCTTCGGCCTGTACCGTTCCTCCACCCCGTTCCAGGGATCGTTCAGCTGCTTGTAGCCAAGGCCGATCCGCTTGCGCTCCGTGTCGATCTCGAGGACCTGAACTTCAACGGACTGTCCCTTCCGGAGAACTTCCTTGGGGTGCTTGATCCGGTGCCAGCTCAGGTCACCGATATGGATAAGCCCCTCGATTCCGGGCTCGATTTCGACGAAAGCCCCGAAATCCGTGAGGTTGGTCACGGTGCCGGTGGTGCGGTCACCGATATGCCAGCGCTCGGAAACGGTTTCCCACGGATCGGGGAGGGTCTGGCGGATGCTAAGGGAAATGCGGTTCGTTTCCCGGTCGATACCCAGCAACTTGACCTTGACGGTGTCCCCCCGCTTGTACTGTTCGCGGGGTTTCACGTTTCGCTGCCAGGCGATCTCGCTGATGTGGACAAGTCCTTCCATGTCGTTCCCAAGGGAAACGAAGATGCCGAAGGACGTGATGCTGCTGATGGTTCCCTCGACAATGTCTCCTTCCTTGACCCTGGAGTAGAAGGCCTCCCTCTGTTCCTGAGTCTCGCGCTCCACCAGCTCTCTCCTGGAAAGGACGAGGCGTCTCTTGTTCCGCTCCTTTTCGAGAATCTTGACGTTGAAGGTCTCTCCCACGAAACGGCCGGGATTGACCGCCCGGCCCTCCTGGGCCAGGTGCGAAATCGGAATGAACCCTTCTATGCCGCAGCAGTCGACGATCAGGCCGCCCTTGATTTTCCGCAGACCGGTCACGGAAAGGGTTTCGTGCTCGGCGGCCTCCTTCTCGATGCGGCTCCAACGCTCGTCGAACTCGGGCCTCCAGCGGCTCACGACCAGCTGGGCCTCCTCACCCTGACCGACGTTGACGACCTGGACACGGACCTTGTCGCCCTTCTGGGGTTCGGAAGCCGTGTCCACCAGGACACGATGGGTCCATTCCGAACGGGGGAGGAATCCCTCGCACTTGTAATTGACGTTCACCAGCCAGCCCGTTTCCGTCGAGCCGACGATTTCACCTTCAACAACCTTGCCCTTGTGAATTTCCTCGCTGAGATAGCCGTCATACATGCTCTCCATGCTTTCCTTGTTGACGTCGTTCGTTTCGTGGTTCGCGTTCACCATTTCCTCGACCATTTCAATCCTTCCCCCTTGGCGACCGTGCGCTCTCAAGTGTTGAAATCAGTTCCTGAATCAGCCAGTCCGGCGTGCTCGCGCCGGCGGCGATCCCGATCTTTTCCTTGCCCTGGATCCATCCCCCCTCCAGTTCATCAGAATGCTCGATCCAAAGCGTGGGAACCCCGCATCCTTTCGAGATTTCCACGAGCTTTCCCGTGTTGGCGCTGTTCCTGCCCCCGATGACGATCATTCCGTCCACCCGGGGTGCCAGCTCCATGACCGCCCGCTGTCTCTCCAGGGTCGCGCTGCAGATCGTGTTGTAGACCCTCAACTCGGCGGCCCTGGCCGCGAGCGCCTGGACGATATCCTGAAGCACGGACACCTTCTGGGTCGTCTGGCAGACGACCCCGGTTTTTCCCTTTTCCAGGCCCGCGGGGATGTCCGAAACCCGGCTCACGACGCAGGCTCCGTTACCCGCGTATCCGAGGATTCCCTGGACTTCCGGGTGGGCCGCATCCCCCACGACGACCAGCCGGTACCCTTCCTGTTTCAGGAAGGCGGCCTTTTCCTGGACGTTCCTCACGAAGGGGCAGGTTCCGTCCACGATGAGCTGCGTTCGGCAGGCCAGGCCATCGCGGACCTCTGGGGAGATGCCATGGGCTCGGATGAAGGCGGGTTGACCGGAAGGGACTTCGCCTGGGGTTTCGACGACGATCAGGCCGAGGTTCTGAAGCCGCTCGATTTCCTGGGGGTTGTGGATGGGGCTTCCTAGGCCGTAAATCCTGCCGTGTTCCTTTAGCGCGTTTTCGAGTTCAAGAAGGGCTCTTCTGACTCCGAAACAGAGACCCGTGGGTCTCGCCACCGTCACTTTCAACACCGACCGCCTCGCTGGCTCTCCGCGATTG
>JAAYVK010000053.1 GCA_012517195.1 Synergistaceae bacterium | reverse complement strand
GGGTTCATAACGGTCGGCGCCCGGAAGAAAGGCATAGGATTCCGGTATCGGATCCGGCCCCGCCCAGCGGACGGCCTTCCCCATCCGTTGACCGTAAACCAGCAGGGCGCTGGCACAGCCGAGCGTATCACCGTCCGGCTGCTCGTGAGAAAGGAGCAGCCAGCCCGAAAAGCGGCGCAGAGCGGAAACCGCTTCCAGAAGAGACACAGTCTCCTGGGCGGTTTCCCTACGCGTCGTTTCCATCGTCTCTTTCAGGCTCCTCTTCCGCTTCAGGACCTTGAATTTTCGGTCCCTCGCCCTTCAGCCGGTCGAGAACCGCGTCCATTGCCCTTGCTTTCTCCTCGCTGAGGTCGATGATGAACCTGAACTCCGGGATGGTCCGAAGCCTCATCTCTTTTCCGAGAATGCTGCGAAGGAGGCCCTCGACCGATTCCAGGCCGGTTTTGACCAATTCCTGGTCAGCGGCATCGATGGTCGTGAAGAACACTTTCGCGTAACTCAGGTCCCGGGAACACTCCACTCCGGTCAGGATCGCCTTCTTCGCCCACTCGTTCTTGATGCGCCCCTGAAGCAGTTGGGAAATCTCCCGTAAAAATTCCTTGTTAATTCTCTCGATTCGAAAACTCGTCATAGGAACCGACCTTTCTTCGCGTGGCGAGCATTTCGAAATCCAGGCTTTCGGCTTCCCGGTCAAGGAAGTCCTCTGCCCGGTCCAGAACCGACTTGACCTGCCCGATGTCATTTGCCGCAGTGGCGACTGCAAGGCAAACCATCGCCCAGGCCCCGTCAGGCCCCAGGTCAGAGGCGGTCACGTTGGCCCCTTTCCTGAGCTTTTCCAGCAGCGATCGGACGACCATTCTCCGGTCCTTGAGGCTCCTGCTCCAGGGGATTTCGAGCTCCGCAAGCAGGATCCCGAAATAGCAGGGGACTCCGCCTAGTTGAAATGTCGTTTCTCCTCCACGATTTCGTAACATTCGACGTGATCGCCTTCCTTAAAATCGTGGAAGTTCGTGAAGCTCATCCCGCATTCGAAACCGCTGGTCACTTCGCGGACGTCATCCTTGAACCGCTTGAGGCTCGACAGCGTTCCGTCCCAGTACACCACTCCATCCCGGATAAGACGGATTTTCCCGTTTCGGCGGATCGTCCCTTCCAGGACATAGCATCCCGCGATCTTGCCAACCTTCGGGACCTTGAAGGAAGCCCGGATCTCGGCCTGTCCGAGAATCTTTTCCCTGAGTTCCGGTGCGAGCATTCCTTCCATGGCCGAACGGATATCGTCGATAACGTCGTAGATGATGTTGTACAGGCGGATTTCGATTCCTTCCGCCTCAGCGATCTTTTTCGCGTTGGAGTCGGGCCTGACGTTAAAGCCGATGATCACGGCTTTAGATGCTGCGGCCAGCATCACATCGGATTCCGAAATCCGGCCGACCCCCTCGTGCACGATGTTGATGCCCACTTCGTCGGTCCCGAGCTTGAGCAGCGATGCGCGAAGCGCTTCCAGGGAACCCTGGACGTCGCACTTGAGGACCAGGCTGAACACATGGGTTTCCCCTTCCCGAAGCTGCTGGTAGAACTCTTCCAGTGTCAGCCTTCGGGCCGTTCCCTTTTCGGCATCCCGGATCGCCTGGTTTCGGGCGGCAATGCAGTCCCTCGCTTCCCTTTCGTTGAGAGCTTTCCGGAATCGTTCCCCCGGGCTCGGCAGGCTTTCAAGACCGAGCACTTCGACCGGGGTGCTCGGTCCGGCTTCGACAACCCAGCGGCCCTGGTCATCCAGCAATCCCCTGACGCGTCCGCAGGTGCTCTCGCAAAGGATTACATCACCCCGGTGCAGGGTCCCGTTCTGAACGATCAGAGTGGCGACAGGCCCCTTGCCCTTGTCGAGCTTGGCCTCCACAACCACTCCCTCGCCGTCCTGGTCGGGGTTGGCCTTGAGTTCAGCCATTTCTGCAACGAGAAGGATCATCTCGAGCAGCTGATCCATCCCTATGCCGGTTTTTGCCGAAACATCGACGAAAACGGTGTCGCCTCCCCATTCCTCCGGGATCAGCCCATGGTCGGCCAGCTGCTGCCGGACCCTGTCCGGCCTGGCATCCGGCTTGTCGATCTTGTTGACCGCCACGATGATCGGAACTCCCGCAGCCTTCGCGTGATTCAAGGCTTCCACGGTCTGCGGCATGACGCCGTCATCAGCCGCGCAGACAAGGACCGCGATATCCGTCACCTGGGCACCCCGGGCCCGCATGGAGGTGAAGGCTTCGTGCCCCGGCGTGTCGAGGAAAACGATCTTCTTCCCTTCGTGTTCCACCACGGAAGCCCCGATGTGCTGGGTGATGCCTCCCGCTTCCCTGGCCGCGACCGCGGTTTTCCGGATATAGTCAAGGAGGGTGGTCTTCCCGTGGTCGACATGTCCCATCACCGTGACGATCGGCGGCCTGTCGACGAGCATCCCCTTTGAAGGGGCCTTCTTTTTCCGAACCGTCGGGACCGTTTCCTCGGGAGCCTCCTGGACGAGCTTCAGGTGTTTTCCCGCAAGCTCCTCGATCTTCGAAAGGGCGGCCTCGTCGATTCTTGCCGTTGCGGGGACCATCAGGCCGGTCGTGACCAGGTGCTTGACCACCTCGGCCGTTCCCAGGCCGAGTCGCTCGGCGACTTCTCGAATGGTGATTCCTGCCGGGATTTCAACGGTTTCGGGCTGGAAGGCCTCATGCGAGGGCTCTGCAGGTTTCTCTTCCTTTGCTTCCTTTGCTTCTTTCGCTTCCTTTTTCCGGCGCTCCCGGACGGTTTCCTCCAGGATCTGCGCAACATCGGAGTCGATGGAACTCATGTGGGTCTTCACATCGACATCCAGAGCCTGCAGGATTTCCATAAGCTCCTTGTTCGGAACGTCCAGCATCTTGGCGAGTTCATAAACCCTGATCTTACTCAATCCGATCACCTTCCTGTCTCAAATCCTCCAGGAGCATTCCGGCAAAGCGGCTGGTTCTCGGCAGGGCCACCACCTGGGCTTCCGAAAGTCCCAGGGCGGCACCGAGTTCCCAGCGCGAAATCGATTCCAGAAGAACGACCCGGTCCGAATTTCTCCATTCCGAAGATCCCAGGCGGTTTCTCACCGAGGGAGAGGCGTCGTTCGCAAAAAATAGCAGCAGCGGCTCCACTCCCTGGGAAAACGAGGCCCGTATGCGATCCTGCCCGATCAGGATCTCCCCGGCTCTCCGGCAAAGGCCAAACCGTTGCAGGAGTTTTCGTCTCTCGTTTTCGTTCAACCTCTAGTCCGTCCTTTCGGGCAGGGTTGCGATGTACGCTTCAATTTCATCGTAGAGGGACGCCGGAATCTCGACCTTAAGGCAGCGAAAAAGCGCTTTGCGCTTTTTCGCTTCGCGGAGGCATTCCATGCTGGCGCAAAGGTAAGCCCCTCGTCCCGGGGCCTTGCCGGTTGGGTCGATGGAAACGCTGCCGTCGGGTTTCCGCACAACCCGAATCAGCCCCTTCTTGGGAGACTCCGTGCCGCAGCCGATACAGGTCCGCGGGCGCGTCCTCCTTATTGGTCGTGCTCCGTTTTCGAGTCGGACCATAATTCCTTCGGTTCTCCCTTGATTATATCTTCAAAAAGATCCTGGAGGGTCGGCATCCTTTCCGGTTCCAGGACCTTGATGTCGATTTTCCAGCCGGTAAGGCGCGCGGCCAGCCGGACATTCTGCCCGGCTTTCCCGATCGCGAGGGAGAGCTGGTCCGGGCGCACGTACACTTTGACGGATTTCTCCGATTCGAGGACCGGCTCCACCTTGACGATCTTTGCGGGCGAAAGCGAATTCCTGACGAACTGAAGAGGGTCGTTGCTCCAGACGATAATGTCGATTCGTTCATCATGCAGCTCCGAGCTGATCGACTTGATCCTGGCCCCCTTGTTGCCGACGCAGGCTCCCACCGGGTCTACGTTCGGGTCGAGGGTGGAAACCGCAACCTTCGCCCTGGCCCCCGCCTCGCGCACGATGCCCCGGATTTCCACGGTTCCCTCCTGGATTTCAGGCACTTCGAGCTCCAGCAGCCTGCGAAGAAGTCCCGGGTGCGTGCGGGAAACGACGATCCGGGGCCCCTTGCTGGTCCTGCGGACGTCAAGAAGGAGGAATTTCATCCTTTCTCCCGAATTGTAGCTTTCCGCCAGGATTCGTTCTTCCCTGGGCAGGATCGCCTCGGTCCGTTCATTCAGCCGAACGAGCACCTGGTCTCCCTCGGATTTGAAGATCACCCCGTTGACGAGGTTTCCGATCCGGTCCGAAAACTCTTCGAAGATGACCTGGCGCTCCGCATCCTTGATCCGCTGGAGGATAACCTGCCGGGCCGTCTGGGCGGCAATTCTCCCGAAATCCTCAGGAAAGACCTCGATTCTTACAAGGTCCCCCACAGCGAGGTCCGGGAACCCCATCTTCTCTCCCTCCGCAAGGGTCATCTGGGTGTCCGGATCCGTAACCTCTTCGCAGATCTGTTTCACCTCGTAGAGCACCATCGCCCCGTTTTCGGGTTCGATGTGGACCTCGACGTTCTGGTTGCCTCCCCGGTGTTTCCGGTAGGACGAAATGAGCGCGGCCTCCAGGCTGGAAAGGATGATCTCGGAGGAGAGTCCCTTTTCCTGTTCGATCTGCTTCAAGGCCTTGATAAAATCTTTCCCGAGCTGCATGGTCATGCCTCCTCAAAACCCCTGTTCTGGTCTTTTATGCGTTGTCTTCGTAGACAAGATTTGCCTTGCGGATGGCTTCGAAGGGGAAAACAATCGTTTGCCCTTCGTTGGTGAGAAGGGAGATCGAATCCCCCTC
>JAAYVK010000052.1 GCA_012517195.1 Synergistaceae bacterium | reverse complement strand
GGAAGGTTCGAACCCATCTTTCGGGATAGATGGGAAAGGACCCGCACGAGACTTCGTGAATCCCCGTACGGCTTTGCACCGAGAGGCTGAAGGTGAAGTTGACCCGTCAGGCAGTTGAACGAGCCTTCCCTTTCTGTCCAGGCCGCGATGGGGAGAAGGATCTCGGCTTCTTCGGCCTCTATCTCCGTGGGCCTAGTAGTCAGGCTCGCGACAAGGTCAAGGCTCCGCAAATCCGCGGCGGTAAGGCCGAACGCTTCGGGTGAAGTGCCTGCAAAAACCAGGGACCTGATTTTCCCGGACCTGACGGATTCCTGGATTTGGTCCGCGGAGGCCGCCGATGCCCCGAGGGCAAGCAGTCCCACGGCGTTAGAGGCTTCGTGAAGGATGAGCCCTTTCCTCTGCTTGATGAGATCGAGCAAAGCTGCTGCATCGAGGGCCAGGTTCAGATCGGATGCAAAAACACCTCCCCAGAGGGTGGAAAGCGATTTTGAATTGGAGAGAACCCTGGAAGCCGCTTCAGTTGAAGCCGCAGGAACGCCCGTGAGGGCTTCAACCTTGACGGGGCTTGAGTAGTCGATCAGGGCTTCCGGCAGGGTCATCCCCTTCTGGCTCAGCAAGAGAGCCATCAGGCCCTTAAGGAGGTGCCCCTCGGTACCCGGGATGGGAGTAAGGGAAATCGCTTCGCCCTTTTCCAGCTTCTGTGTTATCCGACCGATCGAAACGACCTGGGCATGGCGCTGGCGCATCGCCTTTCTGATGAAGGAGGTCAGGACGGGCTGCCGTTTGTCGGTGTCAGCGTCCAAAAGGAGGAAGGCATCCGAGGAATTGAAATCACCATAGTCTTCCGGTTTCCAATCGGTTCCCCATTTTGACCTGAGGGTAGTCAGGGCCGCAAGGCCGTGCCCAAGCCCGGCAAAATATACGGGGGCCCCGCCGAGGCTCTCCTCGGACAACTTTCTCAACGCCCTTGCCTCTTCGTTGCTCAGGCTGCCGCCGGCAAGCAAAAGAACGCAGTCCCCCCCATGCGAGTCGACCGTGGCTTTCAGTTTGGAGGAGAGATGTTCCAGGGCGCGTTCCCAATCGGTTTCAAACATCCGTCCGTTAACCCGGAGCATCGGTTTGCCGAGCCGTTTCTCAGCCGTGGTAATGGGCAGAGACCGGGCCAGCCTGCAGCTGTTCCCCAGGGTGGAAGAAGCCGCGTTGTCGAGGTCCGTCGTGACCCTGACGAGCCTGGATGAACCCTTGTCGAGGTTCAGGACGATGTCGCAGCCGACCGGGCATTCAAGGCAGGCTGTCGGAACAAGAACGGGCTTTTCGCTGTGAGGCCACCGTGGAGCCTTCTTTTCCATCAGGGCTCCCACCGGGCACATTTGGACGCAAAGACCGCAGGATGTGCATTCCGATTCATCGATCGGTTTCCAGAATTCCGTGTCGATGAGACCTTCGAAGCCGCGCTTGGTGAAGTCGATCGCGTGGAATCCTGCAATTTCGTCACAGGTCCTTACGCAGCGCCCGCAAAGGATGCACTTGTCCATGTTCCGGTCATAGAAAGCATTCGCTTCCACAACTCTCGGGATGTGTTCCCCGGCGACCCTTTCGGGTTGCACCTCGTAATCCTGTCCGTAGCGGCGGAGCCGGCATTCGTGGAGATCCTGGCATCCGCATTCCATGCAGCGCTTCGCGTCGCGCAATACCTGCTCTTCCGTCAACCCGGAACTAAACTCTGTGAATCCGAGCTTTACGCGAACCTCCGGGTTCACATGAGGCACCTGTTCCTGGGGCTGCTTTTCAATATGGGTGAAGTCGGCCGGCCCCAGGTCGGTTCGGACTACGTCGTATTCGAAGGGTTTTTTCGGTTTCCCGGTGGAGATGTAAGCATGGATGGATTCTGCGGCATAATGGCCGTTTCCGATGGCCCTGACGGCGATATCGGGCCCCGTCTGCTGGTCGCCGCAGACAAAGACCCCCGGCAGCGGGGTCGCGTAGTTCTCGTCAACAATCATCTGCTTTCCATCGTGAAGGGCCTTGGGAATCCCGTCAAAGCGGATCTGCTGACCAATAGCAGCGATCACCGTATCGACACCGATCCGCACGATCTCGCCCGTAGGAAGTGGTTTACGGCGCCCGGAGGCATCCGCTTCGCCCAAAACCATCCTCTCGCACTCGAGGGCTTCGACACGGCCGTTTCCGATCACGGCCTTGGGAGCCATTAGGAAATGGAATTCGACACCCTCTTCCATGGCTTCCTGGATCTCGATATCCTGCGCCGGCATTTCCTCGCGTGTCCGGCGGTAGACAACCATGACTTTTTCCGCTCCGAGGCGCTTTGCGCAGCGGCACGCATCCATGGCGGTATTCCCTCCGCCGACCACGGCCACCCTGGCGCCAATCCCGGTTTCAAGGCCGTTGTTCACCTTGTAGAGGAAATCGATTCCTCCGAAGACACCCGGCAGGTCTTCCCCGGGGACCCTCATGGGGGAGGATTTCCAGCAGCCCATTGCAAGGAGAACCGCGTCATATTCGTCCCGGAGCTGATCCAGCGAGATGTCTTTCCCGAGGGCTGTCTGAGTCCTGACTTCAACCCCGTGGTCGGTGATCCACTTGATTTCCCGGCCGAGGATTTCCCTGGGAAGGCGGTAGTCGGGTATCCCGTAGCGCATCATGCCCCCAAGGTCGGTTTCCTTTTCGAACAGTGTGACCCCGTAGCCCATCTTCCTGAGGAAATAGGCGGCGGAAACGCCGGCAGGTCCCCCACCGACAATCGCCACGCTGCGATGGTTTTCAACGATTTCGGGAATCCTGGAAAGTGCGCCGTGCTTGAGGCACCAGTCGCCAACAAAACGTTTGATTTCACGAATGGAAACCGGCTGTTCATCGACGAAATTCCGGCGGCACTTTTGCTCGCAGGGAGCGGGGCAGACCCTCCCGATCGAGGCTGGGAGAGTGATGTTCTTGTGCAGTGCCTCGAGGGATTCCTCGTATTTTCCCTGGGCTGCCAGGTTGATGTAGCCCTGGACGTCCCCATGGGCCGGACAGGCAAGCGTGCAGGGCGGGCGGCAGTCCCCCACGTGGTCCGAGAACAGCAGTTCCAGCGCCAGTTTACGGGCTTTTCTGACTCTTTCGGTATCCGTCTGGATAATCATCCCCGGGGCAATGGTTGACGCGCAGGCCCGAACCAGCGTTTTCGCTCCCTTGACGTCCACCAGGCAGACCGAACAGCCCCCATGGACAGACAGATGGGGTTCGTAGCAGAGGGTCGGGATTTCCACGCCGCATTCCGCGCAGAGGTCCAGGATCTTCTGGCCTCCATAACCGTAGACTTCCTTGCCGTCAAGGATGACCTTCACATTCCGATCCATGGTCACCGTTCCTCCTTATTCCACGCTGATGGCGCCGACAGGGCAGACCTTCATGCACTGTCCGCAGCGGACACAGGCTTCATCATCGATAAGGTGCGGTTTCTTGATTTCGCCGGAGATGGCTCCGACCGGACAGGTTCGGGCGCATTTCGTGCAGCCGATGCACTTGGCCGGGTCGATCCCATAGTGAATGAGCGCCGTGCAAACCTTTGCGGGACATTTCCTGTCCCGGATATGGGCCAGATATTCGTCCTCAAAGTATTTCAGGGTGGTCAGCACCGGGTTCGGGGCCGTCTGGCCGAGTCCGCACAAGGAACCATCCTTGATCTGAGGAGCCAGTTCCTTAAGCGTCTCAAGGTCTTTCATCTCGCCCTTGCCTTCGCAGATGCGCGTCAGGATCTCAAGCATGCGCTTCGTGCCGATACGGCAGAAGGGGCACTTCCCGCAGGATTCCTTCTGCGTGAAAGAGAGGAAGAAACGGGCTACGTCCACCATGCAGGTTCCTTCGTCCATCACGACCATTCCACCCGAACCCATGATCGCCCCTGTAGCCGTGATCGATTCGTAGTCGACCGGGGTGTCGATGAGAGAGGCGGGGATGCATCCTCCGGACGGGCCGCCCATCTGTACGGCCTTGAATTCCTTTCCGCCCTGGATCCCACCCCCGATTTCATAGATGACCTCGCGCAGAGGCATTCCCATCGGAACTTCAACAAGGCCGCCCTTCCGGATTTTGCCCGCGAGGGCAAAGACCTTGGTCCCCTTGCTTTTTTCGGTGCCGTAGCGGGAGAAGGCCTCATGGCCGTTCGCAATGATCCAGGGAATGTTGGCAAGGGTTTCGACATTGTTGATGTTCGTGGGTTTCCCGAAAACTCCCTTGTGGGCCGGGAAAGGCGGCCTTGGGCGCGGCATTCCGCGTTTGCCCTCGATGGAGGCGATCAATGCGGTTTCTTCCCCGCAAACGAACGCCCCGGCTCCTTCTTTGATGTAGATGTCAAAGGAGAAATTGCCACCGAGGATGTTCTTTCCCAGGTAGCCCTTCTGTCTCGCCTGCTCGAGCGCCTTGTTCAGATGCCTGATCGCCAGGGGATATTCGGCTCGGCAATAGATGATGCCCTGGGAAGCGCCGATCGCGTATCCGCAGATGGCCATGCCTTCGATCACGCTGTGGGGATCTCCCTCGAGCACCGAGCGGTCCATGAACGCTCCTGGATCTCCTTCGTCCGCATTGCACACGACATACTTGAAATCCCCTTTTGCATCATGGGCGAAACGCCACTTCATTCCAGTCGGGAATCCGGCACCGCCACGGCCTCGCAGGCCGCTTTTGAGAACCTCATCGATGACCTGGTCCTGGGACATTTCGAAGAG
>JAAYVK010000051.1 GCA_012517195.1 Synergistaceae bacterium | reverse complement strand
GACTGGATTTTCCCGTAGAGCGCCACCCGCAGGTCCATCACGGCCCGCTGGCCGACCCAGACCATCAGGTACTGCTGGCCGTATCCCGCAAGGTTCTTCAGGACAAACAGGAGAACGATCGCCACGGCCAGGCCGTTGAGCATCAAGCTGTTCTTCTCGATCAGGACGTCGTCCACGACGTTCTTGAGCAGCCAGGGGGGCAGAACTCCCGCGGCCGAAGCAGCCAGCATGCAGCCGAATGCCGCCAGCAACCGCACTCGATAGGGCAGGATGAAGGGAAGCAGTTTCTTCAGGGAACCGAGGGAAGCGGTTCTGTCTTTCGGTTTTCGCTTCATGACAAAAATTCCATGATCCTTTCCCGCAGGCGCGCTGCCGCTCCGGCTGGACCTCCGTCAATGCGGCCGAGGGCGGCCCGTGTCGCCTCAAGCCAACCGGGATCGCCTGCGTAGGTGGCAAAACGTCCCGCTAGCAACGCGGGAGAAATCCGTCCCGTGACCTCGGGAAACACCTCTTTCCCGGCCAGACGGTTCGGCCAGGCCAAAAAGCCCTTCTTGCCCAGGTAGCGCTGAAACGCACTCCGTTTGAGGAACGGTCCCAACCCCGGCATGGAGAACAGGGGCCCGAGCAGAAACGGAGACGGAGCGTCGGCGAGAAACGTTTCCGGAACCGCCACGACCGACGGAATCCGGGCATGCATCAGCTCGAGGGTGTTCGTCCCAGGCTGCGTCAGGGCCGCATCCGCGTCCCGAAGGGCCACGCCTGTCCCCGCAAGGGAAACCGTGAAACCCGCCTCTTTCCAATCCCTTGCCTCCCCGGGATCGCAAAAGGGCGAAAGGAGAACCCCCCATTCAGCCTGCGGCAGGCGCTTTCGGGCCGATGCGAGAAACTCGCTCATGAAAGGGAGCGCCTTTTTCCGGATTGCAGGACGGCTTCCCGGAAAAAGGGCAACCCGCAAACTCCCGTTCTTTTCCCAGGGGGAATCTCCTCCATCCATCTCCAGCGCGTCGGCCACCAGGTCCCCGATCGCTTCGACCGGTTTTCCGGCCGCAGCCTTTCGGATCGGTCCCGCCATGGCCTCGCAGGCGGTAAAGATGCCCCGGCATGCCCCCAGGCCCTTTTTCGGGCCGTAGCTGTAGCTGAAAAGCGGGCTGCCACACCGCCGAGCCAGCAATCTCCCGTAAAGGAGGTCGCCTCCAAGCTGCAGGATCCCGTTGGGACGAGCCTTGCCGAAAGCGAGTTCCCCTGCCAGCGAGGAGGAAGGAACAACACAGTCTGCACCGAGCCTTTCCGCCAGTCTCGCCTCCGAACCGCTGGCGTACTGGCACGGCAGAAGGATTACATCGACCCGGTTCCCCGTTTCCTTCAAGACCTTCACCACCGGCCTGCCCCAGCCCCAGAGTTCTCCCGGGCCATTGACCAGCACCGCGAAATGCCTCATCGCAATCCCGCCCGGCTCAGCACGGAATGGGCCCAGAACGCAGGAGCTCCCGGTTTTCCCATCCGGCTTCTAGCCCTTGCCAGGGCTTCATGAACCGTCCTTCTTCTTTCCCCGTCGTTCTGGTAGGCGGAAAACGAATCCAGGATTTCCGAGGCTCTGGCCCGCTTCTGGACCAGTTCCGGGTAAACCTGTTTTCCGGCCAGCCGGTTGGGGATCGAAATGAAAGGGGTTTTCACCAGGAGGCGGAAAGCGATTTCGGAGGAAAGCGACACCCGGTAGAGCACGATCATGAAGCGGTCCAGCATCATCGCTTCGACTGCCGCGGTCCCGCTGGCCCCGATAACGCCGCCGGCCCGTCCCATCAGGGACCGACCCGTTTCGGTGCTGGTGCTGTAGCCCTTCAGGGCTGAAGCAAGCCATTCCCGGTCCTTTTCACCGAGTCCGGGAGCGATGGAAAAGACGGGCTCGAACCCGCGTTCCGACAGGTGTTGGGCTGTTTCCTTCAGGACCGGAAGAAGCCGCCGGATTTCTCCGGGCCGGCTGCCCGGCAGGAGGGCGACCAGCCGTCGAGCTTCAGGTTCCGCCTGCAGGCCGGTTTTTCCGAATTCATCCACGAACGGGTGCCCCACCCACGCGGAAGCGACGCCCCTTCCCGACAGGAATTCGTGCTCGAAATCGAAGAGGGGAAGGCAAAGATCGCAGACCGACTTGAGAAAATCGGTCCTCCCGCTTCTCCAGGCCCAGACCTGGGGAGGGGAAAGGTAAACGATCATTCCGCGATATCCGGACCTCCGGGCCTGGGCAAGCAGCGGAAAATGAAAATCCGGGCTATCCACCACCACAAGAGCCTCCGGCTGTTCCTGGGCAATTCGGAGACAGATTTCATTCTTCAGTCTCCAGAGGCGGGGAATCGAAAGGGCCACATCGCATATCCCCATCAAATGAAGCGCTTCCGAGGGCCATTCGATTCTCATGCCGGCCCTCCTGCTTTCCGGTCCCCCCATCCCCCAGCATTCGATCCCCGGGACCCCCTCCTGGAGGGCCTTTGCAAGCAACGCGGCCAGGTGATCACCGGAAGCCTCTCCCGCGCTGAAGAAGATCTTCATGGCAAAAAACCCGTAACGGAGATGGAGTGCTCTTTCGCCAGCTGCCCGAAGCGCTCGCGGTCCAAAATCACGGTCCGCCCGGCCTCGACGGCCAGGCATGCAAGCCCTGCCTGCGCCATGCATTCCAGGGTCTGGGGCCCCACCGTCGGCACATCGAATCTTTCATCCTGGTCCGGGCGCATCATCTTGACAACCGTGCCCCCCGGGAAGATCCGGCCGGCTCTTGCGATCATTTCGTCGGTCCCCTCCATCGCCTCGACCGCAACGACCGCCCCGGCCCTGACCACCAGCGACTGGCCGAAGGAAAGCGGCACGAGCCTTCGGGCTATACCGATCCCGTAAAGGATCTCCTCGCGTTCTTCTTCCGTGGGCTCTCGGCCGGCGATCGTCCCTTCCGGAGCCAGCGCCTCGGGAATCAGCAGGCGGTAAGGAACAACCTCCAGTCCCCTTGACTGGAAAAGGGCGACGATCGAACCCAGCAGGGCGTGATCGTCACGGGAAGGAAGAGTCCGGATCCATGCGAGCGTTTCAGGATCCACCGGGCCACCACCGAAAATCCATCGTTTCGGAACCGCCCCGGCAAGGATGACCTGTTTGCATCCCTCTCTTTCGATCAAGCGGAGGATCCCGTCCATGGAAATCCGCGGAACCGGAAGAACCCGTTCCGCGAGGCTTTCCAGGAGGGGATTCGTGTTTCCCAGGGCAATCACCGTCGGGGGAGTTCCCCGCAAGGCCAAAGACTGCGCAATGGCAACGGGCAGGAGCCCCTCCCCCGCCAGGAGCGCGGTTTTGGTCAACGAAGCGCACCTTCCTTCCATCATCCGTTTGCCTTTCTTGCCAGGAAGGATCCTACGGCAAGGAAGCTGATGTTCGGCAGCCAGGCGGCAAGAACGGGGTTGAGGTAACCGCCTTCCCCGAAAGCCCGGCTGAAGGACATCACCACGTAATACCCGAAGACGACGACGACACTGAGCCCCAGGCTCACGCCCCTGCCTCCCCTCGGCGAACGGACCCCCATCGTGGTCCCCAGCAGCCCCAGGACAACGGCAGCCCAGGGGATGGCGAACCGCATGTGGAAGATGACCCACATGGGGCGCGTGTCGATCCCCTGCCCCTGGGCCATCCGGATGTGCCGGTACAGTTCCCGGAGTCCCATCTCCTGCGGGCGTTTGGTTGCCCGGTCTATTTCCTGAGGCGAGAGAGCCAGCGCCAGGCGCTGCTTCTGGAAAGAGAACAGGGCCTTAACGGTCCCGTCCGGGCGGACCTCGAACACCTTTCCATCTTCAAGCCACCACTGCCG
>JAAYVK010000050.1 GCA_012517195.1 Synergistaceae bacterium | reverse complement strand
TTCCCCGCCTCATCTGGCCTGCCTTTGAAACCGGAGTTCTTTCCGCGCGCCTCCTCCTCAATGCTCTAAAGGGGCAGGGAGCGCTTCCGGATGTAGTCCTGGTGCAGCCTCGACTGCAGGTCAAAGATACGGGCTGCGAGGGTAGCGAGGAAATTGTCTGACAATATTGGTTTAGTTATACAATATAAATAAACTGCTGTTGACATGTTTTGTGACTTCTGGTATAAAAGCCGCAAGAATTTGGAACGGGGGGTAAAGGATGAAATTCACCACGGTCCCGACCAGCCGAATAAGACGAGCGAGACGAAGCTTCGCGGGCGTTGATCTGAAAGACGCCGCAAGTTTTGTCCTGCGGCCTGTCGAGTTCGGAAAGGGAGGTTACGACATGTGGTTGAAAGACAGCAAGGGAAACTGGTACATGGCGGGGCAGGAGCCGATCGGCGGGATGAGCGCGGCCCCGGGCTGCTGGGAGAAGGATTCGGAAGGCGGCTGGGTCTACGTCACGGCGACCGTCACGGGCCTTGCCGGGAGTGCCTACACCCCGGTCCACACCTCGATCGCCCTGTAAAGGGGTCCCTTCTGAAAGCGGACGATTCCGGGGCGGGCGCGCAGGATGCGCGTCCCGCCCCTTTTCTTTTATACTGGCCGGGATCCCCTTGACAGGAGAGTGGATTTCTTGGCAACCTCCCGAGACCGTTTCCGACCGGCTCTTGTGTTTCTGATTCTGGTTCTTGCCCTGGCAGGGACATTCGGCTATTCCCTTCTGTCCGGGGATGTCCGGATCCCCTTGCGGGAAGTGCTGAGGATCCTTGCAAGCGGCACCGGCGCGGTAGACGGTTCCCCGGAAAGCCTTGCCAGGGCAGTCATCTGGCAGGTCCGGCTGCCCAGGGCACTGACCGCCCTGGCGACGGGTGCCGGTCTAGCGGGCTGTGGGGTCCTTTTCCAGGCCCTCCTGCTGAATCCGCTGGCTGAACCGTATACGCTGGGTGTGGCATCGGGGGCGGCCTTCGGGGCCGCGGCGGCAATCTCCTTTCAATGGCCCTTCCTGACCTTCTGGGCTTTCGCCGGTAGCGTCGGGGCGCTCGGGGTGGTTTTCATGCTGGGCGGAAGGGGAGCCCTCCGGGAACCCACCCGGATGATCCTTGCCGGCGTGGTTGTGGGAAGCATCCTGAGTGCCGCCATCGCCCTGCTGAAGGCCCTGTCGGGGCAGATGATGGCGGCGATCGTCCTGTGGATCATGGGCAGTTTCGCCGGGTCCAGCTGGACCAGCGTGGCCTGGTGCCTTCCCGCGGCAATCCTGGTGGGAGGGCTGGGGTTCGGCCTTCACCGGGACCTGGATATTGTGGCCTCCGGCAGCCCGGCGATGGCCCTGGGCGTCAACGAACCGCGCCTGAGGCTGGGGCTTTTGCTGATCTCCTCCCTTGCAACGGCCGTTTTCGTGTCCTTTTCGGGGGTTGTCGGCTTCGTGGGACTGGTCGTTCCCCACCTGGTCCGGATCCTCGCGGGTCCGAACCACCTCCGGCTGGTGCCCCTTTCTTTCCTCGGCGGCGGCTTGCTGATGCTGGTCGCGGACCAGGCGGCCCGGGGGCTTTCCGAATTGCCGGTCGGCGTGATCACGGCGCTTGTCGGTGGACCGGTTTTCTGCCTGCTCCTCTGGAGGCGGGCCTGATGCTGTCGGCAAGCAGGGTCTTCGCGGGCTACGGGGGCCTGCCCGTGCTCCGGGAGATCTCCCTCGAGATCCGCCCCGGGGAGGTCCTGGCTCTTCTGGGACCCAACGGCAGCGGCAAAAGCACGCTGCTCTCGGCGCTGTGCGGGGTCGTGAGGGCGACCGAAGGGGAGGTGCGCCTTGGAGGCAGGCTGATTTCCGGGATGGACCGAAGAAGCGTTTCCAGGCAGGTTGCCTATGTCCCGCAGCAGTTCGCCTTCACGCAGGGGTTCCGCGTGGAGGAGATCGTGCTCATGGGGAGATCCTGCTGGCTCGGGCCCTTCGAGCGACCGGGAGAAACGGACAGGCGCAAGGTGGAGGAGGCCCTGGCGGCCATGGAGCTTGAAAGGGTCCGGGAAAAGCCGGTGACGGAACTTTCCGGGGGGGAAGCACAGCGGGCCTGTCTTGCCCGGGCTCTCGCACAGGACACCCGGTTCTGCCTGTTTGACGAGCCCACCGCGTCCCTGGATCCCCGTCACGCCCTCCTGGTGATGGAGCGGCTGGCCGAACTGGCGCGGGAAGGGAAAGGCGTTGCTGCGGCCCTGCACGACGTGAACCTGGCGTTCCGGTACGCGTCGAGGCTGGCTTTCCTGAAGGAGGGCCGCCTGCTTGGAGTTTTCGCTCCCCGCGAAGTGAATGAAGCCGTGCTGGAAACGGTCTTTGAGGTGCGGTGGTGCTTTGCCCCAGGGCCCGGCCTTTCGAGGCTGGCCTTCCCCGTCTAGGAGAAGAACGAGAAAGCCGCGTTCAGGATCCCGCCCGCGGCAAAAGCCGTGATCAGCATGATTCCCAGGCTTTTCAGGGTATCCGCTGCCCCCAGCTCTTTCCACAGGACTACGAAGGTGGCGATGCAGGGAAAGGTCATTGCGAGGGTTACCGTCGCGACGACCAGCTGGCTGGCCGATAGTCCCAGGGGAACCAGCATCCCCACTGCCACGTCTTTCCGCAGGATTCCCAGGAGAATGGCCCCGGCGGCTGATGCGGGAAGGCCGAGGACGACATTGAAAAGCGGTGCGACAAGCCGGGAAAGGAGCCCGATGATTCCCGTCGTGGTCAGAAGGTTCGCGAACAGGATCCCGCCCAGCACAAGGGGGGTCGCCTCGAGGAGGAAGCCGCGGATCCGGAACCAGAGCTTCATGGCGAAGGCCTTGGCCGAAGGCATCCGGTAGGGGGGGATCTCGACGATCAGTTCCGGGCTGAATCCCGGGAGCATCTTGTGCAGGATCCTCCCCAGAAGCAGCCAGGAAAGGAAAAGCGATCCGTAGACCAAAAGGACGTAGCGGAGGCCAAGATTTCCCAGGACGCCCACGACCATTGCCTGGAGGGCGGCACAGGGGATCGCCACGGAGATGAGCGTGGCTGCGATGAAGCGCTCGCGCCTCGATTCCAGCACCCGGGTTGCCAGGATTCCCGGCACGTTGCACCCCAGCCCCAGGAGGGTCGGGATAACGGCGTAGCCGTGTATTCCAAGCCGATGCAGCAAGGCGTCGAAAAGAACGGCCAGGCGGGGAAGATAGCCGGAATCCTCGAGGAAGCTGAGGACCGCGTAGAAAGCCACGATATACGGGAGCACCATGACGAACTCTACGTAGAGCCCGGTGGAGATCATCCCGAAGCTCAGCTCGAAATCGATCCGTCCGTCAAACAGGGTCCCGATCAGGAGGGTGTGGAGCAAAGACCCCGGTCCCAGGAGGTCGGAGACCTTCATGAGAAACGGCCGGACGACGCGTTCGAAAAACGGGTCCAGGGCCAGGCGGATGAGCCCTTCGCCGATCTGCCGGACCATCCCGTAGCTGAGGGCGAGCACCGCGATGCCGATGAGGGTGCCCCAGAACCTGTGGACGCTTGCGTCTTCCAGGCGGTCTCTCCACGTGTGGTGACGGTGGACGACCTTCTGGACCCGCCCGACGATTTCTCCGATCCGCTGCCAGCGCTCCTCCCTGGGGATGCCGGCAAGGGGTGAAACCGCGGCCTCGTCCAGCTTCGCCACGAGTTCGCGGATACCCTGCCCTGTCACCGCAACCGTCGGGACAACCGGGACTCCCAGCTCTTTCTGCAGGGCCGCCGGATCGACCAGGACGCCGCGGTGCCTCGCCTCGTCCACCATGTTCAGGGCGACGATCGACGGGATCCCCCGTTCGAGCACCTGGAGCGCCAGGACGAGGTTCCTTTCCAGGGCAGTGGCATCCAGGACGATGATGACCTTGTCGCCGCCTTCCTCGATCATTTTCCGGGCGATCTCTTCCGCCTCGTTGGTCGGTTCCAGGGTATAGGCCCCCGGGACGTCCACCAGCCTGTAGCAGGTTTTTCCGGCCCGGAGGGTTCCTTCCATGAAGCCGACCGTCGTCCCGGGATAGTTTGAGGAAATGGCGTGAACACCGGTCAGCCTGGAAAAGAAGGCGCTCTTTCCGACATTCGGGTTTCCCGTCAGGAGGATTCGCTTCGGGCGATCCTCCCCGCCCGCGGGCAAAGAAGAAAAGCGGGAAAGGCAGCCGCTGCATTCCGAACAGCGGCCGTTGCAGGAAGACATCAGGTTCGAACCTCCTGGGGAGGTTCCGTTTCTTCCACTTCCACGATGAGCCGCGAGGAAATCCCGTGGCCGATTGCGATCTGTCTCTGGTCCAGCAGGACTGTCACCGGCCCCTTGAAGGGCATGCCCGAGATCTTCCGGATCGTCTTGCCGGGGTAGAGCCCCAAAGCCTCCAGCCGCTGGGCGCACTCGCCGCGGGGCATCTCGGCGATGACCGCCCGGGTTCCGTCTTCAAGAGCGTTTAGCGTCGTTTTCATCGAAATCTCCATCCATTATTAGGGCTGCCTAACTTATAGCCGACCCACCATCCTCTGTCAAGATGGGGTTCAGTTTCTTCCCGAAACGGCTTTCAGGAACATGGTGGCGTAGGAGCTTTTCGGCAGGAAAAATCCGAGGGTGGCCCGCCATTTCCCGGGATAGATCTCATCCGGCTCGAAGCCCGAAAAGACCAGGTTCTCGGGCTTCGAAACGGCTTTCCTGGGGAAGGATTTGAAGAAGGTGCGCCGGAACTCCCTCATGTTGAACTGGGGGCGGCGGATTCCCCGGCTTTGGAGAATCTCGTCCATGATTTTCCGGACCGTCGGTTCCGCGGGGACGATTTTTGCGGCCTCGGTGGGGATCTCGAGGTTCGTCAGCGGGTTGGCCCCTTCCGGTTCGAGGCTTTTGAAGTGCACGGTGGGCCCTGCTTTTCCCGGGACCTCGAAGGGTTCCTTCCCGTAAAGAAGGACCAGGCGGGAGAGGGTCAAATTCCACAGGAAGGATTGAAAGGCCGCAAACGCCATGGAAAGTTCCTCCCTCGGGATCGCGTTGAGGGCACGGATCAGCCCGCCTCGTGAGGCATCGCGGGAAAGCAGGCGGGCGATTTCCCGTTCCTCCCTCGTTCGGGACATAAGGACCAGGGAGTTCCAGTCTCCCCAGGCCCGGCGGCGCATCGTTTTCAGGGCTTTCAGGGGTGCCGGGTCTTCCGGGTGGATCGCGCAGAAGAAAAGCTGCAGGGCCCCCGAGTACTCCCCGCGGATGAGCCTTTCGGCGAGGAAGGCCCCTTCGGAGACTCCTCCAAACCGCTGGTCGTCGAAGTAGTTGGCGAACCCCCACCGTGAGACCCGCTCCAGCCCGCTCTCGAGTGAACGGGCCTCGGCTTCGGAAAGGTCCCTGACCGTGAGCCGGAAATCGTTTCCCAGCAGGTGGAAAGGGGAGATGTAATCATCGATAAAGCCCTCCTGGACGACGGAAACGTTCTTTGAATCGAAATCCAGGAGGTAGCGGGAAGGGACGGAAAGGAACTGCTCCGTCAGGGCATGCCGGTCCTTTTTGCCGCCGTACCCGACGGCCGAGAGCGGGACGTTGTTCGCCCGGGCGGCGGCGGCAATGGCGTCCAGCGTGTTCCATCCCTTTTTTGAAAGCCGGTACAGGCGATAGGCTCCTGGAGCGGAAGAGGCCTTCAGGTCCAGTCTTTCCCTGACCTGGAAATCCTCGGGAAGTACCTTGATTTTCATGCCCCGGGCTCCTTTCTCACTTTTCATTCCAGCGTGAAGACAACGGGGACCAGCAGGAGGCCCGGGGCTTCCGGCCGGAATTTCCAGCTTCGGACCGCTCTCAGGGCGGACTGGTCCAGTGCGGGGTATCCCGATGTGGAACGGACGGAGATCTCCAGGACGCGACCCTTGCTGTCCAGCCTGACGAGCAGGACCACGGTTCCCGACTCCCCCTTTTTCCGGGAGCTCAGAGGGTAAAGCGGCTTGGTCCTGGCGAGGATGTCCGGTTCCCGGGCCTCCGGAACCGATGCGGGAGGCTCCCCCGAGGGGAAGGAGGCTGGTTCCGCGGATCCTGCCGGGAGTCCTTCCATGGCTGTTTCCTGAACGGCCTTCCCGGAAGATTGCGCGTTTTCCAGGGGTGCAGCGGGAGCCGTCTTTCCGGGCCGCTGCGCGGGGGTCGAAAGAGGTTGAAGCGGTCGGACCGGGCGGAGGTTCGACGCCGGTTCTCGGGTTCTTTCTTCCGTCCTGGGCCTGTCTGGGGCGGCCTGGGGAAGAAGGACCAGCCGCGCTCTCATCACGGGCGGCGGCGGGGACGCCGTGCAGCGCTCATTCCAGAACAGGGAAAGGACCGCCGCGTGAAAAACCAGGCTGAGGAGGAGTGGAATTCCCCATCGTTTCAAGGAGTGTTTCCCCCCTCAAGGCCGAGCCCCACGTCCTGGATTCCGGATTTTCTCAGGGTTTCCAGGATGGAGGCGACGTTTCCGTAGGGCACTTGCCGGTCTGCGGCGAGGATGAGTTCTCTTCCGGCCTTGCCGGCTTCCAGGGCCAGGGCGGCGGTTTCTTCCCGGGAAACCCAGGCCCCGTCAAACCGGATCCGGCCGTCGGGAAGGATTTCGATCACGGCCGGCCTTCCCACGATCGGGGTTCCCTGCCCCTGCGGCAGCCGGACCGAGATCTGTCCCTGAAGGAGGGAAGCCGTCACCACGAAAAAGAGGATCAGCATGAACAGCACATCGATCAGCGGCGTCAGGTCCAGGTCGGGCTGCAGGCGTTTACGGGACACGGGGTTTTCCCTCCTTGTCCAGCGCCCCGGCCAGCAGCCGCGCGGCCTCCAGGACCCGGGGGCCCGGGTGGAAAAGGGCGTCTGAGCGGACTTCGACCACGCGGCCGGAGGCGGCTGCCCGGAGGGGCAGCCCCCGGAAGAGGGCCAGGAAGGATTCGCGGGTGATGGCCATTCCCTTTTCCGCCTGGGCCAGGACGATGACGTCCGGGTCCAGGGACAGCACCGTTTCCCGGTCGACCTGGGGGAAGGAGAAGATGATCCGGTTTGCCGCATTGGGAATGCCCAGGCGCGTCAGGATGTCCTGGATGTAGTTGGTTCTCCCGGCCACGGTCAGCGGATCGTGCCAGACGATCACGAGAACCGAGGGAACCTTGCCGGGATGGTCAGCGCGGATTCTCCGGCGAAGGCTTTCCAGTTCCGAGCGGATTTTCCGGATGGCCCGGTCGGCCTCTTTCTTTCTGTCCAGTTCGCGTCCCAGGATTCTCATCGCTTGTTCGACCTGGTCGAGAGACCGGTGCATAGTGAGGGAGAGCGTTCGGACTCCCATCCCGGAAAGCCGGGAAAGAGTCTGGGTGTGAAAGGTCGATTCTCCGACAACGAGCGTGGGCCGGAAGGACAGGATCCTTTCGATCGATGGGGTGGAGTACCCTCCGATTTTGGGCAGTTTCCGGGCGGCCGCAGGGTAGTCGTCGTATTCAGAGACGGCTACGACAGATCCCATCAGGCCGATGGCATCAAGGGTTTCCGTGATGCTCGGGGCGAGAGAAACGATTCGCTCGGCGTGGGCCGCCCTGGCGGTTCCGCTCCAGGCGGAAAGGAGGAGGGCCGCCAGGAACGGGAAAATCCATTTCCTGTTCATGACGCCTCCCGTTCCTCCGTGCGCACGGTCTCCTGGAGGAGTTTCTCACGGACGAGGAAGTCGATCCCCCGGTGGAGGGTTTCCTCTTCGCTGTCGACCCGGGCGGAGAGGTAGGTATGGCAGAGGATGACCGGAACGGCGACAGAAAGGCCGGCAACGGTAGTCAAGAGTGCGACCCAGATGCCGGAAGCCAGTTCGGTCATCCCTGCGCCCCCTGCCCCTGAAGCGGCTCCCGACACGGCGGGGAGTCCTCGAAAGGTCGACACCATCCCGAGGACGGTTCCGAGGAGCCCCAGCAGGGGGGCCACGCGCGCGATCGTGGCAAGCGTTCCCAATCCCTTTTCCCACCGGAACATCTCCCTCCGGAGCTGCTGTTCCATGAGGGTTTCGAGGGAGTCGGGCCCGGTCTGCCAATGGGCGACCGCGACCTCGAACAGACGGTGAAGGGAGCTGGATCCGGACGTGACCACCGCTTTTGCCGCGGCTTCGTCTTTCTCGTAGAGGGCTTTCCCGAGGGCTGTTTCCAGGGCCATGGGGTCAGTGGAGGCTTTCCGGAAAAAAAACAGCCGCTCAATCACGATGGCGAAAGCCAGGACAGATACGGCGGCAATCACCCACATCAGGGGTCCGCCCAGCTTGAAGACATTCAGGCCCATGGATTTCCCTCCCTTTCCGGGTGCAGCTGCGGGGCCATTATAGACGATCGTCAGGCCGTTCGGGCAACGGGGATGCCGGCGCTCTCGAAAAGCTCGAAGAAGGTCTCGTGCCGGTGGGACTCTCCCTCCAGGGCCTCAAGGGACAGGATCCAGAAATCCAGCGGAGCGGAGGGGCCGATCAAAGTCTCCGCGAACGGGGACAGCCATTGGAGGATCCTCCTGGCCTCTTCCCGGGTACGGGTTGTCCAGACCCACCAGGTGACCGAGGACTGCTCCTGCGTGTCTGTGTCGAATCGTCCGGGCAGGAGGAATCGTCGGGCGTATTCCAGAAACGGTCGAAGGGAAGAAAGATCCCGGGCGGCCTGTTCGAGGAAGGCCTGGCTTCCGTTTTCCGGCGGTTCGGCCAGCCGGATCAACAGCCGGTCCGTGTTCATCAGGCGGAACGGATCCGCCGGCGAGGATGCGTCCATGTAGTAGGTGTAGTCGTAACGGTGCAGGAAAAGGATGTCGAGGTGAAGGCGCCCTTCCCGGGCCCTGTTTTGGGTAACCCATTCTCTCAGGTGATCGGCCCGGGGCTGTCCGGAGGGTGTCGGGGTCCTGAGAAATTCGGCGGAAAAGGAAACCGCCAGGGGATGCCTCTCCAGGGAGGACAAATCGCCCAGGCCGGACGCGGGGGGAAGGACCGGATAGTAGGGAAGCTCCACGTTTGTCCTGGCGTCCTTGCTTCCCCACGGGCTGTGAAAGCCTCTGTCGAGGCAAAGCAGGACCTCCAGCGCGAAAAGGCTTTTGTCCAGGTCGCTCGGCGGATTCCCGGGCAAAGCCTCGAGGAAGGATTCTTTCGCCAGTTCCCGGAACCGTTCCTTTCCGCTTTCGCTCAGGACATATCCTTCTTTTCCCGCTCGCAAAAGCAGCCCCATGTCTTCCAGAACCTTGAGGCCGCCCGGGTCCTCCCCGGCAAGCTCCACCAGGCGGGCGGACCAGCAAGGTCGGTTTTCATCGAACAGCAGCAGAAGGCTCGCTTCGTTCATCATCATGGATCTTCCCCTCCTTCGCGTGATAGACTCTGGAATATGTGGCCTCTTCTTTTCTGGCTTTTCCTGTCGGCCGGGGCCCTGGTTGAAACCGCCCTTTTCCTGGGTCAATGGGGCTGGCTCAACAGGCTCGGCCGGAACGTTCCTGCGGAACTGGCTTCCCTCCTTCCCGAGGGGTACGGCTGGTGGCGCGGTGTGACCTATGCCCGCGAGCGCCTGAGGGTTTCGCTGGGATTGCTGCTCACCCGCTACGCGGCTGTCGCCCTGGCGGTGGGAGCGGGCGGGCTTAAGGCCGCTTGCCGGCTGGCCGGTGCCGTTTCGGGCTCCCCCTTTCTAGCCGGGTTTCTTCTTGGCGCCATTCTGACGACAGCCTTCGCCCTTGTCGAACTCCCCTGGGGCGTTTACGGGACCTTCGGGGTGGAAGCACGGTTCGGCTTCAACCGGTCTTCCCCTGGCCTCTACCTGCGGGATGCGTTCCTGAAAACGGCGCTATCCTCGGGCCTCGCGGGTTTCCTGCTGGGCGGGGCTTCTTTCCTCCTCGGCCGCCCCGGCGGCCTGCCCCTTGCCCTTTCAGGGACCGCCGTTTTTGATGTTGCCGCAGCCTTCCTCTTGCCCCGCCTCGTCCTTCCCCTGTTCTTCCGCTTGCGTCCCCTGGAGGAAGGAACGCTAAAGTCGAGGCTTGAATCCCTGTTCCAGCGGACCGGTTTCTCGGCTTCTTCACTCCAGATCGCGGACGGAAGCCGCCGTTCAACCCACGGGAATGCCTTTTTCGCAGGGCTAGGGCGTTCCCGGAGGGTCATCCTTTTCGACACCCTGGCAGAGCGGTTTCCCCCCGGGGAAGCGGCAGCGGTAGTGGCCCACGAGATCGGGCACTGGAAAAAAAGGCACGTCCCGGCAGGTCTTTTGCACTTGTTTGCCCTCCAGGCCTCTCTCGTCCTTTTCGCCTGGTTCGCCTGGCGGGCCGGTGGATTTTCCGAGAGTTTCGGACTTCCCGGCAGGCCCGAGGCCTTCGCCGTCATGGCCTACCTTGTTTGGGGGGCGATGGCCGGCCTTCTCTTTCAGCCGCTCCTTTCCAGCGCTTCCAGGTGCAGGGAGTTCGAGGCAGACCGCTACGCCGCGGAGCAGGAGGGGCCGGACGCCATGATCGGCGCTCTTGCCCGCCTGGCGACGGACAGCCTCGCCTGGACCCCGTCCGAGCCCCGGTACGCTGCCTGGTACTCGAGCCATCCCTCGGTTGCCGAACGGATTCTCGCCCTGAAAGACCTGAAAGCGGCTGCTCTCAGCGGAAAATGATCCGTTGGTCCGCCGGGTAGGTCAGGCGGTATTTCACGGTCAGTTTCCTGGTCTCTCCCGGCGCCAGCTTCAGATCCCAGGTGAGGATTCCGCGGTCGTCCTGTCTGGAAGGCCTGGGATCCAGAGCCAGGACCTCGATCCGGATCTTCTCCTGTGCGCTGACGGGCACTCGGTCCAGAAGTCTCACGTTCGTCGGGGTTCCCATCCCGTTGGTCACTGAAAGAGTGAAGGCTTTCTCGAGTTTCCCCCTTCCCCAGGTCGTTCCCTCCAGGGGAACGGCTTCTTCGATCACCGCCGTGACGAGGGGGACCTTTCCGAAGGCAAGCTTCAGCGTCTCTCCCCGGCCGCTCGTTTCAATGAAGGTTTTTCCGGAGGGCATTCCGTCCAGGTACAGGTCCGCCGTCCCGGAAAGGAGAGGCCGGTCCAGGGACTTGATTTCGGCGGTCAGCCAGGCTTCCCGGTCCAAGGCCGGGATTGCCACCACACCCGTTTCGGCGGGAAACGCAAAACGGTTCACAAAGATCCGGGCTAACGTTCCGTCACCGGGCGTCCGGCCTCGTACCTTCAGGTTCAGGTCGGTGAGGGTTTCTTCCGCGACCTTCTCCGGAGCGGCGGCTTCCTTCATCATCATCGCGACACCGTCGTTTCTCTCCTGCGGACGCCTGAAGTCGGCGACCAGGGGCGAAAGCTGAGGCGCAACGAGAGATCGCCGGGGCTGGACCGTGTGCAGGACAAGTTCGCCGTTCCAGTCGAGTCCCGTCTTCTGCTGAACGACGGCTTCCTGGCTAAACGTCACCAACCCTGTTTTGCCCGCCAGGTCCAGGGAATACCGGGTTGACCAGGAGGCCTGCTGCGTCCAGGCTCGGATCCGGATGACGCCTCCCCCGGAGGTTTTGATCCGGACCCGTGTGGCGGCTTCCGGTTCGGGCGGAAGTTTCCCCGAAAGTTCCTGTTCGAGGCGCGAGAGCTCGGCTTTCGCCTTTTCGAGGGCCCGTGCGTTCTCGCGGATTTCCCTTTCCGCCTGTTCCCTTCTCTTCGCCCCGGTTTCAAGGAAGGCCACCAGGTCCTGGGGCTTCCAGCTGGAAGGCACATTGTCCTGGAGATGTTTCGCGGTCTGCTGCAGGGAGGCCCCGCGGGCCTCGAGCCGGTCGACCTCCGAACGGGTTTTCCGGATCCTCGACTCCAGGTCCGCCAGTGCGGGGAAGATCCATCCCGTTCTCTGGATCCTGGAGGTGTCCACCGAAAGGATCCGGGTCCTTTCTCCCGTCACGCGGAGAGAATCCTCCTCGAAGGACAGGGGCAGATCGACCTCCATCTCCGGGTGCGCAGGAGCCTCGAGGGTGACCCAGGCCCCCTGAGGATAGACGTCGGCCGTTCGGACGGCGGCTTCCTGCCCGGCGGCCGGGGAGGTCCATGTGGCCAGCAGGCAGACGAACAAAAAACGCTGCAGTCTTTTCAATCGGAACACCCCCTTCTTTTACAATCATAACGGATCGGCGTCATCCCGCTATAATGATGCGGGGCAGTGCCCCCGTTTTGTTCTTGAACCTGAACGAGGAGGAATCGAGATGCTGGGTTGTGGGATCATCGGCCTGCCCTTGAGCGGCAAGACGACCATTTTCAATGTCATCACCGGGTCCGGGGCCGAGGTGAAGCCGTATGCGGGAGGCAAAACGGACCCGAACAGGGCCATCGTGGAGGTGCCCGACGAACGGATCGATAAACTGACGGAGATCTTCAAGCCGAAAAAACGGACACCCGCGATGGTTGAATTCGTCGACCTGGCGGGTCTTTCCAGGGACGCCTCGCGGGGAGCCGGTCTCGGAAATGCCTTTCTGTCCTTCGTGGCGGAAGCGGATGCGCTCATTCACGTGCTCCGGGCCTTCGACAACCCGGAGGTCCCCCATCCCGAGGAAACCCTGGATCCCCTCAGGGACTGGAAGATCGTCGAAACGGAGCTGATCCTCCGGGATCTCGGGTTGACCGAAACCCGCCTCAGCCGCCTCTCGGCCAAGAAACGCCTCCTCCCGGAAGAACAGCTCGAGGCGGATCTCCTGAAACGGTGCCAGGAACACCTCCTGGAAGAGCGCCCGCTGAGGGACCTCCCCCTGGACGAAGACCAGCTCCGGCTTCTTCGGGGCTTTACGTTCGTTTCCCTGAAGCCCGAACTCGTGGTTTTAAACCTTGACGAAACCCAGGTGACGGACGATTCCATCCCCGGGTATGAAGAACTGGCGGCCCTCTGCGAGAGCCGCGGCATGCCCCTGGTGAAAGTCTACGGCCGCATGGAGATGGAAATGTCCGCCCTGTCACCGGACGAGCAGGCGGAGTTCATGGCCGAGCTTCACGTTGCGGAAACGGGGCGGAAACGGCTGATCTCTGGAGCCTACCGTTTGCTGGGCTTGCTTTCCTTCTTCACGGTGGGACCCGACGAGGTCAGGGCCTGGACCCTGAAGGGCCGCGCGACGGCGGTTGATGCCGCTGGAACGATCCATTCGGACCTTGCCCGGGGGTTCATCCGGGCCCAGGTGGTCAACTACGAGGAATTCATGCGGCACGGGGGCAGCTTCGCGGCTTGCCGGGAAGCGGGGGTCCTCCGGCTCGAGGGGAAAGAATACCCGGTCAAAGACGGGGATATCCTGGAGATCCGTTTCAACGTCTAGGAGGGAGGGGCTTTTGTGCCGAAGATCCACGTCCTGATCCTGGCCGGCGGAAGCGGAACGCGCCTCTGGCCCTTGTCGAGGGAAGAGCTGCCGAAGCAGTTCCTTCCCCTGATCGGAGAAAGGACCCTGCTTCAGGAAACGGTCCTTCGCCTGGTTCCCCTGGCTTCAGACCGGTTTGTCCGGGTGATCGCGGGCCGTGAATGGCAGGCGCTGGTCCGCCACCAGGTCCGAGAGGTCCTTCCCCGGCAGGGGGAAGCAGACCCCGTTCTCATCGAACCGGTGGGCCGGAACACCTGCCCTGCCATCGCCCTGGGACTGGCCGCGCTGAGGGAGAACGCTTCGGCTTCGGAAGACGACATTGTCCTTGTCTGTCCCAGCGACCACGTCATCCGGGATGAAGAGGCCTTCCGGAGGGCGGTCCACGCGGCAGCGCAGGCAGCCGAGAAGGATCTTCTCGTCACCTTCGGGATCAAGCCGGACCGTCCGCAGACCGGCTACGGATACATGGAATGCGGCCCGGCCCTGGATCCGGCGGGTGTCCGGCCAGTGTGCCGCTTTGTCGAGAAACCCTCCCCCGAAAAGGCGCGCGAGTACGCAGAAAGCGGCCGCCATTTCTGGAACGGGGGCATGTTCTGCTTCCGCCTCGGAAGGATGGCGGCAGATCTCAAGCGTCATATCCCCGAGGTGGGGGCCCTCTGCGAGGAGGGGCTCCAGCCGCTCCTGGATTCGTTCGAAAGCCTTCCCTCCATTTCCATCGACTACGCCGTGATGGAAAAGACGGACAGGGTCGCCGCCGTTCCCCTTGAAGCCGGATGGTCGGACGTCGGGAGCTGGGACTCGGTATACGAGGCCCTGCCTGCGGACGAGAACGGGAATGCTCTCAAGGGAGACGTCCGCCTCATGGGGGGGCAGGGCAACCTTCTGTACGGGAACCACCGCCTCGTTTTCGGGGTGGACCTGCGCGACATGCTGGTGGTCGACACCCCCGACGCCCTGTTCATCGCGCCCCGGGGCAGTTCCCAGAAAGTGCGCGAGGTGGTCAGGGCCCTGAAAGAGGAGGGGCGTCGGGAAGCCGTGGAGGCCCCGGTCAATGCCCGCCCCTGGGGAACCTACCAGACCCTTGGACAGGGTTCCCGGTACCGGATCAAGCGGATCGTCGTCGAGCCGGGCGCAAGGCTGAGCCTGCAGTATCATCACCATCGCAGCGAGCACTGGGTCGTCGTCAGGGGGACGGCCCTGGTGGGTCTGGATGGATCGGAAAAGCTGGTTTACGAGGGGCAAAGCTGCTATGTGCCGAAAGGAACTCCCCACCGGCTTTCCAACCCCGGCAAGGTTCCCCTGGAGATCATCGAGGTCCAGAACGGGGAATACGTCGGCGAGGACGATATCGTGAGGCTGGACGACGATTACCGGCGGGAGGGGTAGTCCTTCCCGTAAAGCGGAAGAACCGGGAAACCCTCAAGCTGGTGCTAGAATACGCCTTGAACCGCCCCGGGGCGAAATACCCCCATCCTGGGAGGAGGGAAAAAACGTGAAAGCCGTCAGCCTGAATGACCCTCTCGAAATCCGCGGGATCCGGCTTGAAGGCCGGATCGCTGCAGCTCCGATCGCGACTGCGTCTGCCGATCCGGAGGGAGGGCCGACCCCGAGAAGCCTGGAAATCTACGGGCGTCTTGCCCGTTGCGGAGCGGATCTTGTCGTGGTGGAGCATCATGCCGTCAGCCGGAAGGGCAGGGCCCGGGTGGCCCAGTTCAGGCTGGATTCGGAGGCTTCCGAAAAGGCAAACCGGCCCATGGCTGCACTCTTCCGGGAAGCCGGGTGTCCGGCTTTTGTCCAGATCAACCACGCGGGCAGCCAGATCCGGGATGAAGCCCTTCTCGCGGAGAAATATCCCGTTTCAGCACCCTCGGAGGTCAAACACCCCGCCTGTCCCTACCCGGTTAGGCCGAAAGAAATGGACGCTGAAGAAATTCACTCAGTGATCGAATCCTTTGCCGCGGCCGGGAAAAGGGCGATTTCGGCCGGATATCCCGGGGTCCAGGTCCATGCCTGTCACGGGTACCTGCTGGGGCAGTTCCTCAGCCCCATCACGAACCTGCGGAGAGATGCCTACGGTGGAAAGATCGCGAATCGGGCCCGCCTTCTCCTCGAGATTGTGGAAGCCCTCCGGCCGGCGATCGGCGGCGAGGGCGTCCTTTCCGTGAGGCTGGGGCTTTCGGATTCCTTCCCGAAGGACCCCCCCGAGGGGCTCACGCTGGAGGAAGGGCTCTGGGTGGCCAGGGAACTCGCCGGCCTGGGGATCGATCACCTGGACATCTCAGGCAACCTGTGCGGATACGATGCGCCCGGAGAGGCCTATTTCGCCGATTGGGCCCGTGCTGCCCGGGAAGCTGCGCCGAAGGTCCCGGTAACCTGCACCGGCGGGATCCGCAAACTGGAGACGGCTCGCCGCCTGGTCGAAAGCGGGGCGTGCGATCTGGTCGGTATCGGCAGGGGGCTCCAGAAAGACCCGGACCTGATCCGGAAATGGAAGGAGAACCTGAGATGAAAATCTATGTTAGCCTCGACATGGAAGGCGCCACTGGAATCGTTTCACCGGAACAGGTCAGGCCGAATTCCCCGGAGTACCCCTTTGGAAGGGCGATGCAGGCCCATGATCTTGAGGCCGTCCTGAAAGGCCTCGAGGAAGAAGGGGTCAGGGATATCCTGGTGAACGACAGTCATTGGGACATGACCAACCTTGACCTCCGGGACCTGCCGCCGGGTGTCCGGCTCATCAGCGGGTACCCGAAACCGCTCAGCATGGTGGAAGGAGTCCAGGGTTGCGACGCGGCCTTCTTCCTCTGCACCCACGCCATGGCGGGAACGGAGAAAGCCGTGCTGGACCACACCCTCTCGGGCAGCACCGTCTATGAGATCCGGCTGAACGGCATGCGGGTCGGGGAAACGGGAATCAACGCCGCTTTGTGCGGATTCCTCGGAGTCCCGGTGGCACTGGTGACAGGGGATCTTGCCGCCTGCTGGGAAGCGGAAAGCCTTCTGGGGGAGGGTCTCGTGACCTGCGGGGTCAAGGAGGGGCACGGACGCCATTCCGCCGAGCTCCTTTCGCCTTCGGAAACCGCCGCCCTTCTTCGGGAGGCGGCCCGGAAAGCGGTCCAAAAGGCGTCGGAAGGACTTTCTCCGAAGCTGGTTCTCCAGGCGCCCTTCGTGATGGATCTGACCTTCCAGCGGACGATCCTGGCGGATGCTGCCGCTTTTGCTCCCGGATCCTACCGCCTGAGCGGCCGGACCCTCCGGTACGAATCCAGTGATCTGCTGGATGTCCGGCGCTGGCTCTGCGCGGCGCTCGACCTGGCGGCTCACGAAAGGAGCTAGGCCATGATCCTGGGGGTGGACCTGGGCGGGCACTCCTTCGCGCTCGGCTTCGTCAGGGACGGTTCGGTGCTTTCCCTGCGCGAATACGAAACCCCCCGCTCCCGAACCGCCGAAGCGGTTTCCGCCGCCCTGAGGGAACGAATCGACGAGATGGCCTCGGGAATCAGGGTCGACGGAATTGGGATCGGGGTTCCGGGCATGCTGGACCTGGAGAGGGAAAAAGTGCTCCGGTCTCCCAATTTTCCAGGATGGGAAGGGTTGCCCCTGCGTTATCTGCTGGAAAAATCGCTCGGGATCCCCGTCCGGATGGAAAACGACGCCAACTGCACCGCAATCGGGGAAGGACTCCTGGGCGCCGCCTGCGGTTTGAAGCATTACATCGTCCTGACCCTGGGAACGGGGATTGGCGGGGGGATCGTCATCGGCGGCAGACTCCTCCGGGGAGGCCACGGCATGGCGGGAGAACCCGGGCACCTGGTCATCGGAGGTACGAACCCTTGCGGATGCGGCGGCCTGGGACACCTGGAAACGGTGGCGGGGGCTGACGGGATCGAAAGGCGCGCGAAGGAAGCCGGGATCAAGCCCGATTTGAAAAGTCTCTGGGAACAGCGCGAGGATCCCCGGGTCGAACCCATCTGGCGGGATGCCCTGGAAGCCCTCGGGGCCTCCGTCGCTTCACTGGTGCATATCCTGGACCCGGAGGCGGTTGTCCTCGGAGGGGGGCTGGGGCCCGCAGCCGGGTTTGTGGAGGCCCTGGAACCCATCGTGAAACGGCACCTCGGAGACCCTTACCGATCCTTGCTGGATCTTCGGATCGCCAGGCTGGGAAAGGCCGCGGCGGTGATCGGGGCCGCCAGCCTGTTTTTGCCCGATTCCGAAGAGCGGTTGTGCTAGAATGAGTCGATTCTCCATTCACCCTTTTGAGGAGGCAAACTGAAAATGGCGATGCCGATGCAGATCAATCTCGAGGAACTGCTTTCCATGCTCATTGCGAGGGTGGACAGCCTGTCTTTTTCGGACGAAAACCAGAAGACCAGGTTCAACATCCTGGCCCGCGTGCTTTACCGGAAGGGGCTTCTGACCGACCAGGACGTTGTCGATTCGGTCAGGGAAGAGCATCGGATTTTGAAGGATCTCGGCCTGATCCCCGAGGTTCCTTCCGAGGAAAACCTGAAAACGATGGCCGAAAGCATCCTCCTCTGGATTCGCGGAGACGTGGCCGCGATCAGGAAAAGCATGGAAGAGTACGACAAGAAGATGCGGGAGCTGGCCATGCAGGAGGCACAGGCGCAGAAATCCCGCATCGAAGTGGCGCCGTCCTCGGTCCTTCAGCAGATCGACCGGATGAGCGGGAAAAAGCCCGGGAGCAAGCTGATCATCTAGATTCCCCCGGAAAGTGAGGAATCGGCGGGGCCCTGAAGGCCCCGCCGATTTCCGTATTCGGGGGAAGACTCAGAACGGCTCGAAACCGGGACGGTAGATCAGAACGGAACAGGGGGCGTAGCGGGCGACCTTCGCTGCAGTGCTTCCAACGACAAGATACTCCAGGGTGCTGTGCCCCCGGTAGCCGACGACGATCAGGTTATACCCTCCCTCTCTGGCAAACCGGATCACCGAGTCGGCCGGGTCGCCCTCCTCGATCACGATGTTGTGCTCATGACTTTCCAGCCCCAACCCTTTCTCCGCTTTCCGGATGAAATAATGAATCTTTTTTTCCGCGATTTCGCGGACTTCCGAGTCGATGTCCGGAGGCACCCAGGGTTCATACCCCCTCCAGAGGTACGGCTGGGGGAGGATATGGATGAACGTGGCCTCAACTCCCAGCCTGTGGGCCAGGGAATGGCCGTAGGAAACGACCCTTTCCCCCAGTTCGCTCAGGTCAACGGCAACCAGAATTTTCTTGGGCATTGCCAGCACCCCCCTTTCGGTCAGGAATCTGCTTGTCCATTCCATCTCATTCTTACATCAGTATAGTGAAGAGCAAGATGCTTATCAAGGTGTTTCTTCGGGAAAAAAGGGTGTGTGTTAAGATGACGAAAAAAAGAAGGGGAAGTTGATTTTGCGGGAAATTGTTGCGGTCATTTTTTCGGTCGTGCTCGGTGCCTGCATGGGGTCCTTCCTTAACGTCGTCGCTCTGCGGACGGTTGAGGAGAAACCCTGGTGGGGGAAAGAGCGTTCCCGCTGTTTCTCCTGCGGGAGAGAGCTGGAACCCGTCGAACTGGTCCCGCTGGTTTCCTGGATTCTCCTCCGGGGCAGGTGCAGGACCTGCGGCGAAAAGATCCCCATCCGCTACTTCCTGGCAGAATGCGCCGGGGCGGCGATCGGGGGATTCCTGTCCTGGCGCTGGGGGCTGAGCTTCGCCGGGTTGTTTGCCGTCATCACCGGGTTCCTCCTGCTTCTGAACGCCATGACGGACCTGTACAGCGGTTATATATACGATGCCTTTGCCCTGGTCCTCGGGGGAGCCGGGATGCTTCTTCGCCTGGGGGGAGGGCTCAGTGCCCTCTTCGACGGCTTCCTGGGAGCCCTGGCCGGAGCCGGGGTGATCATCGTCATCATCCTTGTTTCCAGGGGCGGGATGGGTTGGGGGGATGCCTGGCTTATGGCGGGAACCGGTGCGGCTCTCGGGTGGCAATTGACGCTGGTGGCCCTCTACCTGGGATTCATCGTCGGCGGGATCGTGGCTCTCGGGCTTCTCGTCCTCGGGTTCGTCAAAAGGAAAGATCCGATTCCCCTCGGGCCTTTTCTCGCGTTCGGCGCATTTCTCTCCTTGCTTTACGGTCCCTCCCTCTGGGGCTGGTTCGGTGTTGCCGTAAAGTGGCCCTGGTTATAGGAAAGCACCAGGGGCGAAAGCCGGGTGACCGGCTTTCGCCCCTGGCGAACCCTTAGGGCTAGAAATCCCCGATCTGCGCAAGAATATCTGCTGCCAGATCGTCGATTTTGTCCGGATCCTGTTCGGCATCCTGCTGGAGGAGGGCTTCGAGCTGCCCCTGGGCCATCTTCAGCATGTCGGCCATTCCTGCTTCCTCGAGCTGGGGTTCGAGGGACTGGGCCATCTCTTCCGGCAGCCGGTCCGTCAGGAAACCGAAGAGAAGAAACGGTGTATTGAACCAGGCCGCCGTCTGTTCATCCTGTTCAAGCAGGGGGCCGAAAACGAGAGCCATGGCGCGGTCCCTGTCGGTATCTTCGGAGTACTCGTCGTCCATTTCCCAGATCCCGGTCATCAGGAAGGGGAGGTCCGGGTCAAGCCGGATCGCTGAACATAGAGCCTGGTAGGCCTCCTTACAGGGGCCGGAAAGCCGGAAACTTGCCAGGGCCTTTGTGTAGGCCCTTTCGGGGGAATCCGTCTGATCCGCCATCGATTCCTTCAGGGCTTCCCGGTAACGGCCCAGGCGCAGCAGGGCCCCGTAGCGGAGAAGGCGCCCGAGCGTCTGTCCTTCCGGGTCGAGATCCACCAGTTCCCCGGAAAGAGAAAGGGCTTCGGACAACTCCTCCTCGCTGCTGTTCTCGTTTCCAAGCAGCGAAAATGCCAAACGCTGCAGGGAAGCGGCCTTCAGCCATTCCGGAAGGCAGCCTTCCGAGAGAAGACCGCGCCAATCCGCCTCAGGGCGGCGGAGGACTTCGAGGACATGACGCAGACGCTCCTGGTATTCCTGCTCATCCCCCTGGAAAACTTCGGCCAGAAGAAGCAGGGCTTCAGGGTTGTCTGGGGAAACGGAAAGGACGTTTCGGGCCAGGGCTTCGCAGGTCCGGTCGTCATCCGTTTCGTAGGCCTCTTCCAGCCATTTCGTAACCTTTTTCCGCAGTGTTTGATCCGTATTCACAAAGAACCTCCCTATTTTTTCCCGGTTGCCAAGGCTTGCTAGGCCAGGCCGAAAAGCCGCTGCGGCTCCGAGCGTAGCTTGACCTCGGGCATGGGCACGATGGTGATGCCTGATTCGGCGTCGAGGAAATACCGCTCCGCGTCGACATCGCGATTGTACCCGATGACGGTGTTCGGGGGAATCACGTTGTTCGCGTCGATGATCGCGTGCCGGATCTTGCATCCCTCTCCGATGACCACCCCGTGTCCGATCAGGCTTTCTTCGATGACAGAGCCGGCCTGGATTTCACAGTTTCGGAAAAGGACGCAGCGGTGAACGACCGCGCCCAGGATCCGGCTTCCTTCCGCCCGAAGGGTCCCTTCCGCCGAGCATCCCATCCCCTTGTCCGGGTACGTGAAAGAAGGGGGATCCGCGTACGAGGAAGTGCGGACCGGCCAGTGGGGATTGTAGAAGGTCAGGTCGGACGGATGCTGGAGAAGGTCCATGTGGGTCTGCCAGTATGCCTTGATCGTTCCGACATCCCGCCAGTAGGGGCGGTCCTTGCCGGGGAGCACGTTCGTGGAGAAGTCGTAAGCCATGACACGAGTCCTCTTGAAAAGAGAGGGCAGGACGTCCCGGCCGAAGTCGTGGCTGCTGGCGGGGTTCCTGGAATCTTCGATCAGGGCCTGTTCGAGAAGCTCCCGTTCGAAAATGTAATTACCCATGGAAACATAGCTCCATCCGGGCTTTCCCGGGATTTCGGGAGGGTTGGAGGGCTTCTCCAGGAAACCGGTAACCACTCCGTCCTTGTCCGTGTCGATGCACCCGAATTGCCAGGCTTCCGCTTTCGGAACGACGTTGGCCGCGACAGTCAGGTCCGCTTTGTTGTCGAGATGGTAGGCCAGCATCTGCTCGACGTCCATCTTGTAGATGTGGTCTGCCGCAAAGATGCAGACCCGGTCTGCATCGAAAAGGGTAATCAGGTGGAGGTTCTGGAAAACGGCGTCCGCCGTACCGGCGTACCAGTGGTCGCCTGTCCACATCTGGGCGGGAACGTTCGTTACGAAGAAATCCCGTCCCCGGAGGGCCCCGCCAAATTGCCAGCCGCGATCGATGTGCTCGTTCAGGGACTGGCTCTTGAACTGGACCAGGACGTAGATGGAGAAAAGCCCGCTGTTGACCATGTTCGACAGGGCGAAGTCGACGATCCGGTACTTCGCCCCGAAGGGAACGGCAGGCTTGGCGCGGTACTTGGTGAGGGGCATGAGGCGTTCGCCTTTTCCTCCAGCCAGGACGATGCCCAGGACGCGACCGTATTTCCCGTAGATCATGAGGCTCCCCCCTTAGGATTCCTTCAGATCTGAAACTTCCACTCCCAGAAGTTCCAGGTAGAGCTTTGCATAGGCCAGCGCAGACGATTTCCAGGAAAAGTCCAGGGCCATTCCCCGGGCAACGAGCCTTTCCCACCGCCTGCGGTCCGAGTAGGCGGTTACCGCCCTTTCAACCGCGTGAACCAGCTCATCAGCAGTATAGTCGGAAAACAGGAAGCCGTATCCTTTCTGTGAACCGTCCGCATCGATGATCGTGTCGGCAAGGCCTCCCACGGCCCTCGCCACGGGGACCGTTCCGTACCGCAGGGCGATGAGCTGGGAAAGACCACACGGCTCAAAGAGGGAAGGCATGACAAGGATATCCGACCCCGCATAGGCCAGCCGGGCGATTTCCTCGTTATACCCGACGTAGGACCAAACCTTGCCGTCGAACCTCTCCGCCGCTTTCCGGATCCCCTCCTCGTACACCGTGTGCCCGCTACCCACGGCGAGGACCCGGCATCCCAGGCTGACCAGGCCCTGCACCGAGGCAAGCAGGAGGTCGATGCCTTTCTGTTCCACGAGGCGGCCGACCCACAAAAGCAGGGGAGATCCGTCGTCTTCCCAGCCCAGCCGCCGCAGGAGCGCCTTCCGGCAGATTTCTTTTCCCTTCATGCTGCCGATCCGGTAATGGGCCGGCAGTGCCGGGTCCGTTGCCGGGTCCCAGGTTTCCGTGTCGATTCCGTTCAGGATTCCGCGAAGTTTCTTCTTCTGGGAGGCCAGGACTCCGTCGAGCCCCATCCCTCCGTCCGGCGTCTGGATTTCCCAGGAGTAGCGCGGACTAACCGTGGTAAGTGCGTCTGCAGTGAGAATGCCCCCCTTCAGGAGGTTTACCTGGCCGTAAAACTCCAGGCCGTCCATGCCGAAAGAGGAGGGATCGAGGCCGTAACCCGCCAGCGCCTCCTGCGGAAGGATCCCTTGATGCGCCAGGTTGTGCAGGGTCAGAACGGTGTCCACGGCAGGCGCTATCTTTCGGTAATGCCGATGCCAGCGCAGGGCCACGGGGAGCATGGCGGTCGGCCAGTCGTGGACGTGAAAGATCTGGGGGTGCCAGCGGGATGCGGTGGCCAGCTCGAGGGCCGCCAGGCTCAGAAACGCGAAAGGCAGGGCGGAGGATTCGTCCAGGTCCATCGGGTAGATGGAGGGGTTCGAGAAAAGCTCGGGCTGCTCCAGCAGGTAAATCAAAACGCCGTCAAGCTCCGTCTTCAGGATGCGGGCGGAGTAGACGCGCCATTCGAGTGCCACGTGGACTGAAGCTCGGAGGCGCTTCAGGGGCAGCCGGTTCTTTTCGACATTCCCGAGCACGCAGGGATAAGCCGGCAGAAGGACACGGCAATCCAGCCCCAGTTTCCTGAGCGCTTTCGGCAGGGCCTGGACCACGTCCCCCAGCCCGCCCATTTTTGCCAAAGGGGCCATTTCCGAGGCCACGTGGAGGACCCGCGGCCTGATCGGCATGAAGAGTGGTTTTTCCATCAGGGTGACCACACCCTCTTTCAACGATCTAGAGACCTCTGAAGGCGATGCCGTAGGCCTTCTGGCAGTATTCCCTCACCAGCCGGTGAGTGTTGAAGACGCTGGCATTCAGCGCGATGGCGTTCTTCATCATCCAGACCCAGCGGCTGCGGTCCTTCTCGAAGGTCGGGATGACGCGGCGCTCGAGCTTTGAGTAGAAATCGCGGACATCCTCTTCGGATCGGTCGTCTTCGGTGCCCGGAAGGGGGATGGGACCGATCGACCATCCGGTCACATCCTCCAGGCAGCCTTCGATCCACCAGCCGTCCAGGACGGAAAAGTTCAGGACCCCATTGTGGGCGCACTTCATCCCGCTGGTACCGGAGGCTTCCCTGGGCCGGACCGGCGTGTTGAGCCAGACGTCGACTCCGCTTGTCATGAGGGAGGCGATTTCCATGTTGTAGTTGGGAAGAAAAACGACCTTCAGGGCCGGGGCCAGCTTTCGGGCAGCCCGGATCACCCGCTGAAGGACCCGTTTCCCTTCCTCGTCCCGGGGATGGGCTTTGCCCGAAAACACGAACTGGGCCCTGCCCGAGCAGATATTCGTCAGCTTCTCCATGTCCTGGAAGATCAAATCCGCACGCTTATAGGCCGCCGCCCTGCGGCCGAACCCGATCGTAAGAAGGTCCGGGTCCAGCTCGATACCGGTTTCTTCGAGCACTCTCGCCAGCAGCCTCATTTTGGCCGCCTGGTGGGTTTTCCAGACCTCCTCGTCCGGCAAGAACAGGGCCTGGATCAGCCTGGAGGGATCCGCATCCCAGCCGGGGATCGCCTGGTCAAAAAGCTTTCTGAACCCGGAGCAGGTCCAGGTCCGGGAGTGGACCCCGTTGGTGATCGATTCGATTCCCGGGTTATGAAAAATCTCCCTGCTGACCTGGGCGTGCTTTCGCGAGACGCCGTTGACAAACCGGCTGAGCCGGAAGCCAAGGTCCGTCATGGAGACTCCGCCCGAGCCCATCATCTTCTGAAGCTGGTCTGCGAAGACCGGGGAAAGGACCTCGCGGACCAGCTCCATCGAAAAATGGTCGTGACCCGCGGAAACCGGCGTGTGGGTCGTGAAGACCACCTGGTTTCTGATTTTCTCCAGGTCCTCGTAGCCTTGTTCGCGCAGGAGCTCCAGCGTCAGAAATCCCGCGTGTCCCTCGTTCAGGTGAAAGGTCTCGAGGCGGCGGTACCCCAGGTCCCGGAGCATCCGAAGGCCGCCGATGCCGAGGATGACTTCCTGCGCCAGCCGGTACCGCTGGTCGCCCCCGTAGAGGACGGCGGTGAGGGGGCGGTCGTCCGGGTGGTTCTCCTCGAAATCGGTATCGAGGAAATACACCGGCACGGGAAAACCGGAAGCCCCTACCAGCTCGGTCATCCAGGCCCGGATTTTGACCGTCCGGCTGGAAATCTGGACGCTCACCTCGTTCGGCAGAAGATGAAGCGCCTGCTCCGGTTTCCATTCCTCCGGGGATTCGTGCTGCCAGCCTTCTTCGTCGATCGTCTGACGGAAGTAGCCTTTCCGGTAGAGAAGCGTAATGCCGGCCATGGGGACTCCCAAATCCGCGGCACCCTTGAGAATATCGCCCGCGAGGATCCCAAGTCCTCCCGAATAGGTTGGAAGTTCCGGACGAAGCCCGATTTCCATGGAAAAGTAGGCCACCGTCCGAAACGAGGGGTCCGTTTCCATCATTTTCCTAAGCGAATGCCCGATCGATTTCCCGTAATTCATCAAAGTCATGATCC
The DNA here is from genome assembly GCA_012517195.1 of Synergistaceae bacterium. Lineage (GTDB taxonomy): Bacteria > Synergistota > Synergistia > Synergistales > 79-D21 > 79-D21. Next base: position 2,940 of record JAAYVK010000050.1, on the reverse strand, counting down.
ATCCTCCTTGAAGCAGATCAGCGCTGGGCGGAAAAACCCAGCCGTCCGGCCAGTTCGTCCAGGACGGGAGAGCCAGGGAAATCCTTCCGGGCAAGCACTTCCCAGAAGCTTTCCTGCAGGGGGGGCAGGGGCAGCTCGATCGACAGACTGTCGGCCCGCTCGATTGCCTTCAAGGCCTTTTTCAGGGGTTCCAGGATGCCGCCTTTTGCCGCTTCCCGGAAGAGCCGCGCGAGTTCATCGACAAGCCTGGGGGCGAGCAGGGACAGTTCGGGTTTGAGCCCCATGGAATGGGCGTCCTCAAGGATGCTCTCCAGCAGGGAGTCGGCCTGCAGAAGCTCCAGCGCGTCCGGCGCGTTCCTGACGGTTTCGTCCAGCGTTTCCTGAACGGAAAAGGAAGCCGCGCTGGCCAGAAAAGGCGGAAGGGGTGCGCCGATGGCATTCAGCTGGACGATCAGCCTGCGGTGGTCGTCCACGATTTCCATCGCTTTTCGAAGGCAATTCAGTTCTGCTTTCCTTGATCGAGCCCTGGCCAGGTCATCCCGCTGTTCGGGAGGCAGGGAGTCGATTCCCCAGGGGCCAAGGGGAAAGGCCCGTTCGAGAAATTCCGTAAGTTGTTCGAGTGAACCGCGGAAAAACTTCTGCCTGAGGGCTTCCCGGTCATTGCTCCCGTTCGGGGAAAGCCGGCAGGTGTCATCGAGCCCTCCCGCTGAGAGGACGGCGTGGGATCCCTTCCAGGACATGCCGGTTCGGCGGTCGGTCACTGCCATATCCCCGAGGCGCAGGGAGAGTTCCCCGCCTTTCAGCACCTGTTCGGTCCGGGAGACGTCATAGGCGAAAAAGGCCCCTTCCTGTCCCAGGATGGCCGAGGATGCGGCGATGTCCTCCATTCGTCTGCTCTTGGGCAGGACCGCCTTTTCAAGGACGGCTTTCCCGTCTGGAAGATCCTGGCGGTTGCCCCGGGCGGCAGCGAGGTCTTCAAGGAAGCGTTTCCCAATCGCGCTTTCCAGTCCGCCGGCTCCCAGTTCCAGGGCGCGGAGTGCAAATCCAAGGACCAGGCGGGTCTCAAGCCCCGCCACGTCGTTGAAAAACCAGGCGCAGGAGGTGTACATGGCCATGCGGAGCCTCTGGCTCTCGAGAAGGCAAAGCAGGACCTTCCGGTCTGCGTCGGCGAGATTCCGCAGGTTTTCCCGGATCCACTGTTTTGCCGGTTCAGCCCCGAAAGAAAGCACGACTGAACGGTTCCGCAAATCCCAGGGGTCCAGGGCAAGACGGCCGCATTCTTTTTCAAACCGTTCGTCCAGAGCATCCCGGAGCCTGTCGAGCGCCTTTCTCAGCGGTTCTCTCCAGCGCTGGTGCCATCCGGGTTCTCCGCCGGTCCTGCAGCCGCAGTCGAACTTCCAGCGCTCGACGCCGTGAGGACAGGACCAGGAAGTGTTTTCGTGAATCCGGGCTTCCCATGCCGGGGGAGAGCTCTTCAGAAAGGCCCCAGGGCTTTCAAGGTGGATCCCGGGAATCTTCGAAAGGACCTCAAACGCCCTTGCCAGGGCCATTTCTCCGAATCGGTGATGGTGGCCGAAAGTCTCCCCGTCCGTCGCCACAACCAGGATCCGGTCCTCCCCATCATCCGGTAGATTTTTCAGCAGGCTTTCCGCGAGGCGGTCTCCGTTGTCCAGGAGGGTTCCGAAGGCCATTTCTCGGGACAGGGATTCCTGGTGGAAAAACACCGCGATCGTCCTGCCCGAGGGCAGCTCGACCCGGTAAGGCCTGGTGGCGTCTAGCCGGGCCCCTTTCGGGGTGTCTCTCCACGTTCCGTCCGGAGGCCGCACGGCAGCGCACTGGTGCGGAGACAGTAGAACGAACTGGATCCCGACTTTCGCCATTTCGTCAAGCGTACGAAGGTCAACAGCCATCTCCGGGAGCCACATCCCCGCGGGGGGCCTCCCGAAACGAAAGCGGAAATCCTCGGCTCCCCAAAGAACCTGAGTGTTGATATCCCGGTCCGGCGCCAGCGGGAGGATGATGTGATGGTATGCCTGGGCGATGGCATTTCCCCGGTCGGAATCACGGATTCGGGCTTCGACCTCCGGCTGATGGAGGGCCAGCCAGGCATGCAGAGTTGGACCCACATTGAAGCTCAGGCTTCGGTAATTGTTCACGATCCTCCAGACCCTGCCGTCTTCCCCGAGCAGCCGGGCGGAGGCGTTGGGGGCGTAGCATTCAGCGGAAATCCGGTGGTTCCAGTCTCTCCAGGGTGAAGCAGACGGCTCGGGAGGAACCGTACCGAGCCAGGGATCTTCGCGGGCGGGCTGGTAAAAATGCGCATGAATCACAACGGCCCTCAAGATCGACCCCCCCGTCTTGCAGAACAGGCATTCTTCTGACCCTGAACGATTTTTATTATACGGTAGCTTCAGCGAAATCCCAATATTGACAATCAATGAAACGGAAAAGCGTGTTACAAAATAATTTAAAGATAACACTTTGGATGGATTGCATGGTTCGGAGGCTTTTGTTACCCTAGTAACATTGTTCGGTCAGGGATGGATGATTCAGACGGCATTTTTTTCCTGTAAAACGATTCACTCATCGTGCGGGAAGGGGGAGGTTTTTTTGGTCACAGCGGTCAGCGAGGTTTCAGAGAAAACAATGCAGATCCTGGAACCGTGGCGTGGACGCAGAGGGTTCCTGATCCCGGTTCTCCAGGCCGTGCAGCACGCCTTCGGGTATGTCCCGAAGGAGGCCATCGAGGTCATCTCCAGGGAGATTAAGATGCCGACGGCGGAGATCTATGGGGTTGTGACCTTTTATGCCCAGTTCCACCTGAAGCCGCGGGGGCGTCATGTCATCCGGGTCTGCCGGGGGACGGCCTGCCACGTTCGGGGCAGCCTGCAGCTGCTGGAGAAGGTCAAGGAGATGCTGAAGGTGGAGGAGAACGGGACG
>JAAYVK010000007.1 GCA_012517195.1 Synergistaceae bacterium | reverse complement strand
TCCTCGTTCGGCTCGAAGCCCACGCTCACATCTTCAAGGAAACCCATGTTCTGGATCTTGTTCAGGGAATGACGCAGGACGTTGGCGTTGAAAAGATCCCCCTTCTTCACCTTCAGTTCCCGCTGGATGACGTAGGTTTTCGTGCGCTTGTTTCCCTGGATGAAGATGTCGCCGATGCGGGGTTCAACGATTTTCACCGTGACAATGCCGTTCTCGACGGAAACGTCTTCCACCCGTGCCATGACGTACCCGTCTTTCTGGTATTTCTCCTTGATCCGCTGGAGGTCGTTCCGGAAAAAGACCCGGTTGAACACGCTCCCCGGGACGGTGAAGAGAAGTTTCTGAAGGTCTTCTTCCTTGTAGACGGTATTGCCTGTAAAGCGGACTTCCTTGACCTTCGGGTTTTCCTGAACCTTGAAGACGACCTTCACACCGTCCCCTTCAGGTTCGACCGCGGCATCGGTCATGGCAAAGAACCCCAGGTTGTAGATCGATTCGATATCCTTTTGAAGCTGGTCTCGGTCGAGGACCTCCCCGGCCTTGGTTTTCGCGGCACCCAGGATGTAGGCGGAAACGACGTCCTGGTTACCCTGCACCTCGACCGCCACGACCTTCGGGTCATCGGCAAGACACGGGGAAACGGAAAGAAGCAGCACCAGGGTTAAACCGGACAAAGCGGCAAGGAATCGTTTCACGAGGCAATCCTCTCCTTTGGCGGAAACTTGTTTTCAGGGGCTTTCGATGCGGACGGACTCGGCTTCCGTGCGGAGCGCTCTTTGCCCGACCTGGATCAATGATAGCAAATCTTCCGCCGCAATGGGGACGGCTCCCTTTGAAGAAGCCCCCCCGGAAGCAGCGTCCCTGTCGAGCGCCTCCGCCGGGCTCCCCCTCCGGGCCTTTTTGCCGGCAGGATAAGCGTAGCCGGCGGCCTCGATCGATTTCGGCCCGGGGACTCCTGCTGCTGAACCTGCGGAAAGGCTTTTCCGGAAGTTTTCCAATAAGGCCTTTTCGTCGGGAGTCACCCACTCAACCGAGGGCGCGTTTTCTGCCACAGTCGGGCGGGCTGGATTGAACGACTCAATGGAAGTCGGCCCCACCGCCAAAAGGAGGACGATTACGGTCACGGGGAGCGCATGGAGAAATGCAGTGCGGGGGAAGGGCGTCCTGTTTTTGCATGGCAGGGGTTCCCCCTCTGCGGCCGCTTCCCAGATTTCCCGGCTGGCCGTTTCCAGCTCGGCGCGGGCGCACTCCAGTTCCGCGATGGCGGAAGTCCACGCTTTACAGCGGCAGGCTTCTATGCACCTGTCGACCCATCTCTGGATCCGCTTCAGCCGTTTCTCCAACCGTTCCACCTCCCAGGGAACAAACTTTCCTCTGGAACATGGAAATTATCCCCGTTCGTCCTCAGGATGAGGACTCCCCGATCCCGAACCAGGCCCTGAGCTTGGCGAGCCCCCTTCTCTGGATCCGGTAGATCTGGCTGACATCGATTCCCTTTTCACCGGCGACTTCCTTCGCCCGCCTGCCTTGAACAAGGAGGGCTTCGATGATCTCCGATTCCCTGGAGGAAAGCTGTTCCAGGCCCTCCCGGAGGGTCAGCCTCCAATCTTCTGCTTCGGTGTCAAAGGGGTCTTCAGCGATGACTTCCAGTTCCTCCACCGGGAGCGGAGCCCTGGCTTCCACCCGTTGGAGGAAATTGACCATCGCCCCCCGGACGCGGTAGTAGGCGTACGTGATGAACTTGATGTTCCGGTTTCGGTCGTAGTGGTCAACCGCGGTGATCAGGGCCAGCGTGCCTTCCTGGACCAGATCGGGGAAGCGGGAAGGGGAAACCTGCAGCTTCCTGGCAAGCCAGTACACGAGGGAACGGTATCCCAGGATCAGTTCTTCCCTGGCCTGCTCGTCCCCTTCGGCCAGAAGGTCCCAAAGAATGGGCTCCCTCTTTGGATCCAGCCGTCTCGGGAGTTCAGCCTCGACCATGCCGGTTTCTCCTTTCCGTTGCGGCCCTCGACGATGCGGTCCCGCCCACGCCATTGTACCAGCATTGATGGCATCCCGCACTAGTCCGGCAAGGGCAGGGCCCGGGCCTCTTCCTCCCCCTCTACGAGCAGATGAAGAAAGTCGTTGACGAAGGCCAGCATGGCCCGGTCTTTCCAGAAATCGATCCCCAGCAGGCTGCAGTTGTCCATCCTCATTCTCCAGACAAGCGAAGCGGGAACGCCAAGAAGCCGGACTAGAATGGCCCGCATGATCCCACCATGCCCGACAACCAGGATCCGCTCCTCGGGCCCCTCGAGGATTCTGTCCAGGGCTCTCCCCACTCGTTCAAGCACCTGGGAAAAGCTTTCCCCGCCGGGAGGAACCACGCGGGATGGATCTTCCCTCCATTGGGCGAAAAGCGTCCCGTGCCTGTGCTCGATCTCGGGAATGGTTAACCCCTCCCAATCCCCGAAATCGATTTCGGCCAGTTCGGGAAGTACCGACAGAGGGGGCTTTTCCCTCCCCCGCAGCCTCTCCCTTACGATTCCCGCCGTTTCCCTGGCCCTCAGGAGAGGGGAGGTGAACATCTTTTCCGGTTCCCAGAAACAGAGGCGGGCCGCTAGGCGGACGGCCTGCAGTCTCCCCGCTTCGTTCAGCGGAACATCGGTTTTCCCCTGGTAGCGAGTCACGGAGTTCCATTCTGTCTGGCCATGACGGGCAAGAAGCAGCCTTCTCAGCCTCAAACGAGTTCCTCCTTCCTGCATGAAAGAAAAAAGAAGGGGGACTTGCCCCGGAGCTTCGTTTTCTCCCGGCAAATCCCCTTTTTTTGCTGAGCTGGAGCCGGCGTCCGGACTTGAACCGGAGACCTGCGCATTACGAGTGCGCTGCTCTACCGACTGAGCTACGCCGGCTTCAAAAATGGCGGTCCCAACGGGATTCGAACCCGTGCCGCCGCCTTGAAAGGGCGGTGTCCTGGGCCACTAGACGATGGGACCGCGATGGTGAGTCGTGAGGGATTCGAACCCTCGACACCCGGATTAAAAGTCCGGTGCTCTGCCAGCTGAGCTAACGACTCAGCTCTAGAGGCTAGGACAATATAGCGACCCTCGGGCTGTCTGTCAAGGCTGGGTGAAACGAAACCGTCTAAAGATCGATTTCAGGCCCGGGAATCCGGGAAAGGGCTTCACGCAAATTCTCCAGTTTTCGTTTTCCCTGCGCCCTCTGGATTGCCACCTGGGCAAAAGCGGTTCCCCCATAGGTTTGCCTGCGTGAAACGGAAACCCGGGCATCAAGAAGCGCGGGCAGGTCCTCTCCAGCTTCGGGCAGAAGGGCTTTCCATTCCTGAGCGGTCAAAGCCGAAAGGGAGCGGTTTTCCCGAATGCACCAGGCAACTGTTTTGCCGACCTTTTCATGCGCCTGGCGAAATGGAACCCCCTTCAAAACAAGGTATTCAGCGACGTCGGTGGCCAGAAGCAGGCCGTTTTCAAACCCCGCTTTCGCCCGCTCTTCGTCGACCTCGACTTGACCGAGGAGCGGCGTCAGCACGGAGAAAACCGACTCCATAAGGTCCAGGCTCTCCCAGAGTCCCCGCTTGTCCTCCTGCAGGTCCCTGTCATAGGTCGACGGAAGCCCCTTGAGGTTGACAAGAAGGTCCACGAGATGCCCAATGAACTGTCCGGTCCTCCCCCTTATCAGCTCCAGCACGTCCGGGTTCTTTTTCTGGGGCATCATGCTGGATCCGGTGCAGAATGCATCCGGCAGGCGGATCCATCCGAATTCCTGGGAACTGTAGAGGATGAGGTCTTCCGAAAGGCGGCTGGTGTGGATCCCGAAAACCGAGCAAAACCCGTGGATGTCAAGCAGGTAATCCCGCTGTCCGACCGTATCCAGGCTGTTTTCCGTGGGTTTGGGAAAACCGAGGATCTCCGCCGTGAAGGCCCGGTCGAGGGGAAGAGTCGAGCCCGCGAGGGCCCCGCTGCCAAGGGGGCATTCGTTGAGGGATTCGATGGCGAAAAGGAGACGGCGCGCATCGCGGGAAAAAGCCTGGAAATGAGAGAGCCAGTAGTGCCCCATGCTGATGGGCTGGGCCTGCTGGAGATGCGTGTAGCCCGGGACAAGGATTTCTTCGTCCCGCTCTGAAAGCCGCAGGAGGGCATCCAGAAGATCAGCCAGGCGGGATCCAATACGGATCAGGGTTTCCCTCAGGTAGAGACGGAGTGTCGTCGCCACCTGGTCGTTCCGGCTTCTTCCCATGTGCAGCTTTGCACCCAGGGGGCCCAGGATGGACGTCAACCGGGCTTCGATGTTCATATGGACATCCTCGAGATCGATCCGGGGTTCGAACTCCCCCGACTCGATTTCCTGGGCGACCTGCCTCAGCCCTTTCTCCAGGGCGTCGCTTTCCTCTTGCGAAAGCAGACCCACGCGGCCGAGCATCCGGGCATGGGCAATACTTCCCATGATGTCGCACCTGGCAAGCCTCCAGTCAAGATCCAGCGACTGGCTGAAGCGAAGGACCACATCGGCCGTTTCGGCCGTGAACCGCCCTTTCCACACGTCGATCCCCCCTATTGCCCTTTCTCGGTTTCGCAGCGGAAAAGCCAGGCTTTTCCGCAATCGAGGCACCCCAGTTTTGAAAGCAGCCAGTTCTCCGCAGGGTGAAAGCCGAGTCCCAGCCAGCTGGCAACCTGCAGATGCAAGCACTTGGCGGAAGGGGCCCCGGTGGAACGGATTCCCCCGATTCCAGTCTTCTGCAAGGCATCCCTCATGGGGGACCCCTCCGGAGCCAGCAAATCCCTTTCCCGATCCGAAAGCAGGGACATCCGGAAATCAGCCGCCGCTCCGTGATAGTTTTCCCATTCCCGGGGCTTTTCGGCAAGGCATCGCTCGATTTCCCTCACGGCCCCTTCCGATTCCAGGCGGGCGCATTGAAATTCAAGGAAGGGACAGGTCAGCCAGAAAGTCGTGGGAAACGGCTTCCCCTTCCTCAAGGGATCGCAGACAATTACCTGGGGTTTTCCCCAGGGGCACCTTCTTGCGATGCCCCGGACGATTCCGGCGTCAAAAGCCCTTCCCTTCATTTGCCGAAAGAGCGTTCCAAGATCGAGTTCCCCCAGAGGCTCAAAAGAAAGCGGGGGGCTGTCCCCCCCGCCCTTGATGAAGCCGTTCATCCCTCTGTCAGCGTTTCCCACCGGAAGCGCCGGAACCGCTCCTTTTCTTGCTTCCGCGGGGATCTTTCAGCTTGTTGTTGAGGTCGGCGATCTTTTCCTCGCTGCTTTTGAGGAACAGGGACAATTTTTTCTCGAAATCGTCCTCCTTCTTCCTCGGAGGCCGGTTCTCCCTGGCCTGAAGGACCTTGATGGACAGGTCGATGCGGTTCTTTTCATCGATCTTGATGACCTGAGCCTGGACCTCCTGCCCGACCGCCAGTATGTCTTCCACTTTCTTGACGAAGCTCTGGGAGAGTTCGGAAATGTGGATCATGGCCTTCTGTCCAGTGGCTAGCCGTACAAAAGCCCCGTAAGCCGTAATGTGTTCCACGGTGCCCTTGACGATGTCCCCCACCTTGACCGGTTCTGCCGCTGCGCTTCTTTCCTCCGCCATGTTTTCCCCTTTAGCCTCCGCTCGTTTGGTATTAGTGACCGCCTGAAATAGGGTGATTATAAAGAATCGGCCCGGGCCTAGTCAAAGACGCGCAGGTCATCGATAAAGAGAGGACTCCTGACCTTGATATGCGTCCCTTTCATCCCGAGGCTCCGGCTTTCGATGATTCCCGCGCTTTCGAGCTTTCTCAGGGCATTCACGATCACGCTTCGCGTCACGCCGACGCGATCCGCCACCCGGCTGGCCACGACCACGCCTTCGGCCCCTCCCAGCTCCCGGATGATGTGCTTGACCGACTTGACTTCGGAGTAGGAAAGGGCCCGCATGGCCATCTGGACGATCAGGCGCTCCCTTGACCGGTCTTCGATCGACTTTGCCCGCTCGTGAAGGATTTCCAGTCCCACCACCGTCGCGAGGTATTCCGCCAGGACCAGGTCGCGGGTGTCGAACTCCACCCCGAACCTGGCAAGGATCAACGTCCCGAGCCGGTCTCCGGCCCCTTTGATCGGGACATAGAGGACGTGCTTGTCGGAATAGGTGCAGGGGACGTCTGCGTAGGCGCAAACCCCGTGATCCGTGTGATTCAGGACTGATTCGTGCACCTGGTTCAACTTTTCGACGTACCGTTCGGGCATTCTTCCTTTTGCCAGCTGGTCGGACATGATGGGGCAGTCGTACTCGCTGATCCAGCCGTAGCCCAAAATCCGCCCCTCGCGGTTGATGATGTAGACGTTGGCTGCGGAAAGGTCGCAGAGCAGGGAGGCGAGTTTCTGGTAGTCCGGTTCGTCGGTGCCTTTCCGGTTTTCCAGGGCCCTGCTGACGATGCGCGTTTTCTCCAGCAGATCGTTCATCGCCGAGGGGTTCAAAATCTTCGGTCGGCTCTCGAGCAGTTCCTTCGGTGTTTGCATTTTCATCTTGATCCCTCCATGCTCCGTTTCGTTGACCAGGTTCATATCAGGTATTTCCGGATGTCCGTGTCGCTGGCCAATGGTTCCAGCCGGCTCCTGACAAAGGGAACGTCAACGCGGATGCAGACCCCCCGCATCTCGGGAGCGGAAAAACTGACCTCTTCCAGGAGAATTTCCATGATCGTGTGGAGGCGCCGTGCCCCGATGTCCTCCATCTCCTGGTTCATCCGTGCTGCCGTTGACGCGATCTCACGAACCGCTTCCTCCTCGAAAACGATTTCGACGCCCTCCGTTTCCAACAGGGCCTGGTACTGCTTCAGAAGGCTGTGCTCCGGTTCGACCAGGATCCTCGCCAGGTCCTCCGCCGAAAGAGGCTGAAGCTCCACCCTCAGGGGGAACCTGCCCTGAAGCTCGGGAATCAGGTCGGAAGGCCTGACCTTGTGAAACGCTCCGGCAGCGATGAAAAGGATATGGTCCGTCCGGATCGGGCCGTATTTCGTCTGGACCGTGCTTCCTTCGACGATTGGCAGCAGGTCCCGCTGGACCCCCTCCCGGCTGACATCCGGTCCCTGCCCTCCACCGCCGGTGGAGGCGACCTTGTCCAGTTCGTCCAGGAAGACGATGCCTTCCTCCTCGGCTTTCTCCAGGGCCTCGCGCGCAACCGCCTCCATGTCCACCAGGGCTTCCGCTTCCTCTGCCTGGAGGACTTTCAAGGCCTCGGCAACTGTCATCCTGCGCCGCTTCATCTTTCTAGGCATCAAGCCGCCCAGCATTTCCCCGAGGTTGATGGCCATCCCTTCCATGCCGGCCCCCATCAGGGGGAACCCGATCTGCTGGGCCTCGGAAACCTCGATTTCGACCTCCCGCTCATCAAGCTTCCCCGCAAGGAGCATTTCCCGGAGGCGTTCCCTCGTGCCGGAAGGCGGCTCCTGTACGGCGGAAGGTTCTTCCTTTTCCGTCCCCGCGCCCATCAGTGTTCTCATGAAATCAGGAATGGCCGGCTCTTTCTTCGGTCGCGGGAGCAGGGCATCCAGCAGGCGCTCCTCAGCCCTGACCCGGGCCTGGGATTGGACCTCCTCCAGCCGCCGGCTCTTGACCATCTGGATCGCCGCTTCCGCCAGGTCCCGAATCATCGCTTCGACGTCCCGGCCCACGTATCCAACCTCGGTGAATTTGGTGGCTTCCACCTTGACGAACGGGGCATCCATGAGAGTCGCCAGCCTGCGGGCGATCTCTGTCTTCCCGACACCGGTCGGCCCAACCATGAGGATGTTCTTTGGGACGATCTCCTCCGAAAGCCCCTCCGCCAGCCACCGTCGCCGAAGCCGGTTCCGAAGGGCGATTGCAACCGCCCTCTTGGCCTTCTCCTGGCCGACGATATACCGGTTCAGAGTCTGGACGATTTTCGCCGGAGTCAGCGCTTCGGCCTGTTTTGCCGGGGTTGTCATGAACCGATGACCTCCAGGGTGATCGATTTGTTGGTGTAGATGCAGATTTCCGCGGCCGTTTCAAGGGAAACACGGGCGATCTTCTCCGCGTCCCAGTCCGTCGCCATCAGGAGGGCACGAGCCGCCGCCAGCGCGTACCCGGAACCCGAACCGATGGACGAGGCTTCTCCCTCGGGCTCGAGAACGTCCCCCGCCCCGGAAAGAAGCAGGGTCTGGTCTGCATCCGCAACGAGCATCATCGCTTCCAGCTGGCGCAGGGCCTTGTCAAGCCGCCAGTCACGGACCAGCGAATAGGCGGCCCGGAGAAGGTTCCCGTTCTGCTCGTTCAGCTTGGTTTCGAAACGTTCCAGGAGCGTCATGGCGTCAGCGGTGCTGCCGGCAAAGCCTGCCAGGACGCGCCCGTTTTTGAGGGAACGCACTTTCCTTGCCGTCGCCTTGATGACCTTATCTCCCAGGGTGACCTGGCCGTCCCCCGCCATCGCGACCTTCCCGCCGCGTCTTACGCAAAGCACGGTAGTCCCTTCAAACATCCTCTTCACCTTCCCCGCCTCTCGGGTGAGCTTCCCGAACCATTCTCTGCAGGTGATCCGCGCTGATTTTCAGGTAACGCTGCGTGGTCAGGAGGCTTTCGTGCCCCAGCAGTTCCTGGAGCACTCTCAGGTTCGCTCCACCTTCCAGCAGGTGGGTCGCGAAGCTGTGCCTCAACACGTGCGGGGTGACGCCCGAAAGCCCGCACCGCCTGGCTGCCCGGTCAACAATCCGGGTCACCGTCCTGACCGTCATCCTTCCGCCCCCGGCTCCCGGGAAAAGGGGCCCTTTCCGTCGGGGGCATTCGAGGGCCCAGGCCTCAAACGCCGCCAAGGCGAAACGGCCCAGGGGAACCAGCCGCTCCTTGTCGCCCTTTCCCGTGACTCTCACCCAGCGCTCCTGGAGATCCAGGTCTTCCCAATCGAGAGAAACGAGCTCGGCAACCCGAAGCCCGCTTCCATACAGCAGCTCGAGGGCAGCTCGGTCTCTCGCCAGCGCCTTCCCCCGGGGCCCGTTTTCGAGAAGGTTGCGGACATCTTCCCGCCCGAGGGCCCGGGGAAGGCGTACAGGAAGCTTCGGGGCCTGTACCCGGCGGGCCGGATCCTCTGAAAGGACGCGCTCTTCCTTCAGGAATGCCATCCAGCTTTTGACCGCTGAAAGTTTCCGCGCGGCTGAAGCTTTCGCATAGCCGTAGGCGAGCATTTCCCGAACATAGGCACGGATGTGCCCGGTTTTGACCTCTTCGGGAGAATTCAGGCCCTGGGCCGTCAAAAACTCGACGAATTGCGCCAGGTCAACGGCGTAATTCGTCACAGTGTGCTCGGAGAGACGGCGCCCATGGCGCAGATCCTGGAGGTAGGCATCGACAAGGGATGAGAACTTTTCTGCCATGCACCGTATATTATCACTTTTGTCGTGATTGTGAATAATATTCAGAACAAGTCGGTCTCGTTCGGCCCGTTTTCCCCAACGGTTACAAGAAAGGCATCGAGCGCTTTCAGCGCCCTGGCCCCCACGGCCTGGCACCGGTCCGTCCTTGAACGGACCCGGTTTTCCAGGGGCGGGAAAATCCCCAGGTTGACGTTCATCGGCTGGAAGGTTTCAGGAACCGCGTCCGAGAGGTAATGGAGCAAGGATCCGATCGCGGACTCCCGCGGCCAGGCGGGGAAGGCCTCCCCTTTCAGGAACCGGGCCATCGCTAGGGCCGAAACAATGCCCATGGCGGTGCTTTCCATGTATCCCTCGACACCGACGATCTGCCCGGCAAGGAAAAGGTCCTCTCTGCCGGCCATCCGGAGCGCCCGGTCCAGGACCCTGGGGGCGTTGACGTAGAGGTTGCGGTGCATGACTCCCAGCCGGACGAACTCCGCCTCCCGAAGGGCCGGGATGATCCTGAAAACCCTCTCCTGCTCCTTCCACTTGAGGTTGGTCTGGAAACCGACCATGTTGAAGAGAGTCCCCTCTGTGTTGTCCTGCCTGAGCTGGACAACGGCGAAGGGTTCCTTCCCGGTGGAAGGGTCCGGCAGCCCCACCGGCCTCAGGGGACCGAATCTCAGGGTGTCCCTGCCCCGCATCGCCAGGATCTCGACCGGGAGACAGCCTTCGAAATAGGGCTGTTTCTTTTCAAACTCGTGTTTAAGTGCCCGTTCGGCCGAAACGAGCCCTTCGACCAGTTCATCGTACTCGGCCTCGTTCAGGGGACAGTTGATGTAATCTTCTTTTCCGCCGTAGCGGCTGGCACGGTAGGCCCTCGTCATGTCGATGCTGTCCCGGGTCAGTACTGGAGCGACCGCGTCGAAAAAATAGAGGAATTCCTCACCCGCCAGGGCCTTAAGGCATCCGGCCATCGCTTCGGACGTCAGGGGTCCGGTCGCAACGATGCAAGGCCCGGCAGGAATCTCGGTCATTTCCTTTCGCTCAATTTCCACGAGGGGGTGATTCAGGAGGACGTTCGTGATCGTTTCGGCAAACCGCTCGCGGTCCACCGCAAGAGCCCTTCCCGCAGGCACGGAGGCCGAATCCGCCGCTCGCATCACCAGGCTGTCCAGCCTCCGAAGCTCCGCTTTCAGGATCCCCGCCGGGCTGGTCAGGACATCAGCCCCCAGCGAGTTGCTGCAGACCAGTTCGCCGAAAAAACCGCCCGTGTGAGCAGGGGTCATCTTCCCGGGGCGCATTTCGACGAGAAGGACGGGAATCCCCCGTCTTGCCAGCTGCCAGGCAGCCTCGCTCCCAGCCAGACCGGCACCAATCACGGTAACTTTCTTCATTTGCTTTTTCCTGCTTTCTTTTTCCCGGACGAACTTTTTGGTTGACAGGCCGGGCAGTAAGGTTCGCCCTTGCCTCGGACAACCAGGGGAGTTTTGCACTTTTCACAGAGTTCGCCCGTCGGCATTTCCCACGAGACGAAATCACATTCCGGGTACCGCTCACAGCCGTAAAAAGTGCGCCCCCCCTTCTTGCTCCGCCTGCGGACGACCTGGCAGAGCCCGCACTTGGGGCAGGTGACCCCGATCGACTTCAGGACCGGGCGGCTGTAGCGGCATTTCGGAAAGGCGGAACAGGCGATGAATTCGCCGAACCGCCCCTTCCGCTTGACCAGGGGTGCTCCGCATTCGGGGCAGTCCTCGCCGATCAGTTCGGGTTCCTCTTTCGGAAGATTGAGCGCTTCGACGGTTTTCTCCACCTCTTCCAGCTTCTGCCTGAAGGATGCCCAGAATTCCCTCGGGACCTGCACCCACGGGAGGCTTCCGCTCTCGACCTGGTCCAGTTCGGCCTCCATCCTTGCGGTGAAATCCACCTGGATGATGTCGGAAAAATGCTGGACAAGGAAATCGTTCACGATCAAACCGATGGGGCTGGGCTCCAGCCGGCGGTCTTCGTTCAGCGTGACATACCCCCGGTCCTCAAGAGTCTGCACGATGGACGCGTAGGTGGAGGGCCTACCGATCCCGTTTTCCTCAAGGGCCTTCACCAGTCCCGATTCGCTGTAGCGGGCTGGAGGCTGCGTGAAGCGCTGCTCCATACGGATGTCCTCGATTCGGAGGGACTCGCCGGGGACCGCCTCGGGTATCGTAAGTTCCTTCATGTCCAGCGGCCACATCCTGCCCCAGCCGTCGAAAAGGACAGAAACCCCGGACTGTTTCAGAAGGTACCGCCCGCTGACGGCCTCGACCGTCCTGCGGGCAACACGGGCGGGCGCCATCTGGCAGGAGACGAATCTCCGCCAGATCAGGTCGTAGAGCCTGGCCTGCTCGGGGCTGAGGTGAGCCTTCAGGCTTTCCGGATCGAGTCGGACATCGGTGGGCCGAATCGCCTCGTGAGCGTCCTGGCTGCGGCCCTTCGCCGCAAACGTGTTGGGCTTTTCCGGCAGGTAGGAAGCCCCGAACCGCTCCGTGATGAGCCCCCTCACCGCATCCAGCGCCTCGTCAGAAAGGCGGAGGCTGTCCGTTCGCATGTAGGTGATGAGCCCGACAGGTCCTCTCCCGGGGATATCGATCCCCTCGTAGAGATCCTGAGCGATCCTCATCGTCCTCTGGGGGGAGAAGCCAAGCCTCCTGGAAGCCTCCTGCTGGAGCGTGCTCGTCTTGAAGGGAGCCAGCGGGGGTCTCGAGCTTTCCCGGGTCTTGAAGTCCGTGACGGCCAGCGAAGCGGCCCGGAGCTCCCCGGCCGCCTGCTCGGCCTCCGCGCGGGATCCGAGGGTCAGGCTCTTGCCATCCCGTTTCTCGAGCCGGAGAGTGTATTCCCTTCCCCCTTCCGCGGACGCGGCAATATCGAGCAGCCAGTATTCCTGGCTGACGAAATCGAGGATCTCCCGCTCCCGTTCGGCGATCAGCCTCAAAGCCACCGACTGGACCCTCCCGGCGGTCAGCCGTGAACGAACCTTCTTCCAGAGCAGCGGGCTGAGCTTGTAGCCCACGAGCCTGTCCAGGATCCGTCGGGCCTGCTGAGCGTCCACCCGGTTCTGGTCGATCGTTTCCGGCTTGCTGACGGCTTCCCTGACGGCCTTTGCGGTGATCTCGTACATCCGGACACGGCAGCGGGCAGCGGGATCGATGGAAAGGAGGTGGGCCAGATGCCAGGCGATGGCTTCCCCCTCGCGGTCCGGGTCGCTCGCCAGCAGGATCTTCCGGGCTTCTCCGGCTTTTTTCTTCAATTCCTTGATGACGGCCGCCTTGCCCCTTACCGGGATGTAGTCGGGACTGAAGTCGTTTTCGATGTCCACGCCAATCCGGCTCTTGGGGAGGTCCCGGATATGCCCCATGCTTGCCTTGATCTCGACGTTCGACCCGAGCATCTTCTTCAGAGTCTTGGCCTTGGCCGGCGATTCCACGATCACCAGGGTTTTTCCTTTTCTGCTTTTCTCCGCCATGATCTCGCCCCTAACGCTTTGAATGGTCCCCGGATGTCGCTTTCCGTCCAAAAGCCGCGCTCCACCGCCCGGAAAGCGACCGCCGAACGAGCCCGAAAGCCTCCAGCCTGCTAAGCTCAGCCAGGACCTCAGCGGCGCTCATTTTAACCTGAGAGGCAAGAATGTCAACCGTCTGATCTCCAAAGGAGCCCAATGCTTCAAGGATTGGGGATGAAGGAGAACCCTCCTCTTGAAAAAGTTCTCCCTGGGCCGGGGCAGGCAGGCATGCCAGGTCATCCAGATCGACCAGCGGCTGCGCCCCATCCCAGATGAGCCGGTTGGATCCCCTGCAGACCCATTCATCGATCCTCCCGGGTACGACCCAGACATCCTTGCCGTTTTCCATGGCGCATTTTGCCGTTCCGATCGCCCCGCTTTTGACGGGAGCCTCCACGACGATCAGCCGTTTTGCCAGTCCTGCAATGAGGCGGTTCCTCCTCGGGAAGCTCCAGGTTCGGGCCGGGCTTGAAAGGGGGAATTCACTCAGAAGCAGTCCGTTTTCCTGAATTTGGCAAAAAAGTTTTCCATGCTCAGGAGGGTAGCAAAGATCCACTCCGGTTCCGAGGACCGCCACAGTGGTTCCTCCGGCCTCGATGGCTCCGGCGTGGGCAGCCCCGTCGATCCCGAGCGCTCCCCCGCTCACGACCCCCACCTGGGACCGGACCAGCCTTGAGGCGATCTCGCGAGCCATCCTGGCCCCGTATGGCGAACATTTTCTCGTCCCGACCACCCCGTCCATCCGCGCAGGCGGCGGCCAATCCCCTTTCGCGTAGAGAACAGCCGGCGGCCGGGAAAGACCTAGAAGGGACTCGGGGTACTCACCGGTCCCCCAGAAGACGAGGCGGATTCCCAGCCGGCAGGACCTTTCCGCTTCCTTGCGCCCCCATTGTTTCTTCCTCAGCCCCTCAAGTTTCTCCTGGCAACCTTCCGAAAGGCCCAGGTCCTTCCAGCAGGCCCTGCCGCCCTCCAGGACTTCTTCCGGTGCCAGCCCACGCCTGGACCATCCTTCAAGATGGCGGGCATGGAATCCTTCACAGGCATTGAGCATTAGAAGGGCCTCTTCACGCGCCGTCAACGGGATTCCCCTCCTCCCCGATAGGCCAGGGCTTCACAGACATCTTCGACAGAAACTTCCAGATCCCCCCGAAGATCCGCGATCGTTCGGGCCACCTTGAGGACCCGGCTGATCCCCCGGCCGGAAATCCGCAGGCCCCGTACCGCTTCCGCCAGGAAAGGCCGCACTTTCCTGGAAAGGCAAAGGCCCGAACGGACCAGCCTTTCGGGGACCTCCGCGTTGCAGCCGAACCCGTGGGCCTTCCACCTCTCCTGCTGGATTTTCCTGGCGGCGGTCACCTTCTCCCGGATTTCCCGGCTAGACGGCCCCTGCCGTCCCTCGAGGCAGACAAGCTCCTCCGGCGTCAGTCGGGGAACGGAAACATGCAGGTCGATCCGGTCCAGGATCGGGCCTGACAAACGGTTTCGGTACTTTTCGAGCGTGTGGGCAGAACAGCGGCAGGGTTCGACGGGGTCCCCCCAATAGCCGCAGGGACAGGGATTGCAAGCACACACCAGCAGCACGCGCGCAGGATAGGTGACGGAACCGGAAGCCCGGCTGACCGTGATGATCCCGTCTTCTAGCGGTTGCCGGAGCGCTTCGAGCAAATCCCGGTGGAATTCGGGAAATTCATCGAGAAAAAGGACTCCCCGATGAGCCAGGCTGATCTCTCCCGGCCGGAGGGTTGTCCCTCCCCCGCAAAGGGCGATAGCACTGGCGGTATGGTGGACAACACGGTAGGGGCGTGTCCGGTCGGGCTTGGCCGGGATTCCGAGGGTGCTTTTCACCAGCAGGGTTTCAAGCCGTTCCTCATCGCTCAGCGGTGGGAGGATTCCCCTGAGGGCACGGGCCAGGAGGGTCTTCCCCGAACCCGGGGATCCCACCAGCAGGATGTTGTGGTGCCCGGCAGCGGCAATTTCGAGGGCACGTTTCGCTGCAGCCTGCCCCTTGATATCGGCCAGATCCGGCTCAACCGCCGCATCTTCCGTTTCCGAGCCGCTTCCGGTGACGGGAGGGACCCGGGATTCTCCCCGCAGGTGGGCCAGCAGGCTTCCCAGGTCCGGCGGGGCAAAGGCCTTCACTCCCTTGACGAGGGCGACCTCGCCGGCGTTCCCGGGGGGAAGGAACAGGGGGATCCCCATCTTCCGGGCCAGGAGGGCCGCGGGTACCGCCCCCTTGGTGGTTCTGAGCCGTCCATCCATGGCCAGCTCACCCAGGAAAAGGGCCGTTTCACCGACTCGAACCGCCCCTGATTCCATCGCAAGCCCCACCGCCATCGGGAGATCCAGAAGCGATCCAACCTTGGGCAGGTCGGCCGGGGCCAGGTTCAGCGCAATTCTTCCTCGAAGCTGAATGCCGTTGCTTCTCAGGGCCGCGCGGACCCGTTCCCGGGCTTCCCTGACCGCGGCGTCCGGAAGCCCCACCACGGAGATCACAAACAGTCCTCCCGTGATCTCGACCTCGATATCGATGGGAACCGCTTCGATTCCTTTCAGGGTCACTCCGAGGATAGGTCCCATCAGTCCTGGACCCTCCCCACGGTGATGTCCGGCAGGTAGGAAAAATGGGGATGTCCTTCCTCGTCCAGGTTGATTCCCAGAAGGTCGATCCTCCAGGGGCCCTTCCAACGGCATTTCTCGACATAGATCCTGCCCGACCTCACGAGGGACTTCAGCTTCCTCGGCCCCACCGTTTCCTCCGCCGGCAGGATTTTCCCGATCGAACGCGTCCGAACTTCGACGACAACGAGCTCCGGCCCATCCATGGCGACGAGGTCGATTTCGCCCCCCCGCACGCGGACGTTCCGGCCCAGGACGGTCCAGCCCCTATCCCGAAAAAAGCGTTCGGCAAGGGCTTCTCCAAGTCGACCCGTTTCAAGGTGATCCAAGACAACGCCTCCTCGAGAGGCCCGTCCGGGAAAAGGACTCTGGTGGGCTATAGGCTCAGGAGAGGATTTTCCGGCAAAACGAAATACGGTGGATTTCGCACGGGCCGTATTCTTTCAGGGCTTCCCTGTGAGCTGCGGTCGGGTAGCCCTTGTGAATCTCGAAACCGTATTGAGGGAAGCGGCAGGCCAGTTTCGCCATCACACGGTCACGCAGGACCTTCGCGATGACCGAGGCGGCAGATACAGCAGGAACGAGTTGGTCCGCCCGCGGGATGGCCTTCTGCCGAACCGGCAGTCCCGGGATGGGGCGGTTCCCGTCCACCACGACCAGTTCGGCTTTCGGGACGAGCCCCAGGACACAGGCCTTCATGGCCCAAAGCGTTGCGTTCAGGATGTTCATCTCGTCGATGCGGGCCGGGGAGACCGCCTGGGCTTTCCAGCACACGCCCAGTTCCTGCATAGTGGAAAAAAGCGCTTCCCTCCTTTTGGGGGAAAGCCTTTTCGAATCGTCCAGGCCGAGCCCGACAAGAACCTTCCGCTGCACGGGCGTCAGGATGACGGCTGCCGTCACCACGGGCCCGGCCAGGGGGCCGCGCCCCGCTTCATCCACTCCAGCAATTCTCGTCAAGGAAGGTTCTCCTCCGTCAGGGGAGCATCCGGCAGTTCCAGCGTCACCCTGCCCAGGCGTCCCGAGGCAAAGCTCTCCAGGAACTTTCTTGCTGCCGCTCCTGCATCAACGCTTCCACCCGATACGAGGCAGCCCAGGCGGCGTCCGAGGGCATCCAGAGTCGCTTCCGGTCCCGCTGGGTCCAGAGGCACACCCCAGGCCTTTTCGACGACCGTCCAGAGGCCCTGGCCTCCCAGAAAGGCAATGAGAGCCAGGGCGCAGGATTCGAAGGACCCGATGACATCCGCCCGGTTGCAGCCTAGCCAGGAAAGAGCCCGGCCGGTTTTCAGGCCTGTCCTGGCCTGGAGAATGCCGGGCGAGTCGACGACCAGGACCCCCTGTCCGCGGAACCATTCGACCCCCCGGGTAATCCCGGGCAGCGCCCCGACCCGGGAGGCATTGCGCCCCACAAGACCATTCAGAAAAAGAGATTTGCCGACATTGGGGATTCCGACGACTCCAACGCGCAGGTCACGATGGGAAGGCTTGTATCGCTGCAGTTCGGCTTTCAGCGCATCAAACCGGTCCTGCCTGAGATTGAAAGCCAGGGCGGTTCTGCCGCTCTTCCTGAAATGCTCGAGCCATCGGACCGTTTTCGCTTCTTCTGCAAGATCCCGCCGGCTCAGGACAAGAACCACCGGCTTCATCCGAGCCAGCCGTTCTGACAAAGGAGAGGCGGTGAGAGCCGGGGCCCTGGCGTCTCGGACCTCGACAACCGCATCCAGGTTCGCCACCACCTCGAAAAGCCGCTTCTGCCCCCGGGCCATGTGGCCCGGGAACCAGACCGTGCGCCCCATTTGCTAGTTCAGCATCCCGATTCGGGAAATGGGCCAGTACCGAAGGAAGGCAGGCCCCTTGATGAAAGACCTCGGGACAAAACCCCAGAAACGGCTGTCCTGGGAATTCGGCCGGTTGTCTCCCATGACGAAATAGTGTTTTTCAGGCACTTTCATCTCGGGCATATTGAAATTGTCATGATTCACCACGTAGGGTTCGGAAAGGGCTTTCCCATTCACGAAAACCGTCCCGTTCTCCATGCGGACGGTTTCTCCCGGCAGGGCGATGATCCGTTTGACGAAATCCCTGGAGGGATCGACGGGATACTTGAAGACGATGATCTGCCCCCGTTTGGGTTCCGAAAGGGCATGCCAGAACTTGGCGACAAGGACACGGTCTCCCGGGTCCAGGGTCGGGATCATGGACCCACTGGGGATCCAGAACGCCTGGACGACAAAAGCCCTCAGGATCAGGGCCAGTACGAGGGCCCAAAGAATCGTTTCGACGGTTTCTCTCCACCACGGCTTTGCCGGCATTTCTTCTCCTCCTCCTGGATCAGGAACGGTACAAGGATACACCCGTTCTTCCCATCAGGGTAGGCTGATTCGAACCCTTGCGTAGGGGGAAACGATGACCGAGCGGACCGGCGCCCTCTTCCCCGGGGGCAGGATTTTAAGGGTAAACCCCGGAGAAACCGAATGATAGGAAGGATTGTAAACAGCTGTCACAGCCTTCCCCCCGGCCACGGCAAAGTCGCATTCTCCCAAGGAATCATAGATCTCGCTCTGCGTGAAATCCTGCCCCTGCCAGACGAGGACAAGCTTTCCCGACGGACTTGCCGGCAATTTCAGCGTAAAGGACAATTGCCTCAGAAGCCCCTTCTCGAGGGCCACGTCCAGCCATCGCTGCACCGCTTCCGCCTGGCGGATGACGGCACCCTCGGAACGGTCCCATTGGACCAGTGCGGCGGTCGAAACCCCGACCGAACCCGCCAGTATTCCCATGATGGCACACACCACCAGCGTCTCGACCAGGCTGAACCCGCAAGAAGCGGAGGGATGCGGGAAGTCCGCTTCCCTCCGCTGTCGGGGGTTCTCTTTTCGTCTAGTTCCCCTTGAAATACCCGTAGCCCAGGTCCACCGCCTTCAGGTTGTCGGCCCGATGTTTCTCGGGTGCCAGCTTCGCCACGGCCTCGCGAATCTCGTCGATGGAAACGTTCCCTGCGTTGATCCCGCACATCGCCCCCAGCATCAGGACATTCATGAACAGGAATCGTCCGCCCATCTTTTCGTGCAGGATCTTGTAGCCGGGAATCCCGGCAATCGACAGGCTTCTGTCAGCGGCGTACTTTTTCAGGTGGGGGTTCTCCAGGGCCGTCGGGTCGTGGATGTTGAGGATCGCCTGCGCCCCCTCGCGAAGGAAATGGAGGTTGCGGATGCCTTCCCCCTGGTCGAAGGCGATTAAAAGATCAGCGGAACCGGCCAGGACGAGAGGGCTTTCGTACGGCCCCACCTTGAAGTGGCTGATGACGGACCCGCCCCTCTGGGCCATTCCGTGGACCTCGCTTCCCATGACCCGTTCGCCCCTCGAAACCGCGATATGGCCCAGGACACGGCTCGTGAAGAGGATTCCCTGTCCTCCCAGCCCAACGATGACGTACTGCATCCTTTATTCCTCCTCTCCCTCGACGGCCTCGATGGCTCCGTGGGGGCAAACCTGGATGCAGACCCCGCACTGGACGCAGAACCGTTCGTCGATTTTCGCCTTTTTGGCCGCTTCGTCAAACGGCAACCCGGGACAGTTGAAGAAGTTGGTGCAATATTTGCAGCCGATGCATTTGTCCGGATTCACCCGGACCTTCACAACCGCCTGCTTCTGCCTCAACAGCATGCAGGGGTGGCGCAGGATGACCACGGAGGGTTCGCGGTGGGTCCTGGCATGTTCCCAGGCCTCCTTGAACACCTCTGCCGAATCCTTCGTGTCATAGGGCTCGACAACCTTGACGAAGGAAACGCCGCAGCCCCGGACGACTCCCTCGATGTCCACCTGGCGGCCTTCGTCCCCTTTTCTCAGCTTGTCCCCGATGCTCGGGTTCGACTGTCCGCCGGTCATGGCGGTGATCCGGTTGTCCAGGATCGCCAGCACAAAGGCGTGCCGATTGTAAACGGCGTTCACCAACCCCAGGATTCCCATGTGGAAAAAGGTGGAATCCCCGATCGTGGCAACGACGGGCTGGTCCTTCCCATCCGTCCTGTAGGCCAGGTAGAACCCCGAGGCCGAAGTGAGGGAGGCCCCCATGTCAATCGTCGTGTCCACGTCCTTCTGGTTAACGCCGAGCGTATAGCACCCGATGTCGGAGGGGTAGATCCCGTTCGGCAGGGCTTTCCTCATCGCGAAGAAGGAGGCGCGGTGAGGACATCCGGGGCAGAGCATCGGGGGCTTGGGCGTCACCTTCAGTTCCTCGATGGCGGCCTTCAGCTCGGTGGCTCCCTCAACCGGCAAGGGTTCCCCCAGCGCCTTCAGGATCAGGTCCCGGATCACTTCCGGCAGAAGTTCCCCGGCTCTCGGGACAAAGCCGTTCCAGCGGCCCTTCAGCTGCGTCCGGTCCGGAAGCTGCATTTCGATGACGGGGTAAGTTTCCTCGAGTACGAGGACGTTTTCGTGCCGGGCGATGAAGTCCTCGACCATCTTCACGGGAAGGGGGTGCGGCGTCCCGATCTTGAGAACGGAGATATCCTCCCGTTTCCAGGCCTTCAGCAGGTCCATGACAATGGAGAACGAAACGCCGGAGGCGATGATGCCGAGGGCGGCACGGCCCTTTGCCGGCACTTCGTAGTTGTAGCGCCCGTAGAGGGTCTCGAAATCCTCGCGGACGGAATCAAGCTTCGCATTCAGCTGCGGATGGGTGATTCTCACATGCGCCGGGAGGCAGACCCAGCGCCGGATATCCTTCTTAAAATCGGCCTTCCGTCCGAGATCCTTCACCTCGCCGAGTTCCACGTCCTGGCGGCAGTGATCAACGCGAACAGCCGGACGGAGCATAACAGGCATGTGATATTTTTCCGAAAGGTCGAAGGCATCGAAAACCATGTCCTTCGCTTCCTGCGCGGAGGCCGGATCGAAGCAGGGAACCTTCGCGAACATCGCGAAATAGCGGCTGTCCTGCTCTGTTTGGGAGCTGTGGGGACCTGGATCGTCCGCGGAAACGATCAAGAATCCTCCGGCAAGATCGAAGTGTGCCACGCTCATCAGCGGATCAGCCGCGACGTTCAGCCCCACCTGCTTCATGACCGCGCAGGTCCGCTTCCCCGTGAAGGAAGCTGTTGCAGCCACCTCGAACGCGACTTTCTCGTTCACTGCCCACTCCACCGCCGTCCGGGTTCCCAGCTCGTCTGCGTATCTTGCGACCGCGGGCAGGATCTCCGACGAGGGCGTCCCGGGATAAGCGGAAGCAACCTCGCAGCCCGCTTCCACGATTCCCCTGGCGATCGCTTCGTTGCCAAGCAGAATGACCTTGTTACCCAACTGAAACCACCCCTTCCTCCCTGGCTTGACCGATGATTTTCTGCAGCCACCCGAAAAACGGCTCGGGGGCCTTGAGCAGCTT
>JAAYVK010000049.1 GCA_012517195.1 Synergistaceae bacterium | reverse complement strand
CTTCCCTCTCTCTTCCCTTACGCTTGTCAAGGTGCTGTTGTGAAATGGTGCCTTGCTGCTGAACCCCTCTCTCAAGGGGCAAGGGGCATAATACAACGCCTGCCGTATCCTGTCAACACCTACGGGAGGTTTTCCTTTAGATTTCCTGGCTGCCTTCCGTGCTACAAACGCTGACAAAGATTCTTTCCGCCTTCGGAATGATTCCTGCAGGCTTTTGTTTCAGGTGACTTTCGCGTTTTATTCCCGTACTAGAGGTCTTCCTCTTCGAGTTCCAGCAGTTCTTCCTCGACGACAGGCTCAGGCATTTTCGCCTCACCGGCGGCAGGTTCGGCCGCCGGAGACTTCGGGACAAGCAAGGCATCCCCCTGCCCCGCCTTTTCCAGGATCTCCTTCTTGATCTCTTCCATGAGCGCCGGGGTCTCCAGGAGGTATTTCGACACCTTCTCCTTCCCCTGCCCCAGGTTCTCACCCTTGTAAGCCAGCCAGGATCCCTTGCGCCTGATCACTTCAAGGTCGATCGCCATGTCCACCACGGCCATCTCGGCCGGAACGCCCTTTCCATAGATCAGGGACGTGTGAGCAGTCCTGAAGGGCGGCGCAAGCTTGTTCTTGACAACCTTGATCCAAAGCTCGTGCCCGAGCGTGTCGTCTCCCTGGGTAATGGCTTTCCCACGCCGAACCTCAATCCGCAGGGAACTGTAGAATTTCAGGGCCCGGCCTCCCGTTGTCGTTTCCTGTGGCCCCCCGTAGCCCATTGTGGAGATCTGGGCTCTCAACTGGTTGATGAAAATGACGACTGCCCGGCTCTTGGAGATCGCTGCCGTCAGCCTTCGAAGGGCATACGACATAAGGCGGGCCTGAAGGCCGACCTGTGTGTCTCCGATTTTTCCGTCGATTTCGGCCTGGGGGGTCAGGGCAGCTACCGAATCAACGACGATGATGTCCACCGCACCGCTTCGGACGAGGGATTCGAGGACATAGAGCGCCTGTTCGCCGCTGTCGGGCTGAGCAAGGTACAGTGAAGGCACGTCGACTCCCAGGCTTGCGGCAAGCCTGGGGTCGAGCGCATGCTCCGCGTCGATGAAGGCGGCGATTCCGCCCGCCTTTTGCGCTTCGGCGATTGCATGAAGCGCGATCGTGGTTTTTCCCGACCCTTCCGGTCCGAAAATCTCGACGACCCGTCCCCGGGGAAGGCCTCCAACACCCAGCGCGACATCCAGCGGAAGGACCCCCGTGGGGATCACATCCACAACGACGTTCGTCTGGTCTCCAAGGCGCATGATCGCCCCGTCTCCGAATTTTCCCTTGATATCCTCAAGGGCCTGTTCGAGGATATCTTCCCGCGTTAGAGATCCTTTGCCGTTCTTTGCCATTCCAGGATGGCACCTCCTTTGCCCTAAACCCTGTAAAGCGGAAAGGTCGCGATGGGAGAATAGAGTGGGCCTCCCGCCCGCAACTCGCTTCGCATCAAGGTTACAAATCCCACTTTCCATCGCCCCATTGGAGGATCGGATTCGATCAGGTTTTTCGCTAACGCCAGGGTAAAATCCCCGGGGTCCTTGATCCGGGCCAGCGTCAGGTGGGGCCGGAAGGGTCTCGTTTCCGGCGGAAAGCCCATGCTGACTGCAAGGCTTTCCACGGTCTTCCAGAGATCGTGGAGGGGCGCCGTCTCGCCGGTAAGATCCATCCAGAGCACCCGGGGAGCCCGGTAATTCGGAAACGCCCCCACTCCTGACAATTCCAGGTAGAAGGTCCTGTGCCCGTTTGCGGATAGGACTCCGGGAAGCCGGTTTCGCAGCTCCGAAAGCATTTCCGGCGGCTGTTCACCCAGAAATTTGAGGGTCAGGTGGACCGCATCCGGCTGCACCCACTTGAGCCTTGGAGCCAGTTTCCTGAGCGATTGGAGCCATTCTCCGAGGGTGGCGCGGAGAGCCGGTTCCGGTTCAATGCAGAGGAACGACCGCGTCCTTTCTCCCATCGGCTACCCCTCCTTCAGGGTTCTCCACAACGTTTCGAGCGCGATCGCGGCTGACCATCGGCGGATGTGCGCGCGATCGCCGGTGAGGCTGCGTTTGAAAGCTTTCAGGGTTTTTGGCCCGGAAACGGCAAACCAGACCGTCCCGACGGGTTTCTCGCTGGTCCCCCCTTCAGGGCCGGCAATGCCAGTAACAGCCACGGAAAGATCCGATCCGAAAAGCCTGCGGGCCCCGCAGGCCATTTCCAGGGCGCACTCCTCGCTGACAGCCCCGTGATTTTCAAGCGTCTGCGGTTTGACCCCGAGCAAACGGATCTTTGCTTCGTTTGAATAGCAGACCGCGGTCCCCTGAAAAACCCTGGATGCCCCCGGCACGTCCGTGATCGCTCCCCCCACAAGGCCCCCGGTGCAGGATTCGGCGCAGGCAAGGGAGATGCCCGCCCTGGCGGCGCAGGCCACAACCGCCCCGGCCATTCCTGTTTCCCCGTCTTCCAGGCAGTCGGAAGGGAGTTCTCCCCGGACACGCGCGACGGCTGATGCCACATCTTCGGGACTTCCCCTGAACACCAGGGTGACGAGCCCGGCGGAAGGAAGGATCGAAACATGCAGGCCCGGCTTCGAGAACAGGTCCTCGAACTTTTCAGCCAGGAGGCTTTCGGGCCAGCCGGCAACTACGACCTGTTTCCAGGTCCCCCTTGCCTCGATCCCCGGCAGGAAGAAGGTTTCCGCCATTGCGCGGAATTCCCAGGGAACTCCGGGGAAAGCAAACACTTCCGTCCCCTTTGCGGAAAAGGCGATGCCCAGCGCAGAGCCCTGCGGGTTGGGCAACCCCCTGGCCCCTTCCGGAATCAGGGCCTGGGGGACACGGGAAGCCTCGACGCGGCTACGAAGGGGCTCTTCGTAGCGGGCGACGATCCGGTCGTAGGCCGGGTCGTCCTGGCGGAGGGGAACCCCTAGATAGCGGGCGAGGGCAAACCGCGTCCGGTCGTCGTGGGTCGGTCCAAGCCCTCCAGAAATCACCAGGAATTCGACTTTCCCAACCCAGCCGGCAACGCTTTCTAGAATGACGTCCTCATCATCGGGAATCACCTGGATTCCCCGGACTGGCACCCCGGCATCGTGCAGTCTCGATGCCAGCCACGAGCAGTTCGTGTCCGAGCGAAGTCCGCTCAGCATCTCATCCCCGACCGCCAGAAGGGCCGCTCCGTTTGCCATTGCCGGCACATCCCCTTCCTTACCGGAAAAAAAGCTGCAGCCCGCCCCCGAAAAACAGCCAGCCGGCAGCACGAATGATCCCGTTGGTCAAAGCTCCTCCCACGAAATCGTCGGCGACGATCCCCCAGCCGCCCGGAAGCCGTTCCGAAGTCGAAACCGGAATCGGTTTGAGGATGTCAATCACCCGGAACAGGCACAGGGCCGGAAGCCAATAACCGAACGGGAGCCCCCAGATCGCCACCCAGGTGCCCACGACTTCATCGGCCACCACTTCGGGAGGGTCTTCCCTGCCGACCTGCCGGGCGTAGCGGTCCGAAGCCCAGACGGCGAGGCCGGCAAATGCCAGGATGAACCATGCAGGCACCGGGTGAACAACCGCCACAAGGAACGCCGCAGCGGATCCGACAGTTCCGGGCATCCCCGTCAGGAACCCCACCCCTCCGACAGTGCCGATCTTTCCTTCCCAGGTTTCCGGCATTCTATACCCCATCCGACTGCACCTCCGCGACCAGATCGTGTTCCAGGGCTTCCTTGACGGTGACCGTAACGAAACATCCCGGCTGCAAAGCCCCGCCGCCCCGAATCTCGACAAGGCCATCCACTTCCGGTGCCTCCCGGTAGGACCTCCCAAGGGCGAGGTCTTCTCCAGGCTCAACCGATTCAACCAGGACCTCGAGGGACCTTCCCTCGAACCGCCCCTGTCTTTCCAGCGAGATTTCCTCCTGGAGGCGCATCAGCCTGTCCATGCGCCGTTTTTTCACTTTCCCAGGGACCTTGTTCCGAAGCGACGCGGAAGGGGTTCCCTCTTCCGGGGAAAACTCAAAGGCCCCGAGACGATCAAACTGGACGGAGGCAATAAAATCGAGCAAATTTCCGAAAGCGGCTTCATCTTCCCCCGGGTGCCCGACCATGACCGTCGTCCGAAGCGCAAAATCCGGATCCGCTTCCCGGATCTTCCCGAAAATTTCCCGCAGCCGACCGGGAGGGATTTCCCGATTCATGCTCCTGAGGACGCCGGGGTCTGCATGCTGGATGGGGACATCCAGGTATCTCAGGATTCGGCTGCTGCTCAGCACCCGTTCGATCAAGGCGTCATCGATGCCTGAAGGGTGAAGATAGAGAAGGCGAAGCCACGTGCCCTCCGGAACGGCGCTCTCGAGCTCCCCGAGAAGCCGGTTAAGCGATCGCTTCCCGAAAAGATCCACGCCCCATGCCGTCAGGTCCTGGGCCACGAGGCAGATTTCCCGCGCCCCCTGCCGTGCGAGCTCCCCGGCTTCCCTCGCCAGGAATTCGGGGGGGAGGCTGCGCACCCCTCCGCGAATCGAGGGGATCGTGCAGTACGAGCAGCGGTTGTCGCACCCTTCGGCAATTTTCAGGTAGCGGGTCCAGGGAAGGGAACCGGGGAGTGCCATCCTTCCCTCCCGGCAATAAGACGCGGTTTGCCCGAGCTTTTCCCCCAGCGTTCCCCAATCTTCGGCTTCCGCCCAGAAATCCACTGCAGGGAGTTCCTTCCTGAGATCCTGGCCGTAGCGGTTCAGAAGACAGCCTACCACTCCGATCCGCTCAAGCTTCCCTTTCGCCTTAAGCTCCTCCATCTGAAGGATGGCCCGGATGCTCTCCTCGGCTGCTGGACGGATGAAGCCGCATGTATTGATGATGGCCACCCCGGCTTCTTCTACCGTTTCAACGAGTTCGTACCCCCAGGCAGCAAGGGCGGAGGCCAGGCGTTCGCTGTCCACCTGGTTCTTCGCGCAGCCGAGGCTAAGCAAAAACAGCTTCCTTGCCCTATCGGACCGTAAGCGAGCCATCCGGCTTGTACAAGACCGTAACGACCTTCTGCTGTGTCGAAGGCCTGCCGAGGTCCTTCCCCATCCATCGAACGGCTACCCCCGTCGGCTTGCCGTACCGGACCCTGATTTCCTTTTCCGACGGGAAGCTTTTGCTTTCTCCCTTTTTCAGCGTCCCCCGGAAAAGCGTTTCACCCTCCCTTGTGACCAGGATCCAGCAGGATTCCAGCGCGGTAATCTCAAGCCGGCCCGATGCGCTTTCGGCAGGACTGCCCGTCCCCGGCCCATGCCCCGGCAGCCAGCTCAGGTCATCGCTTTGCGGCTGAAAACCGGCGGGTTCGTCCGCGGAAGCCTGCGTTTCCAGGGGAACGGATGGCCGATCCAGGGGACTCTGCGCGGCTGGCTGTGTCTGCAATTGTGCAGCCACCGTCGCCTGCTCGGCCTTCTTCTCGATCGCCTTCCCGAGAACCCCCTTCTGCTGCCAGAGGAGGTAGCCCGCCAGGAGAACGGCAAGGGCCAGCAGGGCAACGGCCCAGCGGTTGTCCCTGCGCCGGAAGCCCCTCGTGACCGCGGGCTTGGCAAAGGATCCCTCCGGTGGTTCGGCAGGAACCTGGGATCGGAAAAACTCCTCATACTGGGGCAGGAGTTCACTTGAGCCTAGATACTCCAGGTAGAGCCGGACCATTCCCCGGGCGTAAACGGGCGCTGGAAGCGCCTGGATATCCCCTTTTTCGATGGCCCTTAGAATCTCTACCCTAAGGCGGGTCTCCGCGGAAACATCCTCGAGCGTTTTCCCCTTTTCCTTTCGCTTCCAGCACAGGTAAGCCCCAAGTTCCCTCAGCGTCTGGTCATTCACCGGAACCCGCCTCCCTCGCCTTTTTCCGGAGCAGCCTGGCGGTCAAAGCCGGATCCGCCTCCCCAAAGATGGCATTCCCGGCAACAATCACGTCACAGCCGCTTCTGACAACTTCCTCAACATTGGAAAGCCCGATCCCTCCGTCCATCTCCACGAGGAACCCGAGCCCCCGGGCCGCTCTTCGCTGGCAAAGGGTCCGGGTCTTGGAAAGGACCTCCGGGATGAAAGCCTGCCCGCCGAACCCTGGATTGACAGACATGACAAGGACAAGATCAACAAACGGCAGGATCGGGTCCAGGGCCTCCACGCAGGTCCCCGGGTTCAGGGCCACGCCAGGCCGGCTGCCGCCTTCCCGGATGGCCTGGAGGACCCTGTGGAGATGGGGGGTCGCCTCCTGGTGAACCACCAGGTAATCCGGCTTCCAGCGGAGGAAGGAATCAATGAAATTCTCCGGAGGCTCCACCATCAGGTGAACATCCAGGACGGCTTCCGGGAGGGCCGATCTCAAGGCCTTCAGCAGGGCCGGGCCGTACGAAAGGTTGGGGACAAAGTGCCCATCCATGATGTCGAGGTGAATCCAGTCGTACTCGCCGGCAAGCGACTGAAGGCCCTCCCAGATCCGAAGAGGGTCGGCCGAAAGGAGGGACGGGGCAATTCTCGGGGGGATTCTCTGCCCGTTCATGGACGATACCTGTCCTGCCAGACGAATTCCCCGCCCAGGTACACGGTCACAGCCGCCTCCCGGACGTAGGGAACGTTGACTGCGATCGATTCCCCGCCCCTGACCTCCCTTTCAAGGACGGTCCGCGTCCCCTCGGGATCCACCACTTCGATCCTCAGGGAGAGCGGCCTGGAGAGCGGCGGAACCTGGTAGCGGACCTTCGCCGTGTGCCTCGTCTCCTCTTCTTTAGCCGAAGCGGGAGAAGCCGCGGCAGAGGGCTCCTTTTTCGGGGTCACGGCCTGCTCCAGTGCAGGTTTTTGCTCGGGTTCCTGGGAAACCTTCCTCGTGGGAGGCTCAGGCGTTCCCGCAGCGTTTTCCTGTTTTTTCTCCACGGCCCTGGGTTTCGGCGGAGCTTCCGGATCCTCTTCGATCGAAGGAGAAGGGGCTTTCGCCTGGCTGGCATTCGGCGGCGTCGCAACGGTCAAGGCCACACGGCTTCCGGCGGGCACCGACGCTCCCGTTTTCGGGGTGGTGGAAACCACGATCCCCGGCGCGGTCTCCCGGGAAACCAGGTAGCGGATTTCAACCCCGAGCCCTGCGGCCTCAAGAAGCGCCCTTGCCGCGCTCTCTTGCTGGCCCACGACATCCGGGACCGCCACCGCATTTCCCTCCGAGCCGGTCCCGCGGCTCAGGAGAAGGTCGATGCGGGTTTCCGGACCCACCATGGCCGGTGCAGCCGGGCTCTGCGCCAGGATTGATCCTGCCGGTTTCCCGGGATCGGCAATCCGGAGGACGTCTCCCACCTGGAAGCCGGCTTCGGCTAGCTTGGCCTTGGCCTCATTGAACTCCATTCCCCGGACATCCGGGAGAGGCTTTTTCTCCCCGCCCCGGCTGACCTTCAGCGTCACGAGGCGCCCCTTGGCCACTTTTTCCGAGGCCCCCGGCCACTGGGAAACAACCGTGCCTGCCGGGAGCTGGGACGTCACCTGGTCGACCCGGACCAGCAACCCGGCTTTCTGAAGCGTTTCGACCGCCTGCGAGGAGATCATCCCTTCTACGGCCGGCATGGGGATCGTTCGGCCTCCCATGAAGACAAAATAGAAAGCCGCCGCCGCCGAGCCGGCGATGATGAGAACGAGCAGCAGCATCGTCCAACGGATCCATTTCACTCCAGTATCCCCCCTACGCTCTTTTCATAAAGGCCGCGACGTAAAAACCGTCAACCCACGGGAGTTGCGGCCAGAGGATTCGGCCGTAGGGCTTCCCCTTGACCGAGATGGTTCCCGGAAAGCTCAATGGCAACTCCACCAGGTCTCCGCCAAAGCCGAGGACCGAACCGACGACATGCTCGTTTTCCTCCCGGAAGAGGCTGCAGGTACAGTACACCACGATTCCGCCAGGTTGCACAAGCCGGAATGCCTTTTCCAGCAGAGCAGCCTGAAGTCCGGCCATCTGCGAGAGGCGTTCCGGCGAAAGGCGCCACTTGGACTCCGGATGCCGTTTCCAGGTTCCGCTTCCCGAACAGGGCGCGTCAAGGAGGACTGCCCTCGGGGCCTGTTCCGGTTCAAGCGTCCGAGCATCCCCGACCTTGAACACGGCACGCCTTGCAACCCCGATTCGATGCATTTCCGCCCTCGCTGAAGCCACTTTCCCCGGACTCAGCTCCCAGGATTCGACGGGGATCCCCTCCGGCAAACGGCACAGAAGCTGTCCGCTCTTGACTCCCCTGCCGGAGCACATCTCAAGGACCGGGCCGCCGTCGAGCAGTTCCAGGAAGGCATCCACAACCAGCATCGAGGATTCCGTCTGGGGAGTCACCCACCCTTCGGCAAAACCCGGGAGGGAGGGGGGGAAGGGGTTGCTTGAAAGCCTGCAACTTTCCCGAAGAAGAGGAGAGCGCCATCCCCGGATTTTCGCTTTCTCCAGGGCTGCCAAAAACTCCTGTTCCTTTTCCGGCCTGTTCAGGCGAACCGAAAGGCAGGGCTTCATCGAAGAAAGCTTCCAGAGGTCCCGGGCTTCCTCCTTTCCCCACTCTTCGATCCAGCGCCGTCCCACCCACGAGGGAATCCCCAGGAAAAGGCACTGATCCCTCGCATCGGCCGAACTGCCCAATTTTTCCAAGACCCGAGGCGCATCCTCATTGACCCTCCTGAGGACCGCGTTGACCAGCCCGGCCTCATGCGGGAACCGGCCAGCCTTGACATGCTCCACCAGCGCGCTCACGAGCACCTGCGGGGAAAAATGGCGAAGCTCGACCAGTCCCGCCGCTCCGACCATCAGGACATCAGCGGTTTCAGCCGAAAGCGCATGGAGGGGCTTCCTCAGGAAAAGGCCCAGCAGGTGCTTCCACAGCGATTCCCTCCTGGAAGTCGCATAAAGCAGGGACGACGCCAGCACACGGTCGGGGGGATCAAGCTGGGCCCCCACCTTCCTCAGCGCTTCCGCTGCAAATGCTCCCTTTCGAACTTCCCGGCGGCATTCCAGAGCAGCTTCGATCCCTCTCATGAAGACCCTGCCTTCCATGGTGTTCCCGGACCTTTCGAATCATACCACCGTTGTCTTCCGATCGCTCCCGCCCGATAGGGGGCTTCAAAAAAGCGAAAGGGGGTGAGGGTCTCCCCCCACTCCCCCGGAATTCCACTCTGAAGAACGGTCTAATCCCTGCGTCCCCCGACCATGCCTCGCAGGAGAAGGAGACGGAAAAGCTGGGCGACTGCCATGACTGCCGCGGCAACATAGGTCAGAGCCGCTGCCCGGAGAACCGCCCTTGCGCCCCCGATCTCGTCCATGTCCAGGGTCCCCGTATCGGCCAGCAGGCGAAGAGCCCGGGCGGAGGCGTCGAATTCCACAGGCAGCGTCACGAGGTGAAAGACGATCACGCCCAGAAAGAAGAGGATTCCCAGGTCCATCAGGAATGGAGTCCTCATCAGCAGGCCGATGAAGAACAGAGGAAACGCAAGCCAGGAAGTCAGGCTTGCGACGGGAACGATCGCATTCCGCACCCGGATCGGCGCGTAGTCCTCCGCATCCTGGATCGCGTGTCCCACCTCATGGGCGGCAATCCCGATCGCCGCCAGGCTTGTGCTCGAGTAAACGCCTTCCGACAACCGAAGCACCTTGGAGCGGGGATCGTAGTGGTCCGTCAGATTTCCGGGGACCCGCTCGACCGGGATTCCGGAAAGACCGAACCGGTTCATGATCGCTCTCGCCACGTCACACGCCCTGACTCCCCTGCGCGAAGGGACCTGGCTGTATGCAGCGAAGGCCCCCTGAACCTTGGCCTGGGCCCACAAGCCGAGCAAGAGCGCAGGAATCAGCAGCACAAAAGTCGGATCGAACAAAGGGAACATGCTTCCTTGACCTCCTCTATGGTGCGGATCAATTTCTTCCCGCAACCCTCGATTCGGATTTTACACGACTCCCTCTCAAAAGGCAATATTGGTCAGATATTAGCGGCGGTAAAACTCCGCCATCGCGGACACCAGCCATTCCTGCTCTTCGGCCTTAAGTTCCGGGAAAATAGGAAGGGCGAGACTGTCGCGGCTGAGGGCCTCGGCCTGCGGGAAATCCCCCTCGGCATATCCCAGGCCCGAGAAGCAGGGCTGGAGGTGAAGGCACAGCGGGTAGTAGACCCTGGTGCTGATGCCTTCCTTTTCCAGGTAGGCCTGAAGCGCATCGCGCTCCCGGCAGCGAACGACATACTGGTGGTAGATGTGGGTGTTTCCGGCGGCCTCTACCGGCGGACGGACCTGCTCCTGGAGACCGTATTCCCGGAACAGAAGAGCGTACCGGGCTGCAGCCTGCCTCCGTTCCTCGTTCCATTCCTGGAGGTGGCGCAGGCGAACCCTCAGGATCGCCGCCTGGATCTCGTCGAGCCGGCTGTTCATCCCCACGACATCGTGGAAGTAGGTTTCCGTGGATCCGTGGACACGAAGACTTCTCAGGCTCTTTGCCAGGTCCTCTCTCGTTGATGTGATCATGCCGGCATCCCCGTACGCCCCGAGGTTCTTGGTCGGGAAGAACGAGATACAGCCCAGCTCGCCCACCGCCCCGGCACGGTAGATCCTGTCGCCCACCTGGCGGCAGGCGCCGAACGCCTGGGCGGTATCCTCCACCAGGGCAATCCCCCGCTTCTGGAGTTCGGGAAGAAGCCCTTCCACCGGAACCATTTGCCCGAAAAGGTGCACGGGGATCACCGCCTTGGTCCGGGGAGTGATCTTCTCGAGAACCTGGCCGATGTCCAGGTTGTAGGTTTCCGGATCGATATCCACGAAGACCGGCCGCGCCCCTTGCCGGGTGATGCAGCTCGCGGTGGCGAAAAAGCTGTAGGGTGTCGTGATCACCTCGTCGCCGGGACCGATCTTTAGCGCCATGAGTGCGAGGACAAGCGCATCCGTTCCGGAGGCGCACCCGACGGCATGAGGAACCCCCACCATTCTTGCGGCTTCTTCCTCGAAAGCCCGGACTTCGGGGCCGAGAATGAAATGCTGGCTCTCAAGGACCTTATCCACGGCCTCCCGGATTTCTTCTCTCACACGGGCGTAATTGCGTTTTAGATCCAGGGTCGGCAACCTGCGATCGGGCATGAAAACCCCTCCTAAAGATGTACGGAATTCGAACAACGGGATTATATCAACTTCCCGGTTAACCCGGGATTTTCTTGCTCTTTCTTTCGCAAATTCGTCCGTCCGAAAAAAAGGGGCCCCCTCAGGGGCCCCTGCCTCGTTCGTTCAGAATTCCTCCGGTTCCTTGGGCAGCTGGAGCCCTTCCATGGAAAAGCGGAGATGCTCTCTCATAAGTGCCTCCGCCTTTTCTGGGGAGCGTTCGGCCAGCGCGGCAATGATGGCACGGTGCTGGGGGATGCTCGGATTGGTGTCGATGTCGTAAAAGGGGTCGTAAAAAACAATATAGACGTTCGTCCGGGCCAGGATGTTCTCGACGTATTCGGCCAGGATTCGGTTCCCGCTTGACTCGGCGATGGTGCGGTGAAAGTTCTCGTTCACTTCCAGGTAAAGTTTCAGGTCCCTTTCATGGAAGGCACGCTCTTCTTCGATGACCGAATCTTCCAGCCTCCGCAGCTGGCGTTCCGAGATCCGTTCGGCGGCCAGGCGAATCGCAAGGCACTCAAGATGTTCTCTGAGAACATAGGCGTTTTCCATTTCTTTCTGGCTGGGGCAGGCAAGACGGGCCCCGCTGTTGGGGATGATCGTGACCAGCCCCTCGCTGGCGAGCCGCCGAAGGGCTTCCCGGACGGGCGTCCGGCTGACGCCCATCTGAACCGCGATATTCACCTCGGGCAGGCGCTGCCCCGGTTGAAGCTGCTTGGTGATGATGCGGTGCCTCAGGTCCTGGTAGACATAGTCAGCGGATGTCGTGTAGAAGCGCGCCTCTCTCATCGATCCATGAACCTCCCGTCATCCTGCATACGGTTCCGTTTTTTACCATTTGGGTACAATCTTATCACGCACTCAGGTTGCACACAACAAATGATTTCCCAGGGTTCATGTATACTGTTCGTGAAACGAACACATCGGCTTATTGGGGGATTTCTGTTGAGACTTCTGACGTTGCTCTTTTCCGTCATGACCGTCGCCAGCTTCGGCCGGGCGCTTGCGGGTTTCGGAGGGTTCCTCTTCGGTAAGGGCCGGATCGACTACATCGTCCAGGGGCTTGCGCTGGGCTGCGTTTGCACCGTCGCCGCCTTCTGGGCCTGGAGGCGTTATCTCAGGGAGATCGACGCCGAAGCGAAGAAAGACCTCCAGGATTGAAGCGGGGTTTTAAGGGGCACAGTTTTCGAGCAGTTCCTCGACGATTTTCCGCAGCTGTCTTCGGTCGTGGCGCCCTTCCCGGCTGCAATGCTTGGCTTCTTGCCCGCAAAGCAGGCACCTTCTCGGCGGAATTCCAAGAATCCCTCGGCCGATGATGCCCCGATGGTCTCGCACGTCCAGGTCGATGGCCCTTCCCCAGGAAAGGGTCTCCTCAAGGACGAGGCATGCCTCCTTGAGCCGTTTCGGGTCCGCACCGGGTCCAGCCCCGAGCAGGACCGCGTACCCGGCCCCGTTCAGAAGACCGACTTCGCGCAGGATTTTCCAGCCGAGGGAAAGGCACCGCTCCCGAACCAGCCAGGACGTTTTTTCGATGCAGAAGAGATCGTTTTTCAGTCTTTTTGGAAACCCGGGGATGTTAAGGGAAACCTGGATCACGGTCAATCCGGCCTTCAGAAGCCGATCTTGCGCCCTGACTCTTCCTTCCCTTCCCTGGAGGACATCCTGAAGGGGCTCCATCAGCGCCCCTCCCATGCCGAAGCCATGGCGCAGACGGCCCCTGCCAGGGCCTGTGCCCCGTGCCGGCTGATCGAAAGCCGCACTGCCTCGACCCTTTTCCCGGTAACAGAAAACTCTTCCCCGGGGGAAAGGCGGACCCCCCGCCCCGCGGCCCTGGAAACCGCATCCTTCCCGGCGATTCCGGGAGTCTCAAGCCAGAGGTAAATGCCCCCCTCCGGGCGCTGAAAAGGATATCCCGGAAGCTCTTTTGAAATCGCGCCGGTCAGCGCTTCCATCCGTATCGCCATCTGTCGCCGGGCCGTATCGAGGGCTCTGGAAAGGTCGCCCGTCTCGATCAGGTTCGCCACCAGCATCTGGACCAGAGAGGAGGCTCCCCCTGTCCGGATCCTCCGGACCGCACCCGCAACTTCCGCCAGGGAGGGGTGCAGGAGCATGTACCCGAAACGGAGGCCGGGGAAGAGAACCTGGCTGAAGGATCCCAGATACAGGACCCGTTCCGCCTCTGGAAG
>JAAYVK010000006.1 GCA_012517195.1 Synergistaceae bacterium | reverse complement strand
CCGCTGAAGAAAAGATGAACACCGCAGAAAACTTTCTTTCCTGAAATAAGCGAGGTGATCCGAAGGCAATGGAAACAACGCCGCTTCTGAGAATGGAGCATATCGGAAAAGAGTATTTCGGCAACCGGGTTCTTTCCGACGTTTCCTTCTCGCTCGAAAAGGGGCAGATCCTGGGCCTGGTGGGGGAAAACGGCGCAGGAAAGAGCACTCTCATGAACATCCTGTTCGGCATGCCGGTCATCGGCCAGACCGGCGGGTACGAGGGGAAGATCCTTCTTGAAGGGAAAGAGGTGCATTTCGCCGACCCGCTCGACGCCCTGGAAGCCGGCATCGGCTACGTGCACCAGGAATTCTCCCTCATCCCCGGATTCACCGCCACCGAAAACATCCTCCTCAACCGCGAATCCACAAAATACAACCTCCTCGTCGAAGTGTTCGGCAACCGCCTCGAGACCCTGGACCGCCCGCACATGCGGGATCGGGCCCAGAAAGCCATCTCGACTTTGGGAGTGGACCTCGACCCCGAGATGGTCGTCACCGAGATGCCCGTCGGCCACCGCCAGTTCACCGAAATCGCCCGGGAAATCGACCGGGAAAACATGAAGCTGCTGGTGCTGGACGAACCCACGGCGGTCCTGGCCGAGTCCGAAGCCCAGGTTCTCCTGGAAGCCATGAGGAAGCTTTCCGCCCAGGGGATCGCCATGATCTTCATCAGCCACCGCCTCCAGGAGATCATGGACGTCTGCGACAAGATCCTCGTGCTGCGGGACGGCCGGGTCATCCAGGAAGCCAGGACCCACGAAACGAGCGTCCGCCAGATCGCCGGGTGGATGGTGGGCCGGAAAATGGAGGAAACCGCCGAGGCCCGGCCCGCTGAGCGAACCCTCGGGGCCCCTCTCCTGAAGGTGGAGCACCTGTGGGTCGACATGCCCGGCGAAACCGTCCGCGACGTTTCCTTCGAGGTCCGCGAAGGAGAGATCTTCGGCATCGGCGGGCTGGCCGGCCAGGGAAAACTCGGCATCGGCAACGGCATCATGGGACTGTACCCTGCGGGGGGCAAGGTTTTCCTCGGCGACAGGCCCGTCTACCTGAACGACCCCCGTTTCTCCCTCGCCGCCGGCATGGCCTTCGTGTCCGAGGACCGGAGGGGGGTCGGCCTCCTGCTCGAAGAGCCCATCGAGTGGAACATTGTCTTCACCGCCATGCAGACCCAGGATGCCTTCACGAAATCCCTCTTCGGGGGCCTGGTGAAGTGGCGCGACGACCGGGCCATCGCCGCCGTCTCGAAGCAGTACATCGACGCGCTGGAGATCAAGTGCGTCTCAGGCCGCCAGCGCGCCATCGAGCTGTCCGGGGGCAACCAGCAGAAGGTCTGCCTAGCCAAGGCCTTCGCCGTGAAGCCGAAACTCCTTTTCGTGGCAGAACCGACCCGGGGAATCGACGTCGGGGCCAAGCGTCTTGTTCTCGAGACCCTTCGCCGCACCAACCGGGAAAACGGCACCACCATCGTCATGACCAGCTCAGAGCTTGAAGAACTGCGCTCCATCTGCGACCGAATCGCCATCGTCGACGAAGGGCGCATCTCCGGAATCCTGCCTCCCACCGCCCCCGTGGAGGAATTCGGCCTCCTCATGCTGGGCACCTCCGGCAACGGCAACGGGAACGGCGCGGCGGAGGCCGACAGGACGGTGTACCACAATGAATGAGAAGCTGAAAGCCTTCATCGAGGAGGCCGGGTGGCCCCGCGTCATCATCGGGCTCTTCCTCCTCTCCCTCTTCGTCGCGGCCCCCTTCGTCCGGGTCCGGGTCGACGCCTCCATCAGCGACACCCTGGTCCGGTTCGGCATGAACGGGATCCTGGTCCTGGCCATGGTCCCCATGATCCAGTCCGGTTGCGGCCTCAACTTCGGCCTGCCCCTGGGGATCATCGCCGGTCTTCTCGGGGCGGTCACCAGCATCCAGCTCGACCTGACCGGCGTGCTCGGGTTCGCCGCCGCCCTGGGCATCGCGATCCCCCTGGCTGTCCTGCTCGGCATCGCCTACGGGCTTTTGCTGAACCGGGTCAAGGGCGACGAGATGATGATCGCCACCTACGTCGGGTTCTCCTCCGTGGCCTTCATGTGCATGATGTGGCTCCTGCTTCCCTACACCAGCCCCAACATGATCTGGGGCTACGGGGGCAGCGGCCTGAGGACCACCATCAGCGTCGAGGGCTACTGGCTCCACATCCTGAGCGACTTCCTGTCGATCCAGATCGGACCGTATCTCTACATTCCCACGGGCATGTTCCTCTTCTTCGGGTTCATGTGCTTCCTGATGTGGGCCTTCCTCCACACCAAGACCGGAACGGCCATGACCGCCGTCGGCTCCAACCCCGAGTTCGCCCGGGCATCGGGCATCGACGTCAACCGCATGCGGGTCATCTCCGTCGTGCTCTCCACCGTGCTCGCGGCCATCGGGATCATCGTCTACCAGCAGTCCTTCGGGTTCATCCAGCTGTACATGGGCCCCTTCTACATGGCCTTCCCGGCCGTTGCGGCCATCCTCCTGGGAGGCGCATCGGTCCACAAGGCCAGCATGGTGAACGTGGTCATCGGCACCCTTCTCTTCCAGGGGATCCTCACCATGACCCCCTCGGTCATCAACAGCCTCCTCCAGACCGACATGTCGGAGGTCATCCGGATCGTCGTGAGTAACGGCATGATCCTCTATGCCCTTACCCGGAAAGTGCAGGTCAAGCGATGAAGGCCTATACCCCGAAAGAAAAACTCCAGCACTTTTTGATCTCCAACGCGGTGCCCATCATCTTCATCCTGATGTCGGCCATCGCCATCCCGCTGTCGGGCTTCTCCGCAACCTACCTGGTCCAGGAGATGCTCATCCGCCTGGCCCGCAACAGCTTCCTCGTGCTCTCGCTCATCATCCCCATCGTCGCGGGCATGGGGCTGAACTTCGGCATGGTGCTCGGCGCCATGGCGGGGCAGATCGGGCTGATCCTCGTCTCCGACTGGGCCGTCGTCGGCATGCGGGGACTCCTGCTGGCCGCCCTAATCGCCACCCCCATCGCGGTGGCGCTGGGCTACGTCTGCGGCGCCGTCCTCAACCGCGCCAAGGGTCGGGAAATGGTCACCAGCTACATCCTCGGGTTCTTTGTCAACGGCATCTACCAGCTCACCGTCCTTTACGCCTTCGGCAAGCTGATCCCCATCGCCAACTCCGAGCTGGTGCTTTCCCGGGGATACGGCATCCGCAACGCCATCAACCTGGCGGGCATGCGGCATGGGCTCGACTACCTCATCCCGCTCCGGATCGGCAACCTCAACGTCCCCGTGGGGACCTACCTCACCATCGCCCTCTTCTGCCTCTTCATCGTCTGGTTCCGCCGGACCAAGCTGGGGCAGGACATGCGGGCCATCGGCCAGGACATGGGCGTCGCCGGGGCGGCCGGCATCCCGGTGGAGAAGACCCGCATCATCGCCATCATCATCAGCACCGTGCTGGCCTGCTACGGGCAGATCATCTTCCTGCAGAACATCGGCACCATGAACACCTACAACAGCCACGACCAGGCGGGCATGTTCGCCATCGCCGCCCTGCTCATCGGCGGGGCGACCGTATCGAAGGCCACCATCCCGAACGTCTTCGTGGGCGTCATCCTCTTCCACCTGATGTTCGTGGTCAGCCCCATGGCCGGCAAGCAGCTCATGGGCCAGGCCCAGATCGGCGAATACTTCCGCGTGTTCGTCTCCTACGGCATCATCGCCATCTCGCTGGCCCTCCACGCCTGGAAGCGGCAGAAGGACCGCGAGCGCGCGCGGCGTTCGCTGAGAGGGGAGGCGTAGGACCATGGTCAACCGGCGTAACGCTGTTCGAATCCTGCTGGCGGCGGCTCTGGTTCTCCTGGGCGTCTACCTCTACACCAGCGGGAAGCAGCACCAGATGTTCGTCGACAACATGGGCGTCGAGATCGACGGCAGGACCTACGCCCCGGAAGCTTCCGTCCGGGTGGCCTTCGACGGCGGAGAACCCCTGGAACTGGCCTCCGGCGACCGGGACGTCACCCAGGTCGTGGGCCCTTCCCATTCCGTGAAGGTTGAGGTCCTCAACGAATCCGGCGACGTGGTCAAGACCCTGGAAGGGGAATTCCGCTGGGTCTCCGCGAAGAAGGGCATGTTCAGCATCCCGGCCTTCCTGGGAGGAGCCCCTTCCCCGATGATCGACAGCCCGGGGGCGGAGTAGCGGTCAGCGCAAGGAAAAACGACAGGCGGGCCCCGCGCAGGCGAGGCCCGCTTTTCTTGTCCCGCCGGCAGTTCGGCTATAATAACCTGTGGCAAGGTACAGCGGGATCCTGCATGGCGCAGTCTTTCGCAACCGGGAAACATCGGAGAAGCCGCGAAAGAACTGCCGGCTCCTACCAGGACCAGCGCCAGGAGATCCGGTGACGCAAAACATCGCTCTCCGGAATCTTCCCGCCCATGTGTATTTTGGAATTGATAAAAAAACATCCGGGAACTTGCCACCAGGGAGATTCAACCACTGAAAAGCCGAATCGTGGCAATCCTTGATCAAAAAGCCCGGACCAGCGGAAATCTAGCGATCCTGTCCCAGTTCGCACTGCAGGGAAGACGAAAGGGGAAGCCATGAGGACCATCTCGAGCCGGGAGCTGAAGAATAACCCGGCACTTCTTGCGTCGGGGGAAATCACGCTCGTCACATCCAGGGGAAAACCGGTGGCTCTTTGCCTGTCGCTAAACGAAGGAGACGACCCGGATTCCCTTGCGGCGGCAATCCTGAGTCTTCGGGTCCAGCTGGTGCAAAAAAAGCACCCTGACACGGAAGTCCGGGGTGAAATCACGGCGGTCAGGGTTGTCCGCCGGAAATCCAGCGAACAGCCATGGCGCGCGTGAGCGTGATGCATCTCCTCCGCCTTCCCTGTTTCCTCTTCTGCCTCGTTTTCCTTTCCGCCCTCCCGGTCCTTGCCGCGGAGCCTGTCCACCTGGTCGTCACCAAGTCCGCCTTCACTCTCGAAATCTTTCAGGGGGACCGGCTCCTGGAAACCTTCAACATAGCCGTCGGGAAGAACCCGGGCGACAAGCAGGCGGTGGGGGACAACCGAACCCCGGAGGGTGATTTCACCATTTCTTCCATTGAAGATTCCCGCAGCTGGACCCACGACTTTCGAGACGGAAAGGGAGCAATCAGGGGCGCTTACGGCCCCTGGTTCATTCGCCTCGCAACCCCCGGTTGGAAGGG
>JAAYVK010000048.1 GCA_012517195.1 Synergistaceae bacterium | reverse complement strand
GGGCCGACCAGCGGATCATCAACCTGGACGTTCAGGACCACTTCGGCTTCAGGGTATTCCGCCGCAACGAAGGCCACCCGGTCCCCTCCGCTCTTCAGGTCCGGCGGCGTCATGACGGCTTCCCCCCCGTTCTTCCGGACGACTTCGGCGATCCGCTCCGAATCCGTGGCCACAAGGATCCGGTCGACCTTCCCGCAGCGTTTCACCTGTTCGAGAACCCGGATCACAAGCGGCTTTCCTCCCACCTCGACAAGCGGTTTTTCGGGCAGACGGGTACTGGCCAGGCGCGCAGGGATGACTGCCAGGGTTTTCATGAAACTCCTCCTTCTTCGGCGGATCCGCAAAAATGTTCATAAACTTTTTCCCGCAATCCCAGGCCGCAATCCG
Source organism: Synergistaceae bacterium (assembly GCA_012517195.1). GTDB lineage: Bacteria > Synergistota > Synergistia > Synergistales > 79-D21 > 79-D21. The sequence goes on along the minus strand of JAAYVK010000048.1, from coordinate 3,748 downwards.
TCACGGAGAAACGAACGACTTCGTCAAGGGCTCCGGGAGTGCCTAACCGGACGATCCCGGTTTGCGACATGTGGTGCCTCAGTTGCGGGGTTTCCAGGATTTCCAGCGCGGCCTCCGCGAGCGCGGCGGGGTCGCGTGCGACAAGGCGTTCGGCATCCTGGAGAATCCGCTTCTGGACCAGCTTCCCCTTCTCTTCCACCGAGAGAACGGGGATGCCCAACCCGGCGCAAAGCTGGTTGGCCGTCCCGCCCAGCCCGATGACCAGGTCGGCGCTCCTGGCTGCGGCTGCAAGGTCCCCGTCGTAAAGGAAGACCTCCAGCCGTCCGTTCGTCAGGCACTCCCGTCCAGAGTCGGGGAAACTCCATCCCGGCGACCTGAAAACGAGTTCCCGGCGGTCGATCGTCGGGGCCAGAACGGCCAGGAACCGGCAGTCCCGCTTTGCCCGGACCCGCTCGGCGGTTTCCAGGAGCAGAGGGAAGTCTTCATAGGCCCGGTTCCGGCTTCCCGGCAGCAAAAGGATCCGGTCCCTTCCCTTCCCGGGCCATTCGAATGCCCCGGTTTCCTCCGAACCCGCCAGGTCCATGATCGGGTTTCCGGCAAAACGAACCTGTACCCCCGATCGAGCCAGATCCCTTGCGGTTTCCTCGTCCCTTGCCCAGACCCTTTCAACCCGGTGCCGAAGCACGAACCGCTCGATGCCCCAATGGCCCGCGATGTAGGCGGTCTTGGCGGTGGCGACAAGAAGGGGCTCTCCTCCCTGCCCCCAGAGAGCCTGGAGGGCAAGATACACGTCTCCGACGCAGAAAACCCGCTGCAGGCGGTGGCGTAATCTTTTCCAGCTTTTGAGCTGCTCTATGATAATTTTCACCAGGCCGAAACGCAAATCGCGAACTAGATCCGAAAGGCTGTACTTGACGATGCCCCCGCTGGGGGTTTCAGCCCGGGGGGAAACAACGGGAAACCCCGCATCGGAGTATGCTTTCCCCGACCCGACCAGCGGAAAGGCCAGGATTTCCAACCTGGGCAAGGCCTGGCGCAGTTTTTTCGCCAGGATGACCCCGATGGCGTCTTCGCCGTAGCCGTTGGATGCAACCGCAACGCGCGGCCGGATGACCTCCCCCAGGGTTTCCCAGAAACGTTCCGCCTCTCCCAGGATCTCCGTCTTGACCCTGGGAACGTAGAGCGGCATCGGGGAAATCCAGCCCTCGGGAAGGTTGTAGATGTCCTTTTCCGAGCAGACCAAAGCCTCCGCATTTTGCCGGACCGCTTCTGCAACCATCTCCCGGAGGTCTTTGACAGAAAAACGGTGATGATCACGGAAGCGGTATTCCGCCACGATCCTGACCCGCTGCTGCTCGAGGGAGCTGCGGAAACTGGCCGGGTTGCCGATCGCCGAAAAGGCCACCACCGGCAGCCCCTCCACGGAGAGGTCCTCTTGCGGGTTCCATCTCCCTTCCCACCGTTCCCAGCGGTCCACGACCAGCCTGGAGCAGAATACACGGTCCGGACCCACGATGGCGGAAATTTCCCGCTTCAGTTCTGCCAGCCGGGGCGGCGCGATCTGGTCGGCTTTCGTGATCACCACCACATGGGCGCGTTCCAGGGCCGCCGGGCTTTCCCGCAGAAGTCCCGCTGGAAAGAGACGCCCGTTTCCCCACGGGCAAAGGGCATCTACCAGGACGATGTCGGCGTCCCTCCGCAATTTCCGGTGCTGAAAGGCGTCGTCGGCCACAACCAGCTCGACGCCTTCCTCCTGCCGAAGCAGGGCGATCCCCGCGCTCCGATCGTTCGCCACGGCCACGGGCAGCCCCTTGAGCCGGTGCTGGAGAAGAAGGGGTTCATCTCCCGCAAAGGCCCCCTCTGAAAGCCGGTTGACCAGCTCCGGAGCCCGTGCCTTCCCCTTGTAGCCGCGGCTCACCACTCCCGTCGGGATTCCCCTGCGGGCGATTTCCAGTGCGACCATTTCCACAAAGGGAGTTTTGTTCGTCCCTCCCAGGGTCAGGTTCCCGATGCTGACCAAAGGGACAGGGGAACCAGCACTCTTCGCAATTCCGTGGTCGTAGGCGAAATTTCTCAGCCCGACCAGGATTTTCGCCACCCACCCGAGGGGGGCCAGAACAAGCCATGGCGATATTTTCTGCTCTCCCCTGGCGTAATCCAGGTAGCTTTTGACGATCATGACCCGGCCGACTCCCGAAACTGGAGACCGTAAAGCCGGGCGTAAAGCCCCTGGGCCGAGAGCAGGCTTTCATGCGTCCCGGCTTCCACGATCCTCCCGTCATCGATGACGAGGATGCGGTCCGATTCGAGGATCGTCGAAAGGCGATGGGCAATCACGAGGGAGGTCCGCCCTTTCATCGCAAGTCCCATCGCCTGCTGGATCTGGTGTTCCACCGCGGTGTCCAGGGACGATGTGGCCTCGTCCAGGATCAGGATCCTGGGATCCCTCACGATTGCCCGTGCAATGGCGATCCGCTGCCGCTGCCCCCCGCTCAGCGTCACGCCGCGCTCCCCGACTTCCGTTTCATACCCCGCCGGAAGGCTTTCGATGAAATCCGCGATCCCGGCTGTTTTCGCGGCTTCCCGGATCGCCTCCGGGGAGGCCTCCTCGAAGCCGTAGGCGATGTTGTAGGCCATGGTCCCCTTGAGCAGGACCGGATCCTGCGGAACAATCCCGATCTGTTTCCTCAGGCTTTTCAAATCGAGTTCACGTACATCGACGCCGTCGATCTTCACGGCGCCCCGCTGCGGGTCGTAAAATCTCGGGACCAGGTCCGCCAGGGTCGTTTTCCCGGCTCCTGTCGAACCCACAACGGCAATCCGCTCCCCCGGGCGGATCGACAGGCTAACGCCTTTCAGGATCCAGCGCCCCGGTTCATAGGCGAACCAGACATCCTCAAAAGAAATCTCCCCGCGCACGGGCTTCAAAAACACCGGGCGAGCAGGCGCCGGCAGAACCTCCGGGACTTCCAGGATTTCGAAGATCCGGTCCGCCGACGCAAGGCACTGCTGGAGGCTGCCCACGATCCGGCTGATCACCCGGAGGGGCTGCACCATGAAGCCAAGGTAACCCAGAAAAGCGATCAGTTCCCCGGGCGTCATGCTTCCCGCGATGACCTCACGCCCGCCTACCCAGAGAAGCAGGGCCAGGGCCACGATCAGGATGACCTCGACGACCCCCTGCAGGGTCGCCTGGATCTGGGTGCCGTGAACGAGGGCCCTGACGTTGGCTTCCCCCTGCCTTCTGAATCGTGCCAGTTCCTGCTCCTCCGTGGCAAACGACCGGACGATGCGAATCGCCGAAAGGGCCTCGTAGGCGATCGCCGAAAGGCTGGCAAGTTCCTGCTGGATCGTGTGCCCCACCGCCCGGAGCCGCTGGGAGGCAAAGTGGATGACCTTGAAGGCAATCGGGATCACGAAAAGGGCAAACACCGTCAGCTTCCAGTTGAGGTAGATCAGAAAGCCGGCCATTCCAAAAAAGGTCAGCGTCTGGACGACCAGGTCGACGATCGTGGTTGAAACCAGTCCCTGAAGCGTCGCCACGTCGCCGGTGATCCGGGACAAGAGTTCCCCGACCCGTCTCTTGTGAAGGTAGGTCAGGGAAAGCGACTGGATTTTCCCGTAGAGCGCCACCCGCAGGTCCATCACGGCCCGCTGGCCGACCCAGACCATCAGGTACTGCTGGCCGTATCCCGCAAGGTTCTTCAGGACAAACAGGAGAACGATCGCCACGGCCAGGCCGTTGAGC
>JAAYVK010000005.1 GCA_012517195.1 Synergistaceae bacterium | reverse complement strand
GGAAATCGTAGAGGTGCGGATCAAGCCGAGCAAGCCGATCGGGCTCATCGGGGCGGACGCCTTCGGGAACGTCCCGGTATTCGAGGACCGGGGGCGGCGCCTGCGGGCGATCGCGGCGGTCGGGAAGCAGGACGTGAAGGTCGACGGGCTGGTGCCCCTGGACCCAGGGATCACCGTGCTGGGGGCCTCAAGCGACCACCTCACGCTGGACGTCCAGGACTGTGCCACTCCCCCCGTCTTGGGCGGAATCGTGCGCTTTACCCTGGACTACGGCGCGATGCTTGCCCTGACCACGTCGGCCTACGTGGAGAAGGTCTACGCCTGACGGGAGCTTGTCCTGCGTAGAAAGGCGGATGCGCCCTGTCCCGATGAACGGTAGGATGGTTGAAGTAATGGAGTTGCCATAGAGTTTACGGCAAGGGGGGAGCTCTTCCTTGAATAGAAGCCGTTTTTTCCTGCTGCTTCTTGCGGCTTTTCTGGCAGGAGGCCTTACGGCGTTTTCTGGCCCGGCTGCCGCTCAGCCTGAATGCCCCGTTGTTCTGGAAGCCCCGGTCCGCAAGGCGGTTAACCGTTTCTCCGCCTCCCTGCTCTCGGCCGCGGCGGAAAAGAAGGAAGGCAACCTCATGGTTTCGCCCGCTTCCGTTCATCTGGCCCTGGCAATGGCAGCCAACGGGGCCGAGGGATCGACGAAATCGGCCATGCTGAACCTGCTGGCGGGCAGGGGGATCACGCTCGACCGCCTGAACCGGGCGATGCGGGACTGGACAAGCGGGGTTAGCCGCACGGGGAACAGAACAACTCTGGGAATTGCAAACTCGATCTGGTTCGACAAGGACTACATGCCTTCCAGGGCGTTCCTGGAACGCAATGCAAGGTTTTACGGGGCGGCGGCCCGAAGGATCGATTTCCGGGACAAGGCGGCCCCGGGGATTGTTAACGACTGGGTGAAAGCCGCCACCCGGGGCACGATCGAGAAGATCCTCGAATCGATCCGCCGGGATGAAGTGCTGTTTTTAGTCAACGCGGTTTACTTCAAATCGGACTGGCAGGTCCCGTTCGATAAAAGCGAAACCCGCAGGGAGGTTTTTCACGCACCCGGCGGAGACGTCGAAACGGATTTCATGCACCGGACGGGCCGGATGAATTTTCTTTCGGGCCTGGGGGCGACAGGGGTGGCCCTACCCTATGACGAGGACGGGCGCTTTGCGTTCTTTGCCCTTTTGCCGGACGGCAGATCCGCTCCGCGGGAGTGGCTGTCGAAACAGGATCCGTCGGTTCTTTTCGAAAGGATCGCCGGGATGATGGCCCGGAAGCCGGGCCTTGAGGTGCAGCTGGCCCTGCCGAAGTTCGAGTCTCGTTACGAGGAAACCCTGGAAGATGAACTGGCGAAACTGGGCATTGGGGTCGCTTTCGATCCTGCCCGGGCGGATTTTTCAGGGATGAGTGCAAATCGCACGAAAGACCTCTTCATCGGGACCGTCCGGCACAAGACCTTCGTCCGGGTCGATGAGAAGGGAACCGAGGCCGCGGCGGTGACTTCCGTGGGGATGAGAATGACCAGCGTGCCTGCGGTTGACCGGAAGATTTCCTTTGACCGGCCGTTCCTCTACGGCATCATGGACATGAAGGCCGGTATTCCGCTTTTCGTCGGGATCCTGGAAACCCCGGCAAAACCCTGAAGGCGGTAGCCGCAGAATCCGCGAAAAAAGGGGCTCCCGATCAGGGAGCCCCTTTTTCTGTCAACCGTCAGGACTGCCTGCCCTTCGGCCGATGGACGTAGACGCTGCAGGGAGCATGGGCCACCACCTTGGCGGCGACGCTCCCGAGGAAGAAGCGCTTCAGGTTGCTCAGGCCCCGGTGCCCGATCATGATGATGTCGGCATCGTTTTCCTCGGCAAACTTGACGATCTGTTCGTAGGGGACACCCGCGAGGACCGTGACGGTCATCCGCGGAATGGTTCTTCCGCTTTTGGCGATCTGTGCCTGGACAAATTCTTCGAAATCCTTCTTTACTTTTTCGCCGACCGTCGGCAGCTCCACCGCAAATCCTTCAACGAACACCCGGCCTCTTTCCTCGGTTCCGATCACGTGGAGGAAATGCATCTCGGCATCCGCCTCGCGGTTTGCGTAATGAACCGCGTAATCGATGACCCCCCTGCTTTCCTCGCTCCCGTCGATGGCAACGACGACCTTTTTCATGATCTGTTCCCCCCCTTCCGGACCTGCTTTTGTTTTGAAAAATAGAACTGCAGGAAAAAGACGGAGAACGAAATTTTCCAGCCCTAATATTATACTACCAGATCCAGTTGTTAGCGCGTCGCATTGGTACCGCGTTTTGGGGCCGATCGATCCCTAGTAGCTTGCCACGGGCGGGTTGATCTTGAACGTCAGCTGCAGGCCCTTGCGGATCACCGTGAAAGTGTTTTCCCCCGGCAAAAGCAGGGCGCCGAGCTCCTTCGGGCCCGGCAGGGTCTTGCCGTTGCAGGCCACGATAATATCCCCCACCTGCATTTTCGCCTTTTCCGCCTCGCCGCCCGCGGCGAGTTCAGCGATGGCGGCACCGGTCTTCCCGTTCAGGGCCGTGATCTCTGCCGGCTCCAGGCTCCTCAGCGTGAAGCCGAGTTTCGGCGGCTGCTCCTGCCTTGCTGCAGGAAGGCCGGGCGGTGGAGCGAAGTTGAGCGTGGCGGGCGGCTTGGGGAATGTGTCCAGCGAAGGCAGCTTGATCTGGATGGACCTGGGGGTGCCCTTCCGCAGGATTTCCAAATCATAGGTTTCGACCCCCGTACCCGGCGCGATCGTGGGCCAGACCTTCTCCTGGAATTCCCTGTTGCTGTCCACGGGCAGGCCGTTGATCGACAGGATGAGGTCCCCCGCCTGCAGGCCCGCCTTTTCTGACGGCCCGCCGACAGCCACCCACTGAACGACGCCGCCCTTCGAATCTTTCAGGCCGTTGTCCTTCAGGTCCTTCTTGGTGGGGTCCACCGCAGAGGAGCCCACATCCCGGAGTTCGAGCGGGGCCCCCGCAGCGGCCGCAAAACTGGCCAGGATCGAGAACAGTTTCTCCGCGGCCTCCCGGGATTTTGCGGCGAGGAACACCGAATCGCCCTTTTCGGAGATTTTCGCGCCGACGCCCCACTTCCAGGGTTCTTGGGCTTTCGGGATTTCGAAGACCCTGAGGAGGGTGAGCGAGGCAAACGGGATCGACGTGGGGGAACCCACGGCTGACTGGAAGGAGACCGCTTCCCTGGAGAGGTTGACGCTGGTGATTTGGCCTCCTGACGTGGAGATCTGGTCGCGGATGCCGGAGAAGGCCTTCATGCCCTCTTCGAGGGTGTTGAAGTAGGTGGGAAGGGTGTTGTAAACCACGTAGCCG
>JAAYVK010000047.1 GCA_012517195.1 Synergistaceae bacterium | reverse complement strand
CGGCCCCCGCGGCATTTCCTGAGTTCTTCCAGGGCGGCTTCCAGGCCGTGCGCCGGACGGTAAGGCCGGTGGGAAGACATGGCTTCCACGGTATCGGCCACGGAGATGATCCGGGCTTCCGGCAGGATCTGTTCCCCCGCAAGGCCCCTGGGGTAACCGCTTCCGTCCATGGCCTCGTGATGCTGGTAGACGATCTCTGCCAGGGGCCAGGGAAGCTCGATGGAAGACAGGATCCTGTGGGCGGTGGCCGGGTGAACCTGGATCAGCTTGAATTCGAGGGGATTCAGCCGCCCCGGCTTGACCAGGATTTCCGACGGGACCTCGATCTTCCCGATGTCGTGAATCAGGGCCGCCATTTCCACCTGGCGTGAGCGGGTTTCCCCCATCCCCATCTCGAGGGCAATGGCCCTCGAGAGCCTTGCCACGCGGCGCTGATGCCCAGCCGTGTAGGGATCGCGGGCCTCGGAGGCGATGGCCAAAACATGGATGGACTGCTCCCAGGCCCTTTCCAGTTCCGAGACTTTCTGCCTGAGCTGCCGGTTGATCTCTTCCAGGTCTCTCTCTGCCTGTTTCCACTTGGTGATGTCCCGGTAGATCGCGAAAACACCGGTCTGGTTGCCGTCCAGCCTCACTGAGAAACCGGTGAAGGCGACGTCGATCAGGGTTCCGTCCTTTCTCATCCTCCTGGCCTCAAAGGCCAGGGCATCTCCGCTCGAGAAGCTTTCGGTATAGCGCCGGGCGATTTCCCGCTCTTCCTCCGGAACGATGAACTCGTCGATCCTGTGCCCCATCAGTTCCTGCTGGGAAAAACCGAACATTTTCTCGCAGGCCGGGTTGACCCGCAAAATCGTGCCGTCCAGTTCGCAAAGCTGGATGGTGAGAGGCGAGTGCTGGAAAAGCTGTTCCAGGTAGACGCTTTCCCGGGCAAGGTCGGAAAGGGCTTTCCGCTCCTCGGTCGTATCCGTGGCGTAGCCGAGGTAGCGTCCTTCCTCGAAGAACATCCCTTCCACCTGCCACCAGCGCCGGGTTCCGCCCTTCTGGAGGATGGGGCTTTCCCAGCTGGACCACCCGCAATCCTTGAGGAGGCCCAGGAAACGGGCCACTTCACCCCGGGATTCCTCCGGAACCAGGTCGAGGACGCTCATGGCCCGGATCTCACCGGCGGTGTAGCCCGTGAACTGAAGGACGGCCGGGTTAGCGTCCAGGAAATTTCCCTTCCCGTCGATCTGGAAGATCCCGATCGGTGCGTTTTCGACATAGCGGCGGAGCCTGGATTCGCTGGAGGAAAGCGACGCCTCGGCGAGCTTGCGGTCCGTGATGTCATGAACGATGGAATGAAGAATTTCCCTTCCTTTGAGTTCGATCCGGCTGCTGTAAACCGCTACATCCCGGACGCTGCCGTCCGCCTTGCGGTGCTGGAATTCGAAATGAACCCGCTTGAGGCTTCGAGCCTTTTCCATCTCGGCTTTAACCTGGTCGGAAGGCATGGTATTGATTTGCTGAATCAGCATCTGCCTCAGCGTTGCTCGCGGCCAGCCGTAAAATTCTTCCGCGGCGCGGTTTGCGTCCAGGATCGATCCGGTCTGCGGATCGATCAGCAGCTTGACGGCCGCGTGATCCTCGAAAATTTTCCGATACAGCTCTTCGCTTTCAAGAAACCTCTGCTCCGCCGCTTTTCTTTCTTTTCTGAGCTGCTTCTGGTTCAAGGCATTCAGGAAGGCGGGGCCGAGACGCCGGAGGTGTTCCTTGATGACGTAATCCCAGGCTCCCGCCTTCATGCACTCGACCGCCGTCTCCTCGTTGATGGATCCCGTTACGATGATGAACGGGAGATCCGGGTCTTGCCTCTGCACAAGCTCGAGGGCAGTCATCCCGTCAAAACTCGGAAGCTTGTAATCGGAAATGACGGCATCCGGTCGAAAACAAGCCAGAGCCTCCTCAAATTCCCGGCGGGTTTCGACAACCAGAAATTCGCAGTGCGGCGCGACCCTTGAAATTTCCTTTATCGCCAGCTCTGCGTCCGTTGAAAGATCTTCCAGGATCAAAACCCGCATCTTTGCCTCCATGCTTTTCCCCCTTCCGCTTTCCCGGTCCTCAAGGATGACGGTTGACAAGCAGCCAGTACAGTCCAAGCCGGCTCACGGCCTTGACGAAGTCCTCCGCCCCGATCGGCTTCACCACGTAGCTGTTGACTCCCAGGGCATACGCGGTCTTGATGTCCGGGTCTTCTTCCGAGGATGTGACGATCACCGCGGGAATGGATCGGGTTCTTTCGTCGGACTTGATCTGCCGCAGGACTTCAAGGCCGTCCACTTTCGGCAGCTTGAGATCCAGCAGGATCACCTTGGGAGGGGCGTCAAAACTCCGGTTCGAGAAATCCCCCCTGCAGAAAACAAAGTCGAGCGCCTGGGCCCCGTCCTCCACAACCGTGATGGAGTTGGCAATGTTCTGCTTCCTCAGGGCCCGGATGATCAGCTCCGCGTCACAGGGGTTGTCTTCTACAAGGAGAATGTCGACAACCGCATCAGTGTCCATGGACGCCCTCCTTCCTGATCGAAAAATGGAACGTCGCGCCGTTGCCAACCTCCGCTTCCGCCCATACGCGGCCTCCATGGCGGGTCACAATGCGGTGAACGATTGCCAGCCCCACTCCCGTCCCCTCGAACTGCCTGGCGCCGTGAAGGCGCTGGAAGACGCCGAAGAGCTTGTCCGCGTAGGCCATGTCGAAACCGGCTCCATTATCGCGAACCGAATAAACCGTTTCTTCGTCCTGGTCTTCCCCGGTAATCTCGATGACCGCGAGGTCTTTGCCCGAGGAGAATTTTACCGCGTTGGAAAGCAGGTTTGCCCAAACCTGGCGAAGCAGGGATGGATCGCCCGAGGCTGGAGGGAGAAAACCGACCCGGAAATCGATCCGTTCGCGCTCCTCCCTGGTGGTGATTTCAAAAAAAACGGAACGGGCCGTTCCCGCCATATCGACCGGAGACCTCTGTATCGGAGCTCGACCCACTCTTGAAAGAGAAAGCAGGTCGTCGATCAGCTTTCCCATCGTCCGGGCCCCGCTGCAGATAACCGAACAGATCCGCCTTCCCTCGTCATCCAGTCCCGGACCGTACTCCTCCAGCAGAATCCGGGTGTAGCCGTCGATTGCCCTCAAGGGGGCCCGGAGGTCGTGGGAAACCGAGTAGGAGAAAGCCTCCAGTTCCCGGTTGGCGGCCTCCAGCTGGGCCGTACGGTGCGCGACGCGCCGCTCCAGGTCGGCGTTGAGCCTGCGGATTTCCTCCTGGGCCTGCTTCCGCTCCGTGATGAGCTCGGAGAAAAGAAGGATCCCTCCGATGCTGCCGTCGCTTTCATGCCAGGGGTGGATTTCCCACCGAACCCAGTCCGTTTTCCCGTCCGCCCTGGTGAAAGAATCTTCCTCCGCTTTCAGGATCTCTCCTCCGAAACACCGCTGGAGAGCCTCTTTCCACCCTTCCGGGATCAGCGGGAAATACTCGTAGAGTGAACGGCCGATCACCTCGCGGCTTTCGAAGCCGAAATCGGAGATGAACCGGCGGCTGGCAATCAGGGTGATCATTTGCCGATCGAACATGGCAATGGCGGCCGGGGCGTTTTCGATGAAAAGGCGAAGCTTCTTCTCGTTGGTCTCCAGCTCTTTGGCTGCCCTGGCCAGGGCAGCCTGGTTCCTTGCCCTCGACCTGGCCTCAGCAGCCAGAAGGCCGGAAAGGAGAAGCGCCGTGACACCCACGAAGGCCAGGCCCTTGTAGATGGACCACCGGGTCGTCGCGGCCTCTCCGAGGTGCAGGAATTCCAGGAAGCTGTCCGAGACGAGGATCCATGCCCCGGCAAACAGAAGGTAGGGAAGGACAATCCGGGTAATGGCCCTTTTTGACTGGCTCCTGAAAATCTGATTTTCATCAATCATCGGGATTCCCCCAAAAACCATGCGGGCGGCTCCTCCTGCCGCGTTTAGAGGCCAGGTTGAACGGGTTCGCGGCGGGGGCCTTTCGGCTGGGCACTTCTCCCGTGCCTTTTCGGGATCTCAGTAATACTTTAAGCTATTAGAACACAAGCTGTAAACCTCTTAATCCCAGGTTTCTCGATTGAGGGAAAGGGGCTCCCGACAGGGAAACCCTGGAGGGGCAACAAGGCCCTCCGCCAAAGCGGAGGGCCTGTCTCGAAAGCGGGTGGGGAAAATTCTGATTTCCTTCAGGAAAGCCTCCGGACCACCATGGCCACGCCTTGCCCGCCTCCAATGCAGGCACTGGCCAGCCCGATCTCCCTGTCGTGGGTTTTCAGTGCGTAAAGCAGGGTTGTGAGGATCTTCGTGCCCGTAGCCCCTATGGGGTGGCCAAGAGCCACGGCCCCGCCGTGAAGGTTCAGCCTGTCCATGTCGAAGGGCATGACGCGGTGACAGGCGATCACCTGGGCAGCGAAGGCCTCGTTGATTTCGATGATTTCCATGTCCTCCAGTGCCATCCCTGCCATCTTCAGGGCCTTTGGGATCGCCACGGTGGGACCGAGCCCCATGTGAAGGGCGTCCAGGGCGCCCGGGGCATAGCCGAGTATTTCGGCGACCGGCTTGTACCCGTTTGCGGCCGCCCATTCACTGTCGGCGACAACAACCGCCGAACCCGCATCGCAAAGGGCTGAACTGGAACCCGCCGTGATCGTTCCGTCCTTTTTGAATATTGCAGGGAGTTTTTCCAGAGCTTCCATAGACGTGTCCCGAAGGGGGATCTCGTCCTGTTCAAACAGGATTGTTCCCTTCTTCTTATCCTTCACCGGGACTGGAACGATTTCCTCCCTGAACCAGCCGTTGTCGATCGCCCGGAGGGCCTTCCGGTGACTGTCGAGGGCGAACCGGTCCTGTTCCTCCCTGGTTATGGAAAACTCTTCGACGAGAACTTCCGCCGTCGAGCCCATCAGCATCCCAGCGATCGGGCAGAGGAAGCCGTCCTTGTGAAGGACATCCAGAAGCGATTTTTCCCCCATGCGTGCACCCCACCGGGCGTCCTGGGAGAGATAGGGGACATTCGAAGCGCTTTCCATCCCTCCCGCGATCCCGGCGCGGATATCTCCCAGCCTGATTCGGTCGCTGATGAGCATGGCGGCCTTGAGACCTGAACCGCAGCGCTTGTTTACGGTGAAGGCGGGGATGGACTGCGGCAGCCCGGCCTTGAAAAGGGCGATTCGGGCAGGATTTGCCCCCACGCCTGCCTGCCAGCCGTTGCCCATGACGACCTCCCCGATGTCCTCCGCGGACAGACCGCTGCGGGACAGGGCTTCCTTGATGACAAGACCGCCAAGGTCGGTCGCCTCGACGTTTTTCAGCGTTCCCCCGAACTTGCCTCCTGCGGTGCGGCAGGCGCTCAGGATCACCGGTTTTCCCATGAGATCAATTCCACCTTTCGATTCGGCAGTGTTTTCCTCTCAAATCCCGAGCATCGTCCGGAGCTCCGGGGAAACGGAGAGAGTCATTCCCGTGTTCGCCAGGAGTTCTTCGACGGAGACCTCGGGAGCGATTTCGCAGAGGGTCATTTTCCCTCCCTGCCTGCGGACGACACAGAATTCCGTGACGATCGTCGTCACAACTCCCACGCCGGTCAGGGGGAGGGTGCACTTCTTGACGAGCTTGGGCCTGCCTTTCTTGTCCAGGTGGGTCGTGGCAACATACACGTTTTTCGCCCCGGTCACCAGATCCATGGCACCGCCCATTCCCGGAACCAGTTTTCCTGGAATCCACCAGTTGGCGAGACTGCCCTCTTCGTCCACTTCCAGGGTCCCCAGGACCGTTGCGTCCAGGTGCCCTCCCCGGATGAGGCCGAAACTGAAATCACTGGCGACGATGGAAGAACCCGGGACCAGAGAGAGAGGTCTTCCCCCTGCACCAATGAAACGCAGGTCCGGCTTTTCGGGTATCGGTCCAGCCCCGATGACGCCGTTTTCCGTCTGCAAAATGATGTGGCGGTCTGAGGGGAGGTAATCGGACACGAGGGTCGGGATCCCGATACCGAGGTTGACCACGGCCTGATCCTCAAGATCCAGGGCGATCCGTTTCGCGATGCGGTGACGGACAAGTTCGTCATCAAGTGCGGGAAGCATAGTAGCCGTCTCCTTTCAGCACAAGGGCATCGACAAGGATTCCCGGCGTCACGATGCAGTCGGGGTCCAGTTCTCCCGGCTCGACGATTTCGTCCACCTCGGCGATGACGAAGTCGGCGGCGGTAGCCATCAGGGGATTGAAATTCCGGTTGGTCCCGATATAGACGAGGTTCCCCCAGGTGTCGGCCTTGTAAGCCCGGATCAGCGCCACATCTGCCCTGAGGGGCAACTCGAGGATGTATTTTTTCCCCGAGATTTCCAGGGTCTGCTTTCCCTCCTCGTAAATCGTACCGACGCCGGTCGGGGAGAGAAAACCTCCCAGGCCAAAACCGCCGCAGCGGATCCTTTCCACGAAAGTCCCCTGGGGAACGAGCTCAAGATCCAGCCTTCCCTCGTTGAAAAGGCGCCCCGTTTCCCTGTTCAGGCCGACGTGGGATGCTGTCACTTTCCTGACCTGCCCGTTGACGACCAGTTTTCCATGCCCGATGCCCTCTGGGTGCTCATCGTTTGCATAGGCCGTGTCGTTGGCAATCAGGTAAAGGTCCTTGGTTCCGCTTTCGGCGAGGGCGTCCACCAGTGTGTAGGGGATGCCTCCGTAGTTGAACCCCCCGACCATGACCGACATGCCGTCACGAATGAAACTCACGGCTTTTTCGGCACTGATAACCGGGCGTGGAATCGTTTTCTTCACCTCTACGCCTCCTCCCTGGCAAGTTCAACTTTCGACCGGTATCTCTGGTAAAGGAAATAGGCAGCGACAACGCCCGCAGCAATCAGGTCCGCTACGCGGCTCGGGTAAATGAGGAGAAAGGGAATCGCCCCGAAAAGCAGGCGCGAGGCAAGGTTCATCGGGCGGAGGAAATAGCCTTGCACGGCTGCCGCGAGGCCAATGATCCCTATGAGGGCAGGAATGAGCCCGAGCAGGACGTTGAGAACCGGACCGCTGCAGAGCAGCGCGTTGTTGTAGACGAACATGTAGGGGATGAGGAATCCCCCTAAAGCCATGACGCAAGCCATGAATCCGGTCTTCATCGGGTTTGAACCCGCTACACCCGAAGCCGCGTAAGCCGCCAGTGCGACCGGGGGCGTAACGTCGGCAAGGATGCCGAAGTAGAAGATGAACAGGTGGGCAGCCATGGCCGTGACGTTCATCCCCATGAGTGCCGGGGCTATGATCGTGCTGCAGACGACGTAGTTCGCCGTCGTCGGTAGCCCCATCCCGAGGATAAGGGAGGCCACCATCGTCAAGACAAGCGTCAGGGGAAGGATGCCGTGGGAAAGATCAAGGAGAAAAGAGGAGAAGGTCAGGCCCAGGCCCGTGATTCCCACGACCCCGATGATGATCCCGGCGCAGGCGCACGCCGCAGCCACCTCGATCGCCGAAGTGGCTCCGACAATCAGAGATTTCACCAGTTTTCCGGGGGTAATGCGGTATTCCGCAGCCCCGAACCAGGTGACGGCGATCAGGACCACGAGGGACCAGAAAACGGCCTTGGACGGCGAATAGCCCAGCGCGAGAAACACGACCAGGGTGACGATGGGAACCAGGAGATGCCAGCCTTTCCTGAAGACCTCCCTCAACATGGGGAGTTCCTCTCTGGTCATTCCCTTGATGCCCAGCTTGCCAGCCCTGAAATGAACCATCGCGAAGATCGAGGCAAAATACAGGGTTGCCGGGAGAGCCGCAGCAACAACGATTTCCCAGTAAGAAACGCCGAGGAACTGGGCCATGATGAAGGCGGCCGCCCCCATGACCGGCGGCATGATCTGCCCTCCGGTTGAGGAAGCCGCAACGATCCCGCCTGCAGTGGTATCCGTATAGCCTGCCCGGCGCATTAGCGGAATCGTGAAGGAACCCGTCGTGACGGCATTCGCCACTGAGCTTCCCGATACGGTCCCCATCAGGGCACAGGCGACGACCCCCGCCTTGGCGGGCCCCCCTGCACTTCTTCCCGTGAGGGCGAGTGCAATGTCAATGAAGAACTGCCCTGCCCCGGAAATGTTGAGGACGGCGCCGAAAAGCACGAAGAGAAAGATGAAGGTTGAAGATACTCCCAGGGGAATCCCGAAAATCCCGTCGGTCCTCAGGTAAAAGAACGGGGCAAGCTCGGACACGGGAAACCCGGCATGGGCCAGCATCCCCGGCATGTAGCGCCCCCCGAGGGCATAGAGGATGGCCAGCGAGGCAACGATTGGAAGGGGCCATCCCATGGAACGCCTTGTCGCTTCGATGACCAGCAGCGTCATGATTGTTCCCATGACGATGTCGGAAGGGATGGGCATCCCTTCCCGGTCACAGATGGCATTCCAGTTGATGAGAATATAAAGGCACGACGCAACGACCAGTCCGGCAAAAACCCAGTCCCAGGGGTCAATCTTCCGAAGCGACCGTTTCTTCGAAACCGGGTAGAGGAGGAAAATCAGTGCCCCCATGAACATCCAGTGGACCGCCCTCTGCGTCATCGCCGGCAGAAGACCGAACGCGGCCGTGTAAAGGTGGAAGAACGAAGCGGCAATAGCGATGCCCGCGATGATGAGGCCGGAAATACCATCCGGTTTCCGCTTTTTCCCCTCGATTTCCTCGATCAGTTCTTCAATCTTGTCGTTTTCTTTCATCGGTTTCAGGCCCTTTCAGGGTAAGGTCATGCCCCAACCGGGGCAGCGGTCCCGTAAAGACTTGCTGCCCCGGTTGGAGGGGGGAATCTACATCTGGATGCCTTTCTCCTTGAAGTACTTCACCGCACCCGGCGTGAAGGGGGCTACCTTGCCGAGGCTCGCTTCCTGCGGGTTAAAATGGGCTGCCTGCGGGGTAACATCCAGGAATTTCTTCTGGTTCTCCAGGATCGTCTTGAGAATCTTGTAGGAAAGCTTCTCATCCATTCCCTTCTTCACGACCAGGTAGTTGGCATCAGCGATCGTCAGGATGTCCCTGTCGACCTTGGGATAGGTCCCGGCCTTGATCGTGTAGGAAAGGAGGTAGGGATACTTGGCAACGATCTTCTTGACGACGTCTTCAGGAATGGGGACGAGGACGATGTCACGCTGGGCAGCAAGCTCGAGCACTGCCGATCCCGGTGCGGCGAAGTTCCAGAACACGGCATCGACATTTCCATCCTTCAGGGCCATGACCCCTTCGGACTGCGTCAGCTGCTGTTTGCTGAAGTCCTTGTCCGGGTCAATTCCGGCTTCTTTCAGGATGATGAGCGTCAAAAGCTGGTCTCCGCCTCCTGCGGCCCCGACGGAAACTTTCTTGCCCTTGAGATCATAAAGGGTCTTGATTCCAGTGCGGGTCGTCGTGACCAGGTGCTGGGGCGCCGGGTACATGTTCATCAGGATCTCGAGCGGGAGTTTGCCGTCCTGTTCAAAGGCTCCCGTCCCCGTCACGGCCTGGTAGAGGGTCGATCCCATGGACATCCCGATCTGTACCTTGTCGGTCGCGACAAGGCGGCAATTTTCCTTGGAGGCTGCCGTCGAGCGCGATGTGGCCTTCACGTCGATATTCGCCTTGCTCAAAACTTCCGCCATCGCTCCGCCCAGGGGATAATAGGTCCCCCCAACTCCGCCCGAACCGATCGTGATGAAAGTGGTTGCAGCCAGTGCTGTTCCAGCAAAGACGAGGGATGAGATGACAATCGCCGCGATGATTCCTTTCTTCATTTCCTTGCACTCCCCTTTCTCTTGCTCCGGATTTGGACCCTGCGATCAAGGCAACAAGGCTTCAGCTGTTGCCTTCAAACCTTCTTCAAGACGGTTTACGATTTCGTCGATTTCCTCCTTCTGGACAATGAGGGGCGGGGCCACCATGAACTGGTCCCCTGCAATCCCGTCTGCCTGGCCGGTTCCGGGGTAAACGACGAGCCCTCGTGCCAGGCATTCCTGGGTCAATTTCAGGGCAGCTTTCGCAGAGGGGGCGAACGGTTCCCGGCTCTTCCTGTCGCGGACGAGCTCGACGCCCCGCATCAAACCGAGGCCGCGGACCTCCCCCACGATCGGGTTGTCCAGCAGCCGCTCCATTCCTTTCCCCAGGTACTCGCCCATCACCGCGGCCTTTTCAAAAAGGTTGTTTTCCCGGATGAACCGCATCGTGGCCGCCACAGCCGCCGCCGTGACCGGGTTGCCGTTGTAGGTGTGCCCGTGGATGAAGGAACCCGATCCCTTCCTGAGGGTCTCGGCAAGGGGCGTCCTGACGAACATTCCACCGACGGGGGAATAGCCCCCTGACATCGCCTTGGCCGAACAGATGATGTCCGGAACAACTTCCCAGTTGTCGACACAGAAGGCTTTTCCCGTCCGGCCAATGCCGGTCATGATCTCGTCGGCGATCAGCAGGACGTCGTAGCGGCTGCAGATTTCCCGGACAATCGGCCAGTACTCCCTCGGCGGATGAAGAGCGCCGACCGTCGAGCCGACAACCGGCTCGGCAATGAATGCCGCAACATATTGCGGGCCGATCCGCTTGATCTCGGTCTCGAGTTCATGGGCACACCTCACACCGCAGGACGGATAGCTTTGGCCGTAGGAACACCGGTAGCAGTAATGGGGCTGGATCTTTGGGAATTCCTTGAAAAGCGGGGAAAAAATGCGGCGGCGGGGCATCGACCCCCCCACGGCCATCGTTCCGAGGGTGCTGCCGTGATAGGAATTCCAGCGGCCGATCACGATGGATTTCGATGAATTCACTCCGTCCCGTTCCACGAAGTACTGTCGGCTAAACTTGATCGCCGACTCCACAGCTTCGCTCCCGCCGCTCACAAACCAGACGTTCTTGATGTCTCCCGGGGTGATCGCAGCGATCTCTTCGGCCGCTTCCAGGACTGCGGGACACATCCACCGGGAAGGGTGAGCGAACTCGATCTGTTCGAGCTGGCGGACCATCGCCTCGATGATCGCGCGGTTGCCGTGCCCGATGCTTGAAAGCAGGGCTCCAGAGCATCCATCGATATAGGGGGTTCCCTTTTCATCGAAAATATAGATGCCTTCCCCGCGGGAGGCGATCTTGAAATCGGTTTTGTAACTACGGGGGATCAGGTGATTGAAATCCTGCAAGAAAATCACTCCCTTTTCGAATCGCTTCTCCCATGCGCCAGGTCCTTTTCCCTGCGATGCATCGCTTCCCCCCCTTCAACCGGGCACCACGCTCGCGTCAGTCCTGGAAGCCGGAATCCGGCAAGCCCGTCGGCAGCTTCCCGGGAGAAATGTAAGTCCGGTTCCTGGCCCAGAGCCCCTCAAGCACGGCGAACCTTGCCGGGACGGAATCCCCAAGCTTTCGCGAAACGGAGAGGATGATGCAGTTCATGAAGCAGATTGGTGCGGTGAAGGAATCGATAAATGAAACAGGGGTATAGGGGACGGTCACCACGAAAGAAGATTCCATCGCAAGAGGACTGACCAGGCTGTCTGTAATGGCGCCTGTTTGCAGCCCTTTTTCCCCCGCATGACGCAGGATTTCAACCGTCCACCTGGTGTAGCGGGGAAAGCTGATCCCGATGACAAGGGATCCTTTCTCGGCGTTTTCAAGCATTTCGAAAGCCGTGTTTTCCGAAAGGAGAGTCACGGAGGGACGGACCCATGAAAGGTAGAAATGGAGATAGTAAGCCAGCGCGTAGGAACTCCGCGCCCCTGCGACAAATACGGCTGACGCCCCCGTGATCGCCCTGGATAACGCCTCGAGCTGTTCCTCCGGGAGATGGCCCTGCACACGAGAGAGGGCCTCGATATCCTTCCCGACGATCTTCTCGAGATAACTTTCTTCCGTTTCTTTCCTGTAATCCCGGATTCTTTCCACGGTGGAAAGCTCGTCCAGCACCATGTGGCTGATCGCGTCCTTCATCTTCCCGTAGCCGGAAAATCCGAGAAAGGAAGCGAACCTGACAACCGTGGCCTCGCTCACTTCGACGATGGACGCCAGCCTTGAAGCGGTGAGAAAAGCGGCTTCCTGGGGGGAATCCAGGATGAACCGGGCGATTTTGAGCTGGTTCGGCGACATCTCGGGAATTTTCGAAAGAAGAAGGTCTCTCATTGCCCCTCCAAAAATAAAATAGATTTTATTCTTGCATGTTATATCTTTTTGCATCTTTTCATTCATTACGATAGGAGCTGACCTGCGGGATGTCAATACCAGTTCAATAAGTGAAAACACGAATTTATTGCAGGCTTGTTTCATGCGT
>JAAYVK010000046.1 GCA_012517195.1 Synergistaceae bacterium | reverse complement strand
TTCGCGAAAATGGAATACCTGAACCCAGGATTCAGCAAGAAGGACCGTATCGCGCTGCAGATGATCGAAGAAGCGGAAGAGGCGGGTCTCCTGAAGAAGGGACAGTGCGTCGTTGAACTCACCAGCGGCAATACGGGTACCGGTCTTGCGATTGTGTGCGCCGTCAAAGGGTACCGTTTTATCGCCTGCATGTCGAAAGGCAATTCGACCGAACGGGCACGCATGATGAAAGCCCTGGGAGCAGAGGTCGTCCTGGTGGACCAGGCCCCCGGATCCGTCAGGGGGCAGGTATCCGGGGAGGACCTGGCCCTGGTGGAGGAAACCGCAAGAAGGATCACCCAGGAACGCGGCGCTTTCCGGGCGGACCAGTTCACCCTTGCGGCAACGGTTCACGCTCACGAACGGCATACGGCGGTCGAGATGTGGGAACAGGCATCCGGAAAGATCGACGTGTTTGTCGATTTTCTCGGTAGCGGAAGCACGTTCCAGGGATGCGCGCTCGGCCTGAAAAAATTCAGGAAAGACATCCGCTGTTATGTCGTGGAACCCTGCGCCGCAGCCATCTACGCGGGACACCCCATCACCGGCGGGGCTCACAAGATCCAGGGAGGCGGCTACAGCATGGATTTGCCGCTCGTGGACAAAACCCTGATCGACGGGTTCGTCCAGGTTTCCGACGAGGAGGCAATCGAAACGGCAAGAGCCCTCGCCCGGACGGAGGGGGTGTTTGCCGGGTTTTCTTCCGGCGCGAACGTGTGCGCGGCCCTGAAACTGCTCCATGGAGCCGAGCGCGGCAAGAATATTGTCCTGACGCTCAACGACAGCGGGCTCAAGTACCTTAGCACGGACCTCTACGAAGATCTGTGATCCCAGCCTGCGGCTAGACGGGGAGACCGGCAGGGGATTTCCCCAGACAAACGACGGGAGGCGGAAGATTTGCTGGACAAACTGACCGTTACCGTATTGGCGGAAGACAGCGTCCCTTATGAAAGCCCGCTTCTAGGCCAGCATGGGGTTTCCTTCTGGCTGGAGGCGGAAAGGAACGGAATCACCAAAAGGGTCCTGGTCGACGTGGGGCAGAACCCCGAAGCCCTGCTCTTCAACGTTGGAAAACTCGGCATCCCCCTAAGAGAGGCCGACGCGGTCGTGCTGACCCATTGCCACTACGACCACACGCAGGGATTGACCCGGATCCTGGAAGCCATCGGCAGGAAAAACGTGCCTGTCATCGCCCATCCGGCCCTTTTCAGGCTCAATTTCGTGACGGATCCGTTTTTCCAGCACGTCGGCGTGATGCAGGGAGATCGCGCCGAGGATCTCCGGGCAGCAGGCGCAGAGCTTGTGCTGGTTTCGGGTCCGCTCCAGCTGATGCCGGGACTTTCCACCACGGGGGAGGTTCCCAGGGTCACGGATTTCGAGGAAGTGGGCATCGCGCTTTCCACACTGGACGAAAACGGCCGGGTGGTCCCGGACAGCATGCCGGACGATCTTTCCCTCGCGGCAAGGATCGAGGGCAAGGGGCTTGCCCTTGTCACCGGGTGCAGTCATGCGGGGATCATCAACATCCTGAGGCATGTCCTGACGCCAGGCGAAAAACTGGAAGCCGTCATCGGGGGACTCCATCTTGTCGAGGCCCCGGACGAAAGGATCGAAAAAACCGTTGAGGCACTGGCGGGCTATTCCCCGTCCCTTGTCGCTGCCGGTCACTGCACGGGATTCAGGGCCCAAGCGGCTCTTTACCGAGTTCTGGGGAAACGTTTCACTCCCCTGGGTTCGGGAGCGGTGTTCCGTTTCTCCTGAGTTTTTCGCCACGGCAACCGTGTTCTGTAACAAACCTGAAACGCATTCGTAAGGGCCGTTTTTTCCTTTCCGTGTATTTTTCAGAAAGAAAGATCAGCCTTGTTGGAAAGGAGGCTCCGTGGGATGAGTGGGAAAAAGGTACGGGTGCTTTTCGTATGTGGGCACAATAGTGCAAGAAGCCAAATGGCGGAGGCTTTTCTCAGGGAAATCGGCGGAGAGGCCTTCGAAGCCGAAAGCGCAGGGCTGGAACTGGCAGATCGGATTAACCCGCTGGTTGTCGAAGTCATGAAAGAAGTCGGGATCGATCTGAGCGGGAAATCCATGCAGAAAGTGTTCGACCTGTTCCAGCAGGGACGGCTTTACGATTACGTGATCGCCGTGTGTGACGCCGCCAAAGCGGACAAATGCCCCATCTTCCCAGGCGCCTGCAAGAGACTCCACTGGCCCTTCGAGGACCCCGCGGGCCTTGAAGGCACTTGGGAAGAAAAACTGGAGAAAACCCGCCAGATTCGCGACCAGATCCGTCAAAAGGTCGAGAGCTGGGTCGAGGAACTGATCCAGGAGGGGGTTCTGAACCGCTGATCCGGTTGGCGAAGCATGCGAAAGGCCCCGGTTGGTCAGGCCGGAGCCTTTCAGGAGGTGGTGGTACGGATTTGAGGTTGGAAGCACTCTATCACATCCGGTTTAATTGTGCAAGTGAAGGTCTGAATAGACACATATGTGAATCTTAGAGCATGTTGTCTCTTCCATTGGGTGCCTGGTCAAACCAGGAACCCTTCCGGCAGAGGGTCAGCGGGATCAAGGACAAGCTGGTTGAAACCGGTGATCCAGGCCGACCCGGTGATCCTTGGAATGATTCCCTGTTTGTCCCCTACCATAACGGTTTCATCGATGGTTCCCCTGAACCGGGTGCCGATAATGCTTGCGTTGTCCAGTTCTTCCTGCAGGCTCATTTCGCCCCGCCCGTACAGAAGGGCCATCCGCGCGGAGGTCCCCGTTCCGCATGGTGACCGATCCACGGCTCCATCCGCAAAAACACAGACTTCCCGGGATCTCCATCCCCTTTCTGTTCGCTCCGTCCGGCCCGTGATGATCGTCCCGTATAATTCGCTGATCTGGGGGCATTCGGGATGTACGAGCCTGAGGTTCTCGCTGCCCCAGTTTTTCAGGATCATCGCCTTTCGGGCCAGTTCATCAGCATTTTCGGGACGGATGTCCAGCCCCAGCTGTTCGGCCTCCACAAACAGGTAGAAGTCGCCCCCATAGGAAATGGCGAATTCGATTTCGCCGATCCCGGGGACGGACGCCCTCACATGGTCTTCGTAAAGAAAGGAGGGAACATTCCGGAACGAAACCTCCTTTACGAACCCCTCCTCCACGAGTGCCTCGGCCGTAACCCTTCCCGCGGGCGTGTCGATGCGCACCGTGTTTTTCCCCTCCACTGCCTGGATCATCCCGGTTTCCAGGGCGACTTTCACCACTCCGATCGTGCCATGACCGCACATCGTCGCCTGTCCCGTGGTGTGGATGAACAAAACGCCCATTTCCCCGTCCCGGGAAGCCGGCGGCGTGATGATGCATCCGAACATGTCCCGATGACCTCTCGGTTCCCTCATGATCAGGTTCCGGATCCCGTCGAGGTTCTTCTCGAACCATTCATACCGTTCCATCATGGTTTCGCCCTTGATCGGCGGCAGCCCCGAGGTAACGACCCGGATGGGCTCTCCAGCCGTGTGTGCGTCCACAACGGTGATGAACTGCCTGAAACGGATCATGCACAGGTCCCCTCCATTCTCTTTTTAGTTGCATCCGCAGTCTTCTTCGAGGACAATAGAGAACAGTCCCTTGACTTGCACCCCTTCAAAACAGAGGAGCTGCTTCCATCACATGAATTTCCCTGAAACCCTTCGAGCACTGCGAAGCAAGAATTACCGACTATTCTTCACAGCCCAATCCATCTCTCTGTCCGGGCTCTGGATGCATCGCGTCGCGATGGGCTGGCTGGTCTTTCGCCTGACCGGCTCCAACAGCGCATTGGGGATGCTGGATTTTGCCGCTTCGGTGCCGATTTTTCTCCTTTCCCCGTTTGCCGGTGCCCTGATCGAACGATGGGACCTGCGAAAGGCCCTTTTCTGGTGCCAGGCTGCCTGCATGGGAGTCGCCCTGACCCTTTCCTTCCTGACGGTGACCGGCCTCGTCACGTTCCGGATGGTCGTCTCCCTGGCCCTCCTCCTGGGCCTGATCGACTCATTCGAACTCCCCTGCCGGTATTCCCTTGTTTCCTACATGGTGGACCGAAAAGAGGATCTTTCAAACGCCGTTGCTCTCAATTCTGTCGTTTTCAACATTGCCCGCATGATCGGCCCTTCGATCGCCGGTTTTGTGATCCAGCTTTTCGGGGAAGGGATCTGCTTTCTCATGAACGGCCTCGCCTATTCTTCAACCCTTTACGCGGTCCGAGCGATGAAGATGGAGCAACCGCCCGTGGGAATACCGTCCCGGGGAAAAAACGACCCCTTCAAGGATATGCTCGAGGGAATTCGATTGGCTCGGGATTTTGCACCCGCCCGCTACCTGCTCATCCTCATTGCCCTGACGGGGTTTTTCGCGTTCCCCAGCCTCATCCTGATGCCAGCAATGGCCAAGGCGGTACTCGGCGGAACTCCGAAGACCCTTGGATTCCTCCTCATGGGAGTTGCTGTCGGTGCGCTGACCGGATCTTTGCTGATGGCTTCACTTCAGTCGGGAATCCGCCTGGACAGGTGGTGCACGAGGTCCTGCGTCGGTTTTGGTGTTTCCGTTCTGCTTTTTTCCTTTTCCAGGACCATCCCGGTGGGGATTCTTCTCGCCGCCCCGGTGGGTTTCTGCATGGTCGTGAGCACCATCAGCTGCAACACGCTGCTCCAGACCATGGTCCCACGTGAAAGCAAAGGCCGTATCATGGCTCTCTACACATTTGCGGTCCTTGGGCTTCCCCCTTTTGGAAGTCTTCTTTCCGGAAAGCTGGGGGATCTTGTGGGTACCGGCTGGTCCCTTTCCATCTGCGGACTGTTGTGCACCGGCTTCTCATTTCTCCTGATGAGAAAACTTGCCAGGCTCGAAGGAGAAATCCTGCAGGCGCTTCAACCTTAAGCAGAAAAGGGCAGGACTCCCTTTCCTTCAAGGGTGGCCTGCCCTTTTCTGCGGCCTGGTTCTTTTCGCTTGATAGCAATACCTTCCCTTACGGCCAGATGCCGCGGAACCGCATGGCAGAAATGATCCGGCTCATCGCCCTCACGTAGGTGGCCTGGCGCATCCGGATTCCCTGCTGCTTCTTGATCTTCCAGATCTCGTGGAACGCGTGGGTTAGGCGCTCATCCAGCTTCTCGTGCACCGTCTTCTCCGTCCAGAAGTCTCCTGTCCGCCCCTGGATCCACTCAAAACAGCTCACCGTCACCCCGCCGGAGTTCGCCAGGACATCCGGGATTACCAGCGTCCCCGCTCCTTCCAGGATCGCGTCCGCCTCCGGC
>JAAYVK010000045.1 GCA_012517195.1 Synergistaceae bacterium | reverse complement strand
GGGAATCCCCGTTATTTTCGAAAGGACCTGTTTCAGGGCACGTGCATCAGGGTCCGGGTAGCGGTTCAGGTCGATGTCAGAAACGACCTGCCTGATCTGCTCTCTTAAAGATGGGGGCAACCGGAAAGGGTTCTCGTTCTTATCCAGGAAGGTCATCGTTTCCTCTTTGCACTCAAAACCCGCCATGTGCGGCCTTTCGTACAACTCCTTCGCCTCCATTGTTATGCTGTCGTGGTAAAGCGGTACCTTTTTCACACGAGGGAGAGTTTACCAGCTTTTCCAATGGCTGTCAAACAAACAGGTCCGGCGTTTCAAGTTCCGCTGACTGTTGACGCAGCAGGCAAGCCTGCATATAATAGGTCAGCGCTGGCCGGGCTGGCGGAATTGGTAGACGCACGGGACTTAAAATCCTGTGGACGCAAGTCCGTGCGGGTTCGATTCCCGCGCCCGGCACCAGGAGCGATTATCGCGGGGTGGAGCAGTCAGGAAGCTCGTCGGGCTCATAACCCGAAGGTCGCAGGTTCAAATCCTGCCCCCGCAACCAATGGCGGTGTAGCTCAGTTGGCTAGAGCATGCGGTTCATACCCGCAGTGTCAGTGGTTCGACTCCACTCACCGCCACCAACTGAATATATTTCGTGTAAGGCGGGTTTGAAACCCGCCATTTTTGTTCCTGAACCTCTCTTTCCGGGAGGGGAAAACGATGGAGCACCCCGTTATTCGAAACGCAAAGGCGGCTGGGAAAGAACAAGGCTGGATCGAATCGACCGAACCTCTTGTTGCGGCGGTTTCGGGCGGGGGCGATTCGGTGGCGCTTTTTTTCGTCCTTCGGGAACTCTACCGGGGGCCGATCTTCGTCGCCCATCTTGACCACGGGATCCGCACCGTTTCTTCCCGCAAAGATGCGGAGTTCGTCCTTCAACTATGCAAGGAGAACGGCATCGATTGCTTCCTTCGAAACGCTTCCATCCCCAGGCAGAAAGAGAGGGGCGAATCCCTGGAAGTGGCGGCAAGGCGAATCCGGTACGAGTTCCTGGAAGAAGTCCGCAGAAAGGTCCGCGCTGACTGGATCGCGGTCGGCCATAATGCTGATGACACGGTGGAAACGATCCTGCTCAACCTTCTCCGCGGGACCGGGCTGGCGGGTTTGTGCGGACTTCCCGGTAGAAGAGATTCCATCATCCGGCCGCTCATTCATTCCACCCGCTGCGAACTCCGCCGATTCCTCAGGGAAAGAGGCATCCCCTGGAGAGAGGACGAAACGAACCTCGACTCCCACTACCTTAGAAACCGTCTTCGAAATGAATTGATCCCCCTGCTGGAGCGGGACTACAACCCGGCGGTGGCAAGAAGGCTCCTTTCCATGAGGGAAACCCTGATCCCCTGCAGGGAAAACCTCGAAGAAAGAGGGAGAAATGCGGCAGCCTTCCTGAGGAGGGAACTGCCCAGCGTGTTTTCATCCTGGGACCTGTCCGCCATTCGACGCCTTGAGCCGTCGTCGTTAGCGGAAGTTTTCCGTTCCGAAGCAAAGAGGCTTGGCCTGAAAACCCTCGATTTCGACCGAATTGCCACTTTGACGGAGTTGATCCGGTCCAGCCAGGGCTGGCGCTTCCAATGGGAAAAATCGCTTGAAATCCGAGCGGGAAGCGGCTACCTGGCACTCCTGGACAGGGAGATCTTCGACCGGCCTCCGGATGAGCCGCTTGTTCTAGAAGAACCTTCCGGAACGGTCCGGTGGGGGTTGGGCACTTTCAGCTGGGAACCGGCCGAAAAGGGCAAACTCGGCTTTTCGGATTTTTCCGCAATTCTTCCATCATTGCCGGAAAAGCCGGTCATCCGGTCTTCCATCGCTGCAGCCGGATATCGGGAAATCGAAACCATGCCCTGGTTTTACCGAAAGGGCTGGCCTACCGTTACAATTGGCGATAGAATGTCGTGGACGCCCTTCTGGGGCAACCTGTGCAAGATTTCTGGAAAAGAAACGAATTCTCCGCGAATCCGGATTCAGTTTTCCCCGGATGCGGCGCAGGAGAGCTGAAAAATGGAGTATGAGCTCGGAAGAATCCTCCTTGACGGCCGAACCATCTCCGCCAGGGTGGCGGAAATGGCGGCCGAAGTGTCTGAGGCCTACTCAGGCAAAGAATTCGTAGCGGTCGGCGTGCTCAAGGGAGCGATCTTTTTCCTTTCCGACCTGGTCCGGTTTTTTCCGCGAAACAGCCTTGTCCGGCTCGACTTTATGGCCGTCTCATCGTACGGCGCCTCCACAAAGTCCTCCGGAATCGTGAAAATCGTGAAAGACCTGGACACCGACATTCGCGGCCGCGACGTTCTTCTCGTCGAAGATATCCTGGACACGGGCCTGACCCTTTCCTATCTTCTCGATTTGCTGAAGGGCAGGTCCCCGCGCAGCTTGAAGACCTGCGTGCTTTTGGACAAGCCGGACCGCCGGAAAGTTGACGTCCGGGTCGATTTCAGGGGATTTCAGATCCCCGATGAGTTCGTGGTCGGATACGGATTGGATTATTCTGGATATTGGAGGAACCTCCCGGATATCCATGTGGTGAACCCAATCGAAGCCCCGGCCAGGAACATCCAACCCAAGGAGTGAAGGGCACGTGAATCGAATCGCAAAAAACCTGGGCCTATACCTGATCCTGATCGTCCTGGTGGTCAGTCTCGTCAATGCTTTCCTGACTCCAAGCCAGAACGCTCAGGAAAGCACTTCGCTGAGCTATAGCGATTTCATCAAATCCGCCCAATCCGGTCAAATCGAAAAGGTCACGATCGAAGAAAACCTTGTCAAGGCGACCTCAAGGGACGGCAAGCATTTTAAGACCTACGTCCTGGACCCCGGCCCCCTAGCCCAGGATCTCGTAAAGCTCGGGGTTGCCGTCGAGTTCGTCCCTCCGCAAAAAGCCCCCTGGTGGGCGGGTATGATGACTTCGCTTTTCCCCACGCTTCTCCTCATCGGAGCCTGGATCTTCATCCTGTACAACATGCAGGGCGGGGGGAGCAAGGTCATGAACTTCGCCAAGAGCAAGGCCAAGCTTTTCATGGACAACCGCCCTAAGGTTACCTTCAAGGACGTCGCAGGTTGCGATGAAGCCAAAGAGGAACTGCAGGAAGTGATCGAGTACCTTCGTGATCCCGAGCGCTTTGCCAGGCTAGGCGCCAATGTTCCGAAAGGGGTCCTTCTCCTTGGGCCTCCCGGGACCGGGAAAACGCTCCTGGCAAGAGCTTCTGCCGGTGAGGCGGATGTCCCATTTTTCAGCATCAGCGGTTCGGATTTCGTCGAGATGTTCGTGGGGGTCGGGGCGGCCCGTGTGCGCGACCTTTTCGAGCAGGCCCGTAAAATGCAGCCCTGCATCGTGTTCATCGACGAGCTTGATGCTGTCGGCCGCCAACGCGGAGCGGGCCTAGGAGGCGGACATGACGAAAGAGAACAGACGCTCAACCAGATGCTGGTCGAAATGGACGGGTTCGACGCTACAACGGGTATCATCCTGATCGCCGCGACGAACCGCCCGGACATCCTGGACCCGGCGCTTCTCCGGCCCGGGCGATTCGACCGGCACATTGTCGTCGACAAGCCCGACTGGAAGGGGCGCCAGGCGATCCTGGAGGTCCATTCCAAAGGCAAAAAACTTGAAGAGGACGTCCGGCTCGACATCATTGCCCGGCGGACCACGGGTTTTGTCGGAGCTGACCTGGCAAACCTCGTGAACGAAGCGGCCCTGCTCGCAGCTCGCAGGGGCAGAAAGGCACTTGCCATGTCGGATTTTGAAGAGGCCATCGACAGGGTTATCGCTGGCCCCGAAAGGAGAAGCCGCCTGATCAACGCAAAGGAGAAGGAGATCATCGCCTATCATGAATCCGGGCATGCCCTGATCGCCCGGCTGATCCCGGGCTGTGACCCGGTCCACAAAATCTCGATCATTCCGAGGGGCCATATGGCTCTGGGATACACCCTGCAGCTGCCGGAGGAGGATCGATTCCTCATTTCCCGGAAAGAGTTGATCGACCGCATCTGTGTGCTTCTGGGTGGAAGGGTGGCCGAAGAAATCACCCAGGGTGACGTGACGACGGGCGCCCAGAATGACCTCGAGAGGGCGACGCAGCTTGCCAGGCAGATGGTCACCGAGTTCGGCATGAGTGAAAAGCTCGGCCCCATGACCCTGGGCAGGAAGCAGCACGAGGTGTTCCTTGGAAGAGACATCGTGGATGACCGAAATTACAGCGACGAGGTGGCTTTCGCCATCGACCAGGAAATGCGGAGCATCATCGACGGCTGTCACAGCAGGGTGAAAACGCTTCTTTCTGAAAACCTCGATCTGCTTCACAAGGTCACCCGAAACCTCCTCGAAAGGGAAATCCTTGAGGGAGAAGAGCTGGAAACCCTGATCGCCGGAGGGGATCTACCGCCGCTTCCAGCAAACGGCGGCTCACCCTCGAAGCCCGCAACGGAGGTTCGCAGGGAAGAAGCGCCTGAAGAAGCCGAACCGCTTTCGGGAGGGCGCGGCAACCCGGAGCCGGAACCCGCTGCGTGAAATCCTTTCGGTCGAAATGCGGTGAAGGCGCACGTCAATTACGTGCGTCTTCATTTTTTGGAAATACCCAGGAGGCAAAGTTTGGGAATTTTCAAGCTGAACTGTCCATGGCCGCCGGCGGGTGATCAGCCCCAGGCGATCGAAGCCCTTTCGGAGGGGCTGGCAAAAGGCCTCCCCATGCAGACGCTGGTCGGCGTGACGGGAAGCGGAAAAACTTATACCGTCGCAAACGTCATCTCCCGTTTCGACCGCCCCGTTCTGGTCCTGGCGCACAATAAGACCCTGGCCGCCCAGCTTTATACCGAGTTCAGGACTTTTTTCCCGGAGAACGAGGTCCACTATTTTGTCAGCTATTACGATTACTTCCAGCCTGAAGCCTACGTCCCCGCCCATGATCTCTACATTGAAAAAGACGCTTCGATCAACGAAAGGATCGAGAAGTTGCGGCTTGCAACAACCAAGGCCCTTATTGAAAGACGGGACGTCATCGTCGTCGCGAGCGTATCGTGCATCTACGGCCTCGGGAAGAAGAAGGCCTACGAGGAAGCCGTGTTCGGTTTCAAGGTGGGAGAGCAATGGACGAGGCGAGATTTTTTCGAATCCCTCCTGGGGAACTATTACCAGAGAAACGATTCCGTTCTGGAACCCGGAAAATTCAAGGTCAGGGGCGACGTTGTGGAGGTCTATCCGGCCTACAGCGACACTGCCCTGCGGATTTTTTTCGATGACCGGAGCATCGAGCGAATCGACGAAATCGAGCCGGTTTCAGGCAAGGCCCTCCGCAGGAAGGAACAGGCCCTCATTTTCCCAGCCCAGCACTATGTGACAACAAAGGAGAACATTGCACGCGCCCTGCAGGCCATCGAATCGGAACTGGAGGAGCAGCTCGCCCGGATGATGGCGGAGGGCCGGCTCCTGGAAGCGCAGAGATTACGGGAGAGAACCCGCTACGACATGGAAATGCTGGCCCAGGTCGGTTATTGCTCGGGAATCGAGAACTATTCGCGGCACCTGGAGGGGAGAGAGCCCGGGGAACCGCCGGGAACCCTTCTCGATTTTTTCCCCCCGGACTTTATCATGGTCATCGATGAATCCCACATCACGATTCCCCAGGTCCGGGGGATGTATAACGGAGACCGCTCCCGCAAGGAGACTCTCGTCCGCTACGGATTCAGGCTGCCTTCAAGCCTGGACAACCGGCCCCTGAAATGGGAAGAGTTCCGCGGTTATATGAAACAGGTGATCTTCGTTTCCGCGACTCCCGGGGATTGGGAAACGAACCATTCAGCAAGGGTGGTGGAACAGCTGATCCGTCCGACCGGGGTCATGGATCCAGAAGTCGTGGTCGCCGAAGCGAGAAACCAGGTCGACGATCTCATCGGAAGGCTTTCCGCGCTGGACTCCAAACGCGAGAGGGCCCTCGTCACAACGCTGACGAAGCGCT
This sequence comes from Synergistaceae bacterium, assembly GCA_012517195.1. Classification (GTDB taxonomy): domain Bacteria; phylum Synergistota; class Synergistia; order Synergistales; family 79-D21; genus 79-D21. The sequence continues at coordinate 1,586 of JAAYVK010000045.1, read as the reverse complement.
CTGCCGAGGATCTGGCAGAATACCTCTCAGAAGCCGGCTTGAAAGTCCGGTATATCCATTCCGAGCTGGATACCTTCGAGAGGGCCGACCTCCTGAAGCATCTCCGGCTGGGAGAGATCCAGGTCCTGGTGGGAGTGAACCTCCTCCGCGAAGGACTGGATCTCCCCGAAGTGTCTCTTGTGGCCATCCTCGATGCGGACAGGGAAGGTTTCCTTCGCTCCCACCGCTCCCTCATCCAGATGATCGGGCGGGCAGCCCGCAACATTGCAGGGACCGTGGTTCTCTACGCGGATACCCTGAACGACAGCATCCGCAAGGCCGTCGAAGAAACACAAAGACGCCGTGAAATCCAGCGGGCCTACAACGAGTCCCGGGGAATCGTTCCTCGCACGATCCTGAAAGAAGTGGTCGGGATTCTTCCCGGCGAGGCGGAAAAAGAAAGCGAAACGGCGGTTTTTTCGGGGTCAGAGGGCCTTCTTTCGGCGGATCGTTCGATCCTCGAAGAGAAGATGTGGAAAGCGGTCGAAAGGCTCGATTTTGAAGAAGCGGCAAGAATCCGGGATTTGCTTGCTTCAGGTGGGAAAGGAGGTCTGGAGGGTGGATCATCGCATCGTCGTGCGGGGAGCAAGGGAACACAATCTGAAAAACATTTCCGTCGAACTTCCAAAAGATAAGCTGGTCGTTTTCACGGGACCGTCTGGTTCCGGAAAATCCTCGCTAGCCTTCGACACGATTTTCGCCGAGGGGCAGAGACGATATGTCCAGTCCCTCTCGGCCTATGCGCGCCAGTTCCTCGGGGTACTCAACAAACCGGACGTAGACGACATCTCCGGCCTGTCCCCATCCGTTTCGATCGAGCAGAAAGGAATCTCTCACAATCCCCGGTCGACCGTAGGCACCGTCACCGAAATCTATGATTACCTGCGGCTCCTTTTCAGCCGGGTCGGGACCCCGCACTGTCCCCTTTGCGGTGAACCGGTCCACCGCTACTCGATCGATGAAATTCTAGCCGTGATCCTTCGCGATTTTTCAGAAAAGCGGGTTGAAATCCTGGCGCCGCTTGTCAGGGGGAAAAAAGGAGAACACCGGAACGTATTCGAAGAAGCCAGAAGAGAGGGATTCCTTCGAGTTCGGGTGGACGGAAGGGTCCTGTGGCTGGAGGAAGAAATCACCCTGGACCGGAACCGCAAACATTCCATCGAAGTCGTCGTGGACCGCCTGACGGTATCAACGGAAAACCGGGACCGTTTGAGCGAATCGACAGAAACAGCGCTCCGGATCGGAACGGGCTACGTCCTTTTCTCAACACCGGAAGGGGAGGAAAAGTTGCTTTCCGAAAATTTCGCCTGCCCGAAATGCGAAATTTCCCTTCCTGAAATCGAACCCCGGCTATTCTCGTTCAACAGTCCTTTCGGGGCATGCCAGGAGTGCTCGGGCCTCGGCAGTCACGAACATTTTTCCGTCGAACTTGCCGTCGACCCGGAACGATCGGTCTGGGATGGTGCCCTGCTCCCATGGAAAACAACGCATTACATGCTCAGGAAGCTGAGAGCCGTCTCCGAAGCGAAAGGCTGGGATCTTTCCGG
>JAAYVK010000004.1 GCA_012517195.1 Synergistaceae bacterium | reverse complement strand
GCGGGAGCCATTTTCGGTCCCGGGACCCCCACCTCCGTCTGCATCGACTGGCTCAACTCCGCCGTCCGCGAAAAGTGGGCCCGGGAGACCGCCTAGATGGAAAAGCTGATCGCGAGGGCCCTGGAGGGCGACCATCGGTCAATCGCCAGGCTGATCAGCCTGGTCGAGAGCGAATCCCCCCAGGCCGAAATCATCATGCGGAAAATCTACCCACATTCCGGCAAGGCCCATATCATCGGCCTGACCGGGAGCCCCGGCGCAGGAAAAAGCACGCTGGCCGACAAGATCATTGCCCACTTCAAATCCCTGGGGAAAACCGTCGGGGTCATCGCGGTCGACCCCTCCAGTCCCTTCACGGGAGGAGCCATTCTCGGAGACCGTCTCCGAATGCAGCAGCATGCCGTCGATCCCGACGTCTTCATCCGGAGCATGGGGACGAGGGGATCCCTTGGCGGCCTTAGCCGTTCCACGCAGGAAGCGGCCCTGATCCTTGACGCCTGCGGCAAGGACGTCGTGCTCATCGAAACGGTCGGTGTCGGCCAATCCGAGGTCGACATCGTCAAGATCGCCGATACCGTCGGCCTCATCCTGGTGCCCGGCATGGGTGACGATATCCAGATCATGAAAGCTGGAATCATGGAAATCGCGGACATCTTCATCGTGAACAAGGCCGACCGGGACGGAGCCGACCGCGTGGCGACCGAGGTCAACATGATGCTTGACCTTCTTGGGATGCGGCCGTGGCGTCCTCCCGTCCTCAAAACGGTTGCAGAACGGAGCGAAGGCGTCGAGGAAGTCGTCTCGGAAATGGTCCGGCATGCGGACTTCCTGCGCCGGAGCGAGGAGGGCCGGCGCAGGAGATGGCAGCGTCTTGGCATGGAAGTCGAAGAGATCCTGCGTAGGGAAATCGCGGCGATGGTGGAAGTTGCCTGGGAGAAGGAAAAGTCTCCGGAGCTCTTCGAATTGCTCGCGGCTCGCAAAACCACCCCCTACGAGGTCGCGGAGCGGATCCTCGGAACGATCCTGACGGAAAGTTGCGACTGACCGGAAATAACCCTTCCGGAGTCGGCGAGGCGCGGGAAAAACAGCGGGATCGAGAATGGTATGATTAGCTGGCATTGAAGCAGAGAGCCAAGGAGGTCGGTGCGCGATGCGCGTAGCCATCGGTTCGGATCATGCCGGTTTCACCCTGAAGGAAAAGATCAAGGAATTCCTCCAGGAATCAGGGCATGAAGTGCAGGATTTTGGGACCCATTCAGCGGAGCTGAGCGTCGACTACCCGGACTTCGGCTTCAAGGTCGGGGAAAGCGTTGCCTCCGGCCAATCGGAGCGGGGGATCCTCCTCTGCGGGTCGGGCATCGGGATGTCGATCGCAGCAAACAAGGTTCCCGGTGTCTACGGAGCCCTTTGCAACGACCCCGATACCGCCCGCTTGAGCCGTCTTCACAACAACTCGAACGTCCTGATCCTCGGAGGCCGGGTTGTCGAGGAAAAGACGGCCATTGAAACCGTCCGGGTCTGGCTGGAAACGCCTTTCGAGGGAGGACGCCACTCTGCGCGAGTGAAGAAGATCGAGTCCTTCGATTCATTGAGGAACCACTTCCCGCCTCGTCCCAACGGCAATCCCCTGATCATCCTGGATCACCCGCTGATCCAGCACAAGGTGGGCATTATCCGGGACCGGAACACGACCGTTAAGGAGTTCCGGGAGCTGGTCCAGGAAATCGCAGGCCTCATGGTTTACGAAATCACTCGCACGCTCTCCCTGGAGGAAACGGAAGTCGAGACCCCCATCAGCCGGACCAAGGTCCTGACGCTTTCAGGCAAGAAACTGGCGATCGTTCCCATTCTCCGTGCCGGGCTGGGCATGGTTGAAGGGATCCTCAGGCTCATCCCGAACGCCAAGGTAGGACACATCGGACTCTACCGGGATCCGGAAACTCTTTCGCCCGTGGAGTATTACTGCAAGCTGCCGGGGGATATCGAGGAACGGGACATCTTTATCCTGGATCCGATGCTCGCCACGGGGGGGTCTTCAGCCGCCGCCATCGACCTGATCAAGAAGCGGGGAGGCAAGAAAATCACTCTTGTTTGCCTGATTTCCGCCCCGGAGGGTGTGGCTCTCGTCCACAGGCGGCACCCGGAAGTCCCGATCTTCACGGCTGCCCTGGACAGCCATCTGAACGATCACGGATACATCGTCCCCGGGCTGGGCGACGCGGGGGACCGTCTGTTCGGCACACGATAGAAAGGGCCGAACTTCCGACCTTTCCGAAATGAGGGAAACCGTGAGTTGAACCCGCTGATCCTGCAGTTTCTGGCCTCCTTGAGCTGGGGCATCCTTGTCACGCCGATTTCCATTTTCCTGGCGAGACGCTTCCGTGTCCTGGACGAGCCGGGCGGACGGAAAATCCATAGCGGGACCGTGCCCCGGGGCGCCGGTATCGTTCTCTGGCTGGGGCATCTCCTCTGGGTGCTGTTGGTCGGCGGATCTCTCCCGGCGACCCGGATGACCGCAGTCGGAGCGACGCTGGTCTTTCTGGTGGGCTACGTGGACGACATGAAGCAGACATCGCCCTATCTCCGGCTGGGGGTTCACCTGACCGCAGCCGTGTTTGCCGTCTCTGCGATCGCTTCGCCCCCCATGACAAAGGCCCTGCTGGTCATTTGGATTGCAGGATGCACAAGTGCCTACAACCTGATCGACGGGATGGATGGTCTCTGTCTTTCACTCACGATCGCTACCGCTTTCCTTTTCTGCGTTTCGGGGCAGGTTGTCCCCTGGCTCCCGTTTGCAGGGCTTTGTCTTGGTGTCCTTTTCTGGAACTTCCCGCTTCCCCGGGCAAAGACATTCCTTGGCGATGGGGGCAGCACGCTTCTAGGCTTCCTTTGCTCTACCCAAATGGCGGGATTGATTGCAAAAGGAGGGCTTGGTCCTTTCGCGCTGATTTTCATCCTTGCCCTTATGGGCGGGATTCCTGTACTGGACACTCTCATGGCGGTTACCCGGCGGTTTCTTCGAGGACGTTCCCCGTTTCTTCCTGACCGGGGGCATCTGCATCACCGCCTTCTGGACCGTTCCTTCCCGATACCCGCTATTATTGTCATGATGGGAACGATGCACCTCGCCCTCCTCACCTCGGGGATGGCCCTCCTGAAATGGCTGTCGCGCACGTTCCTGTAAACGATCCGACCGATAAGGAGCCATAAAAAGATGGAACAACAGCGGAAGAAAGTCTGCGTGGTTGTCGGGACAAGGCCGGAAGCCATCAAAATGGCGCCGGTCGCCCTGCGGCTGGCAAGATCTCCAAAACTCGAATGTTTCCTTTTGGCCACGGGGCAGCACGTTCAAATGCTGCATCAGGCTCTGGAGCATTTCAACCTCAGGGCGGATGTCGACCTGAACGTCATGAGGGAAAGGCAGAGCCTGGATTACCTGACGTCAGCGGTACTCGAAGGAGTCGGGCAAGCGCTCGATCGGCACAGCCCGGACCTGGTCCTGGTTCACGGGGACACGACGACGACCTTTGCCGCTTCCCTGGCGGCCTTTTATCGGAAAATTCCCGTGGGGCATGTGGAAGCAGGCCTGAGGAGCCGAAACGTCCTTTTGCCTTTCCCGGAAGAGATGAACCGGCTCCTGACAGACCGGCTTGCGTCCCTTTGGTTCGCGCCAACTGAGGGAGCGAGAAACAACCTGGTCTCCGAAGGAGTGCCTTCCGAAATGATCTACGTCACCGGGAACACCGTGATCGACGCTTTGCTCTGGACCCGGGAGAATCGAAAGGAACCCTCCCTGGAAGCGCTTCGCTCCATCCCGGCGGAGGCCGATCTGATTCTCCTGACGGCCCATCGCAGGGAATCCTGGGGGGAGCCCCTCCGGCAGATCTGCAGGGCTGCGGAGAGGTTGCGGAAGTCCTACCCGAACCTGTGGCTATTGATCCCGATGCATCGGAACCCTGCGGTCCGGGAGATCATCGAGGATTTCTTCAGTGGCAGGGATCGGGTTGTTTTGTGCGATCCGCTGGATTACCCGGATTTTGTATGGTCGATGAATCGCAGCCGGTTCATCCTCAGCGATAGCGGGGGAGTGCAGGAAGAAGCAACTGCCCTGAAGAAACCCGTTCTCGTCCTGCGGGATGTAACGGAGCGCCCAGAAGCGGTCGAGTCTGGATCCGCCCTGCTTGTGGGAACGGATGAAAACAAAATCCTGGAGTCTGCCGTCCCCCTTTTGGAAGAGGAAGAGGTCTACCGTAAGCTGAGCTCGCGATGCAGCAATCCCTTCGGCGACGGTCACGCCTCGGACCGGATCGTCCTGGAAGCCGAACGGTTTTTGGGACTCGGCGACGGATCGGAATCTGCGGGGCGAAACCCGCGAGAGGAGTGAGGGCGTTGAGTCAAAAGCTGGTATTGAGGGGCAATCGCCCGCTGAAAGGAACCATTCGGGCCCAGGGGGCGAAAAACGCGGCCCTCCCGGTCATGGCAAGCGCTCTTCTGCTCAACGGGGGAACTCTCGAACTGAGCCGGGTGCCTGATCTGCATGACATCCAGACAATGTCCGATCTCCTGAGGAACCTCGGAGCGGACGTCCGCTTTTCGCAGGGGCAGATGCGCATTCTCACTCCGGAAGAGCTGGACTGGGCGACCCCGCCGGCCCTCGTTAGGAAAATGAGGGCATCCTCCCTGGTCCTTGGGCCTCTGCTTGCACGCTGTCACAGGGCGGTTTTGCCCTTGCCCGGAGGGTGTGCGATCGGAAGCAGGCCCATCGATCTCCATCTCAAGGGATTGGCCAAGATGGGCGCCGAAATTCGTCTGGAACATGGTTCCGTTCACGCGGAAGCCAAACGGCTCAAAGGAGCGCGGATATACCTCGATTTTCCCTCCGTCGGAGCGACGGAGAACCTTTTGATGGCCGCTGTTCTCGCGGAAGGGGAAACGGTGATCGAAAACGCCGCGAGAGAACCCGAAATCTCAAACCTTGCGGAGGCGCTGGTCCGCATGGGCGGCCAGATCGAGGGACAGGGGACGGGAACCATCCGCGTCAGGGGAGTTGAAACCCTCCATGGCACGGACATCCAGATCATCCCCGACAGGATCGAGGCATCTACCTACATCCTGGCGGGCGTCGTCACGGGAGGGGATGTCACGGTCACGGGGATGGAACCCGAACACCTGGAAGCTCTCCTCGCCAAACTCGAGGAAGCCGGAACCCGCCTGTCCGTCGGGAAGGATTCCGTTCGGACCCTTCCCGGCGGAACCCTGTCAGCCGTTTCCCTCAAAACCCTGCCTTACCCGGGTTTCCCCACAGACCTCCAGCCTCAGATCATGGCTGCCCTCTGCCTGGCCAAGGGAACGAGCGTGATCCAGGAGCGGGTTTTCGAGTCCCGGTTCCTTCATGTAAGCGAGCTCAAGAGAATGGGCTGCCAGATCGAGCTTCAGGGAGATACGGCGATCATCACGGGAGTCGAACACCTCACCGGGGCGGAAGTGCGGGCCACGGACCTGAGGGCGGGGGCCGCACTTGTCCTGGCGGGCCTCGCAGCGAGCGGCTATACTTGCATTTACCAGATGGGGCACATCCTGCGGGGTTATGAGATGATGGTCGAGAAGCTGCAATGCCTCGGCGGAGAAGCCGAAACGGTCCCCTGCGACGAAAACGAGGGGCCAAAATTCTAGAGAAAAAGAGCGGGGAGGGGATCATCGTGTCCTGGAAAAGCCATATCGTCAGGAAATCCCTTGCGGACGTCGAGCCGTACCGGCCGGGAAAACCTATTTCGGAAGTTCAGCGGGAACTGGGACTGCAATCCGCGATCCGTCTCTGCTCGAACGAAAACCCTTGGCCCCTCCCGGAAAAGGTCCTCGCGGCGGTCCGTGCTTCGTCTGAAGAAATTTGCCGTTACCCCGATCCAGCTTCCTACCGCCTGAAAAGGGCGATTGCCATGAAATGGGGCCGCTCCCCCTCGGAAGTCATCGTTGGAGCCGGCACCGAGGGCATCCTCTATTCCCTCTTTCAGTCGATCATCGACGAAGGGGACGAGGTTGCCTACGCCGTTCCCACCTACCCGATGTACGGCCTTGCCGCAGCGGCTGCGGGAGCCAAACGCATCGAAATCCGGACCGAGAGGGATGGGGGAGGCTCCGGCATCGAACGGCTGGCGGATGCCTGCGGACCGAGGACGAAAGCTCTCGTGATCTGCAACCCCAACAACCCGACCGGGACCATCATGAACCGGGCTGACCTGACAGCCCTTGCCAACTCGCTGAACGGGAGGGAAACCCTCCTCATCCTGGACGAGGCCTACGCGGAATACGTCGAAGATCCAAAATTCGCCTCCGGGATCGATCTTTTCGATCAACTCGGGAATGTGGTCATGATCCGGACCTTCTCCAAGATTTACGGTCTCGCGGCCCTTCGCGTCGCATACGCCATCGCTCCGAAACCCGTCGTGGAAACCTATCTCAAGGTCCGTAAGGTGTTCGAAGTCAACAGCATCGCCCAAAACGCCGCGCTGGCCGCGCTTTCCGAAACGGCCTACATCCAGGAGGTTCGTGAAAAGACCCTGGCAGAGCGCGAGCGGATGAGCAACGCACTGCGCGAAATGGGGATCCATGTTCAACCCACTCAGACGAACTTCATCATCCTCGACTTTCCGAACGCCAGGACGGTTTTCGAAAACCTGCTCATGGAAGGAATCATTGTTCGCCTCGGCGACGACCTGGGCTTTCCAGGACACCTGAGGGTCACGGTCGGCCTGCCGGAAGAAAATGACCTCTTCCTTCAGGGTCTCGGAAAGGTGTTGAAACGGATTGCCGGACGATGAAACTGCCCTTCTTTCCGGCGTCAGGGTCATCTCCTTCGTCGGAAGGGCTGGAACCGGGAAAAGCCAGAGGGCTCAGGTCCTGGCGAGAAATCTCGAGATCGATTTCATCCTGGATGACGGACTGGTAATCCGCAAGGGGCAGATCGTTTGCGGACGCAGCGCAAAAACGGAAAGGAACCAGGTTCGTGCTATCCGGCGGGCCATGATGGAATTCCCGGACCACCGCCAGGAAGTCCGGGAATTTTTCAAGCAGGCCCAGCCCTGCACCGTTATGATCATCGCCACTTCGGAGGGAATGGCGGCACAGATCGCCCGGCGGCTCGGCCTCCCGCCGCCCGAAAACGTCATTCGGATCGAGGATGTAGCCACCCCGGAGGAAATTCGAAGAGCGCGACTGGAGAGAAAGGTCAAGGGACAGCATGTCATTCCGGTTTCCCAGGTCCAGGTCCGAAAGAACTTCGCCGGCAAGCTCGTCGGAAAACTGAGGGTTTTCTGGAAAGGGAAGAACCGGTACGAAGGGGAAAAAACGATCGTCAGACCTCCCTTCAGCTTTATCGGGGCCTTGCGGATCGAACCGCAGGCGATCGAGGACCTGGTCCGCCATGTCGCACTGCGGACCCCCCAGGTCAAAAGCGTGCAGGAAGTCAGGATCAAGCCGGGGTCTGAGGGGGTTTCCATCCAGTTGAAAATCGGTGTGATCCTGGGGGACAGGAACCTGGTGGAAATCGCGAGAACCGTGAAGGCTCGAATTTCCTCAAGCGTCAGCTATTTCATGGGACTGGACGTCCGCGGAGTTGATGTCGTCGTGGCCGAGGTAGATTTGCATGCAGGCGGAAAATAGAACGATTTTTTGCCCCACAGCGGAAGAAATCCTCTCCCGACGGGAAAACCTCTGGTCCCGCCTGCAGGAGGAGGTTTCAGGCTGCCGGCTTTGCCCCCTGGCCGAAACCAGGAACCGGACGGTTTTCGGGGACGGTCCGAGGGAAACTTCGCTGATGCTGATCGGCGAGGGACCCGGAGCGGACGAGGACGAGCAGGGCTTGCCCTTCGTGGGAAAAGCCGGGCAGCTTCTCACGACCATCCTTTCCGCAGCCGGTATCGACCGCCGCGAGGTCTTCATCGGCAACGTAGTGAAGTGCAGGCCTCCCGGCAACCGGGTCCCAACCCTGGAAGAAATGATGGCCTGCGACACCTTTCTGCAAACGCAGATCGCCCTGGTTTCACCGAGGATCCTCGTTCTGCTGGGCAGCACCCCGACACGGTGGATCCTGAAGACGACAGCCCCAATCGGAGAATTGAGGGGGAAATGGTTTAAGTGGAAAGGGATCGAGGTTTTCCCCATGTACCACCCGAGCTATCTCCTCCGGAACCAGTCCCGGGCTGTGGGGAGCCCGAAAGATTTGACCTGGAAGGATATCCGTGAGGTCAAAAGACGCTGGGATGAGGTCAAAAAGGATGCAGGAAACGCTGACGGGGCGTTGTGAGGCTTTGGGGAACAAAATCCCCTCCCACGTCGCCATCATCATGGATGGGAATGGACGGTGGGCGAAAAAAAGAGGCTTTCCCCGCCTTGTTGGACACCACGCAGGGGTTCGGGCTGTGGAACGGACCGTTCGAGCGGCGAATGACCTGGGGATTCGCACGCTTTCCCTTTATGCCTTTTCAAGCGAAAACTGGAAACGTCCCGAAAGTGAAGTTTCCGGGCTGATGGGGCTTTTCCGACTCTATATCCGAAAAAAGATCGGCACCCTGCTGGCTGAAGGGGCCAGGATCCGTTTCGCGGGAAAAATCGACGGACTCCCTGCGGATATCCAGGAGATCGTCCGTGACGCGGAGGAGAGAACCGCGGGGCAGAAAGGCCTTCAGCTGGTCATCTGCCTTAATTACGGCGGAAGGCAGGAACTCCTCGACGCCATGAACCGGGCGGCTGCCGCGGGAGAACCTTTCCCTCTGGACGAGGGGACGCTAAGGAAGTACCTTTATCTTCCGGATATCCCGGATCCGGACCTGATCATTCGCACAAGCGGAGAAATGCGGTTGAGCAACTTCTGGCTGTGGCAGAGCGCATACAGCGAATTTTACTTTACCGACAAGCTCTGGCCCGATTTCGGTCCCGAGGATCTCGCACAGGCCCTGGAAGCCTACTCTGGGAGGGAAAGACGATATGGATCCGTCAAGCCGGACATTCGGCAGTGAGATCATCATACGGGCACTAAGCGGAGCCTTTGTAGTCCTGGCCATCCTGGGCGGGATCCTCCTGGGGGGAATCTACTGGTCTTTCATTGTGACTTTGGCCGCGATGATTTCCCTTTGGGAGTTTTACAACCTGCTTTCCGTGAAGGTCAAAGTCACCCGTGGGCTCGGCTTTATTTCCGCTTTTCTGCTCATCGCGGCCGCAACGATGAATTTCAGTGCTGCGGCAATCCTGGCCATTACCGCACTGATCCCCTTTCTCGTCCTCTGCATCGAAATTGTCCGCCGCCAGGTTCTCCAGAACAGCCACGCCATCCCAAACATGGGGGGAACTCTGGTCGGACTGATCTTCATCGCACTCCCCTGGACCTTTCTCGTCCTTTTGCGGTCTGAGCCATGGGGAACCATGCTTCTCATCACCCTTTTCGCGTGCACCTGGAGCTGCGATGTGACGGCCTACCTGGTGGGAGTTCGCTGGGGCAGGACCTATCTCTGCGAAAACGTCAGCCCAAAAAAGACCTGGGAGGGATTCGCAGCCGGCGTCGCAGGAAGCCTGTTCTGCGCCGGCTTACTGGCGTTTGTCTGGCAGTTTCCGCCTTTTCCGCTCCTTCTGCTGGGACTCCTCTGCGGGCTTGCGGGACAGATCGGGGATCTTGGGGAATCGCTCCTGAAAAGGGAAGCCGGGGTCAAGGACGCCGGTAAGCTGATCCCTGGGCACGGCGGCATGCTTGACCGTTTTGACAGCATTCTCATCAATGCAACTCTTGCCTTTCTGATCTTCGAGGTGATCTGGCATTGAGCCCTCTAGCGGGGCTTCCCCTCGGGATCGCGGTGATCGGCGCAACCGGAAGTGTCGGAACAGCCGTCCTGGACGTCTGCCGGGCGCATCCGGACCGTTTCCCCGTGGTCGCCCTGGCTGCCTCCCGCAATGTTTCGCGGATGGCCGCCCTCGCCGCGGAGTTCAAGCCGCCCTTTCTCGCCATGTCAGATCCGGGTGCAGCCCGGGAACTCGCCTTGCATGTGCCCGCAACGACGAAAGTTCTCTCCGGCCTGGAATCCCTGGAGAAGCTCGTCCTTCTGCCCGAAACGGGACACGCCGTCTTTGCCTCTTCTGGAACCTCAGCCATCCCCGCACTCATCTCCTCCCTGAAATGCGGGAAGACCGTTTCTCTCGCAAACAAGGAAAGCCTCGTGATCGCGGGCCCCTGGGTGATGCCCCTGGTCCAGGGAAGGGAACAGCTGCGGCCCCTGGACAGCGAGCACAACGCTGTCTGGCAATGCCTGGCGGGGGAACGGAAAGGCTCGGTCCGTGAAATCGTTCTGACGGCTTCCGGAGGGCCTTTCCGGAAACTGGACCTTCCGTCGCTTGAAAAAGTGACGCCCGCCATGGCTCTTTGCCACCCCATCTGGAACATGGGATCGAAGATCACCATCGACAGCGCAACCCTGATGAACAAGGGACTGGAGATCCTTGAGGCCATGCATCTTTTCGGACTTCCTGCAGACAGGATCCGGGCGCTGGTTCATCCCCAGTCCCTCGTCCACGGGATGGTCCGTTTTTGCGACGGCTCCATGAAATGGCTCCTGTCGAGCCCGAATATGCGGATCCCGGCAGCGGTCTGCCTGGGTTACCCGGAGAGAGTCGAACTCGAAGGGATTCCCACGGACCTCGCCCCGCTGGAAAGCCTGGTCTTTTCCTTTGAAGAGCCGGACCTTCGGCGTTTCCCCTGCCTTGCGCTGGCCATCGAAGCCGCCCGGAGCGGAGGGGCCGCCCCGGCTATCCTGGTCGGGGCCGACGAAATCGCGGTTTCAGCCTTCCTCCGTGAGAAGATCCCGTTTTTGGGAATCCCCCGACTGATCGAGGAAGTCCTTGCCTCTTTCGACGAGACATCCCCGCAATCTCCCGAAGAGGCAATCGCTATAATGGAGTGGGCCAGGAGAAAAGCCGTTGAAATCCTTGGCGAGAGCGATAAATCAAGGAGGTCCACCTTTTGATCATCAGCCTTTTTTCGTTTCTGCTCGTGATCTGCATCAGCGTCGTCATCCATGAGCTGGGGCACTTCCTTTTTTCCATCCGGTACGGAGTGAAGGTATACGAGTTCGCTTTCGGGATGGGCCCCTCCCTTTTCCAGAAACGGCACGGGGAAACCCTGTATTCGATCCGAGTTTTCCCCGTCGGCGGCTTTGTTCGGCTGGCCGGGATGGAGGAGGAGCAGGAAGGGGAGAGCGCCCCCCCCGAAAGGACCTACCCCGGCAAACCTCCCTTCCAGCGCTTTGCCATTCTAGCCGGTGGGCCGTTTTTCAACATCCTCCTGGCCATCTTGCTGACAACGGTCCTTTTGACCTTCCATGGGGTCCTCGACATCCGGACCGCCACCGTGGGATCAACCATCAGCGGCTTTCCCGCGGAACGAATCGGACTGGTTCCCGGGGACCGGATTGTTTCGATCAACGATAAACCCGTTACGAACTGGGACTCGATGTCCGCGGCCATCCGCCGCGAAGCCCCGAAAGGGCCCCTGGCCCTGAAAGTCGAACGGGAGGGAAGGATCCTGACGTTTTCCGTCCAGGCGGAAATGGACAGGCAGTCCGGGGTTCCCCTGCTGGGAATCCGCCCGAGACAGGTCCGCTACCCGCTGCCCGAAGCACTGTTCAGGTCTGTCGGAACGGCCTGGGAAATGACGCTGTCAATCCTGCGCGGATTCTGGACCTGGGCTTTCGGCCACCAGAGCGTCGAGTTCGCCGGACCCGTCGGGATCGCCTCCATGGCGGGGGATGCCGCCCGGCAGGGCTGGTGGTCCTTCCTGTCGTTCCTCGCGGTGATCAACCTGAACCTCGGAATCCTGAACCTTTTTCCCTTCCCAGCCCTGGACGGCGGGAGACTTTCGTTTTTGATCGGTGAGATCCTGACCGGGAAACGCCTTCCGCCCAAGTGGGAGAATCTCATTCACCTGGCCGGTTTTGCGCTGCTTTTGGCCCTGATCGTGTATGTCACCTGGAAGGACATTCTCCGGCTGACCCACCCCTAGGCCGGGAAGAAAGAGAGAGGCCGCGGTCCCATGTCACAGAGAAGCGTTTCCGTTGGAAGTCTTGGAATCGGTGGAAGCAACCCTGTCCGGGTGGAAAGCATGCTGAAGTCCCCCCTGGACAACCTGATGGCCTGCCGGGAGGAACTTCGGGGGCTGGCTTCGGCGGGATGTGAAATGGTCCGGGTTGCATTTTCGGACCCTTCGAAGGCGGATGCCCTGGCGGAACTAGTTTCGGAGGCGGAAATCCCTCTCATGGCGGACATCCATTTCAACCCTGACCTGGCGGTTCTGAGCCTGAAGGCCGGCGTACCGGCAATCCGGATCAACCCGGGAAATATGGGAAGCCCCATGCGCCTGGCAGAAATCCTCCATCTCGCCAGGGAGCGAAGGGCCGTGATCCGAATCGGGGCCAATGGAGGCTCCCTGTCTGACGCCCAGCTGGCGGAGTCGGGAGGAGACCGGTCGCTTGCTCTTGTCGGAGCGGTTGAAGCCCAGCTGAAGTACCTTCTCGAACACGGGTTTGAAGATGTGATCCTTTCGGCCAAATCGACTTCCATCCCGGAAACGGTGCGTGCGAACGCGCTCCTCGCCGAACGCTATCCCTATCCTCTCCACATCGGAATCACGGAGGCGGGGCCCGGGCTCGGCGGAATCGTCAAGAACGCGGCCGGCATCGGTATCCTCCTGAACCAGGGAATCGGCGATACAATCCGCGTCAGTCTCACCGCTCCTGCCGAACAGGAGGTCGAAACCGGATATGCGATCCTGAACGCCCTGGGCATCCGAAGGAAGGGATTCGACCTGATTTCCTGCCCGACCTGCGGGCGAAAACGGATCGATGTGCAGGCTCTGGTCCAGAGGATCCTTCCTGCTCTTTCCGGTCTCCCTGACGGTTTCAGCGTCGCTGTTATGGGCTGCGAGGTTAACGGCCCCAGAGAGGCGGCACATGCGGACCTGGGCATTTCTGGATCCCCGAACGGTTTTATCCTGTTTTCGCACGGAAGGCGGATCGCGGTCGCAGGAGCCGGCAATCTCGAGGACATTCTCCGGGAAACACTGGAAAAAATCTGCCCAAAGAAAAACTGAATCGTCTTTTTCCCCGCGTTTCCCCTAAACAAATCCTTTTTTTTCGAACTCCCGCTTTCTTTTTTTCCGCCGTTCAATTGACAGGGGAGGGGGGTCCGATATAATGGATTTCGCCCTTGTCCCGATCCTTCGGGACCATTCGCAGTCAAGGAGGACTCCAATGATGATCGAAACACCAGACCTGTACACCCTAGTCGTAGGAAAAGGCGAAGGGGAGAAAAAACTGACCGCATTCGACGCAGCCCTGCTGGAAGCCGGTGTGGGCAACATGAACCTCCTTCGGGTTTCCAGTGTCCTTCCCCCCCGCTGCCAGTTCGCCCAGAAAATGGAGATGCCCTATGGCAGTCTCCTTCCCATCGCCTACGGCTCCATTTCGAGCGACGTGCCCGGTGAGCGGATCGCTGCCGCAATCGGAGTGGGAGTGCCGGAAGATCCCGACAGCTTCGGTATGATCATGGAATATTCGGGGTTCTGCTCAGCCGACGAAGCTGCCCGTAAAGTCGAGGAAATGGTGCGGGAAGCCTTTGAAATGCGTGCTCTTGCCCTCGGGGAAGTGAAGGTCAAGGCAGTCGACCACGTTGTGGAGCAGTGTGGCAGCGTTTTCGCAGGCTGCCCCCTTTTCTACCGGAAGAAGGGAGAATAAAGAGCCCATGGAGCCGATGGCCCGCCGGGAAACGGATCTCTGGTTCACCGAGTACCAGACCCCAGACATGCGGCTGGGGCTGAGGATCAGCGAGATCCTTCTCAACGTCCAGACCCCCTTCCAGCACCTCCTCGTCGTCAAGACGGAACAGTACGGCAACCTCATGGCTCTTGACGGCGCCATCATGATCACGGAAAAGGACGAGTTCACCTATCATGAGATGATGAGCCATGTAGCCCTTTGCTCCCATCCTTCTCCCCGGCGCGTGCTGGTCGTGGGAGGAGGGGATGGGGGAATCGTCCGGGAGCTGGTCCGTTACGACATCCTGGAAAAAGTTACCCTGGTCGATATCGATGAGCAGGTGATCGAGGCGTCCAGGCGGTTTTTCCCCTCGGTGAGCTGTGCCCTGGACCATCCGAAAGTCGAAATCCGTCCCATGGATGCCCTGGTCTACATCAAGGATCACCAGGACGAGTTCGACGTCATTATCGTGGACAGCACCGATCCGGTGGACTTTGCGGCAGGGCTTTTCGAAGAGGCTTTTTTCCGGGACGTCCACCGCGCACTGAAAAAGGACGGAATGGTGGTTTCACAGACCGAATCTCCCATGGGCCATCCCGACATCCTAAGGACTGCATTCCTGGAGATGAAGAAGGTATTCCCCATCGTCCAGCTTGGCTGGGGTATCATGCCGACCTATCCCACGGGTTCCTGGACCTACACGTTCGCATCCAAGGTCCACGATCCCCGGAAGATCTTCCGCCAGCCGCCCGAAGGGACTCGGTACTATTCTTCGAAAATCCATGAGGCCTGTTTCACGTTGCCCCCGTTTTTGGAAGAAATCCTGGAGGAAGGACCGAACCCGGCGTGACGCGTTTTATCGGAAGCTCGAGAAACCTTCAGGAATCGAAATGGGTCCTTCTCGGCATCCCGATGGATTTCACCGTTTCCCGCAAGTCGGGGAGCCGATTCGGCCCGGAGTCCATCCGGGCCGAATCCTACAACCTGGAAACCTACAGTCCGGCCCTGGATCGGGACCTCTCGGAAGTGACCTTTTTCGACCTGGAAGATCTCCATTTCCCCTACGGGGATGTCCTTCAGGCGCTGGATACCGCCGAACGGGTTGCACAACGGCTGATGGCAAGGGGAAAGCGGATCGGGAGCCTTGGGGGCGAACATCTCGTTTCCCTTCCCCTAATCCGGGCCGCCGCGTCAAGGGAACCGGAACTGCGGGTCATCCATTTTGACGCCCACGCAGACCTGAGGACAAGCCTTAGAGGAGGAACCCTGAGCCACTCATCGGTAATGCGGCACGTGGCGCAGTCCTGTCTTGGTGAAACCGGCCGCCTCTACCAGTTCGGGATCCGCTCGGGGTGCAGGGAGGAAATGGCCTGGGGAAAGGCTCATACCCGTCTTTACCTGGACGACGTCCTTGAACCCCTGAGCCGCCGCCTTGATGAACTGAAACCCTTCCCCGTCTACCTATCCATCGATATTGACGTTGTGGATCCTGCCGCCGCCCCGGGAACCGGGACTCCGGAAGCCGGAGGGATTTCCGCGCGTGAACTCCTGGAGGCAATCCGCACCATGAAAGGCCTCAACCTTGTCGGTTTCGATCTCGTTGAAGTGGCTCCAGACCTGGATGTGAACAACGTAACGTCCGCCCTGGCGGCAAAATGCGTTCGGGAAATCCTGCTCCAGTGGGGATGACCCCTTTTTTGCCCAATCCCTTTGTGATATAAATGTCCTATCCTGAACCTTAGACATAATCCGGTTCATTTTTAAGGAGGGGCTCATGGACAAAGGGACCAGCGGTTTCAACGTGTCTTCCGAGGTGGGGCGCCTCAAGCGCGTGATGCTCCATCGGCCGGGCAAGGAACTAGAGCGCCTTACGATCGACAACAAGGACGAGCTTCTCTTTGACGATATCCTGTGGGTCGAAGAGGCCCAGAAGGAGCACGACGCGTACGCGGAGCTCCTTCGCGACAACGGTGTCGAGGTGGTCTATTTCAGAAATTGCCTGGCACACGTCCTGCGGGAGGAAGAGATCCGCTCCATGCTCCTGGACGAGGTTCTGGCCTGGGAAGCGCTTGATTATCCCCTCCTGTGCGGTCTGAAAACCGAAATGATGGGCGTCCCCGCCCCCGAACTGGCGGAAATCCTGACTGGAGGACTGACAAAAGCGGAAGCCTGCGAGCTTTTGGGAAACTGCCAGAGCCTGGTCCTGAACACCCTGGCGGACCACGAGCTTTTGATCCGGCCTTTGCCAAACCTTTACTTCCAGAGAGATCCCTATTCCTTCGTCAAGAACGGGGTCATTATCAGCGTCATGAGCTTTGGCGCAAGACAGCGTGAACCGATCTACGCGCGATACATCTTCAAGTATCATCCCTATTTCAAGGACGTGAAAATCTTTTTCGGCGAGGAAAAACTCGACGGCGTGCCTTACTGCATCGAGGGGGGCGATTTCCACGTTCTTTCGGAAGACACGGTCGCCATCGGAATCAGCCAGAGAACGACCGCAGGATCGGTACAGATCGTCGGGCGCAGGCTGGCCAAGGAAGCCGGAATCCGAACCGTTCTTGCTGTCGATATTCCAAAGCACCGTGCCTACATGCACCTGGACACGGTTTTCACCATGGTCGACTGGGACGCCTTCACGATTTTCCCTGGAGTTGCCGACCGCATCCGTGTCTGGGAGCTCTCCTACGACGAGGGGGGGAACCTCGTTCAGATCGATGAAAGCCGAAACCTTGTGGAGAGCCTCAAGAAATCTCTCCACCTGGACCAGGTTCGCCTGATTGAAACCGGTGGCGGAGATCCTGTCCAGGCTGCCAGGGATCAGTGGAATGACGGCACGAACACCTTTAGCATCGCTCCGGGAGTCGTTGTGACCTACCGAAGGAACGTCGTGTCGAACACGGTTTTGCGAGAAAACGGGATCAAGGTCTACGAGATCCGGGGGGCGGAACTGGGCCGGGGAAGGGGCGGGCCGCGCTGCATGAGCATGCCTCTCGAACGTGAACCGAAGCGCTGACCCTGGTTTCGGAAAGATCAATTCCATCGTTTATCACAATCAAAAAGGAGGAAGAGTACCATGCCTGTCAACCTGAAAGGCCGCAGTTTTCTGACCCTCAAGGATTTCACCCCTGAGGAGATCGAATACCTTCTGAAACTGTCCGCAGACCTGAAAACAAAAAAGCGGATGGGGATCCGGGGGAACCTGCTTGAGGGAAAGAACATCGCCCTGATCTTCGAAAAACCCTCGACCCGGACCCGCTGTGCCTTCACCGTCGCCTGCATCGATGAAGGGGCTCACCCGGAATACCTTGGAAAGAACGACATCCAGCTTGGCCATAAGGAGGACGTGAAGGACACCGCGAGGGTCCTGGGCCGGATGTTCGACGGGATCGAGTTCCGGGGCTTCAAGCAGAGTGTGGTCGAAGAGCTGGCCCGCTACAGCGGTGTGCCGGTCTGGAACGGGCTGACGGATACCTATCACCCCACCCAGATTCTTGCCGATTTCCTGACAATCCAGGAGAACTTCGGTCACCTCAAAGGGATCCGGCTCGTGTACTGCGGTGACGGCCGCAACAACATGGCGAACTCCCTGATGATCGGATCCGCGAAAATGGGGATCCATTTCGTGATCGCCGCTCCGAAGTCCCTCTGGCCGGAATCCGGTCTGGTAGAAACCTGCCAGGCGATTGCAAGGGAAACCGGGGCAACGATCCAGTTCATGGAAGATGCCCTGGAAGCCGTCAAGGGTGCCGATGCCATTTACACGGATGTCTGGGCTTCGATGGGAGAGGAGGACAAGATGGCGGAGCGGGTGGCCCTGCTTTCCCCCTACCAGGTGAATTCGAAGCTGATGGCCGCCACGGGGAAGGAGAGCACGATCTTCCTCCATTGCCTGCCCGCCGTCAAGGGAAAAGAAGTGACCGAAGAGGTTTTCGAGTCCAAAAATTCGAAGGTTTTCGATGAGGCCGAGAACCGCCTCCACACGATCAAGGCGGTCATGGTCGCAACACTGGCAAACTAGCCGTCGCCGTTCTTTCTGAAGAAGGGAAAAAGGGGGCCTCCTTTCCGGGGAGGCCCCTTTTTGAGCCGTCAGATCGGCGGCAACAGGCCGGGAACGCCGACCCGGATGCAGCCAAGGGAGGAGGCCGCCTCCACGAAGCGGACAATTTCCTGGGTCGAGCCTCGTAGCACAACGACCTCCATACACGTATCATGGTCGATGTGGACGTGCGTCGTGCAGACGATGGCCCCCATGAAATCGTGCTGGAGACGGGTGATTTCACTGCTGGCATCCCGGCTGTGGTGGTCGTAGGAAAAGGTGAAGGTCCCGTAGGCTTCGCCTTCCTGGACTTCCCAGAGGCTTTGCCCGATGTAATCCCGGATGATCTGCCTCAAGGCATCCGAACGGCTTTTCAACCTCTTTTTTTCGATCCAGCGGTCGAACTCGCTGACCAGGGCTTCGGGCATGGAAACACTGAAACGAACCAGTTTTTCGGTCAAATCGGCTCACCTCCATTACATCGGAAGGGGGAAAGAAAGGATGCCTCCTGTTCGTGTCGCCATCATCCAGACGGGAAGCGGCCCGGATTCACCGCTTGAACGTGTCTTTCAGGTGGATTCATTTCTTCGGGAGCTCCCTGCCGACGTCTCGCTCGTCATCTTACCAGAATTATGGAGCGTGCCGCACGCTGACGAAGAGCTCCCGGAAAACGCCCGGTTCAGCCCATCCATCCTCGAGCGGCTGTCGGATGCGGCATACCGGATGTTTTGCGCCATTTACTGCGGGAGCCTTCCCTGGGTCGAACACGGGCTCCTGTTCAACCGATCCTTTTTCCTAAGCGAGGAAGGGAGGGTCATCTCCCGCTACGACCAGACCCACCTCCTTCCCTCGGTTGAGGCGGATTCCCTTTTCCAGGCCGGCAAGGCGGCTTCCCCCTTTCTCTGGAAAGGGACCGTGCTGGGAAACGCGATCGGCCGGGACATCCTGTTCCCCGAATTCATCCGTACCCTCGCACTGGCCGGGAGTCGGATCCTCCTGCATTGCGCATCCTGGCCGGAAAACAGCATTCCTCAATGGCGTGCCATCCTGCAGGCCCGATCGGTTGAGAACCAGGTCTTTACTGTCGCCTGCAACCGTTGGGGGCATTCCATGGGAATCGCCCCGGACGGAACCGTTTTGGCAGAAGCCGGGGAGGGACCGGGGACGCTGATTTTCGAAATGGATCCGACGGCAGCCGAACGGGTCCGGAAAAAGTTCCCGCTTTTAGAAGGGCGGCGGCGGGACCTGTATTCCCTGCTTTCCTCGATGAGCTGAAAAGGCCTGAAGGAGGGATAGGGGATATGCTAGAATGTGTCTGGTTTTAACTTTCAAGATAGGGAGATTGACTCGATATGCCCACCTTTTACCGCGATCCGTCAATCCTGCTTTCTTCGATCGAAAACTGGCTTGCCGAGCAGCTTCGCTCCGCCGGAGACAAGGGCGGTATCGTCGGATTGAGCGGCGGCATCGACTCAGCCGTGGTATCCGCGATCCTGAAACGCGTTTGCGGGAACCGCATGCTTGCCGTTATCATGCCCTGCCATAGCCATCCCGAAGATCGCCTCCACGCGGAAATGGTGGCTGCTCATCTCCAGATTCCACACATGACCGTCGACCTGACCGAAACCTATGATGCCCTCATTTCGGCCCTAGGGAAAGATGCAGACAAAGAAAACCGGCTGGCCCTGGCCAACCTGAAACCCAGGCTGCGGATGAGCACCCTCTATTTCCTTGCCCAGGCAAGAAACCTCCTGGTCTGCGGGACTGGAAACAGGGTGGAGCTGACCGTCGGCTACTTTACAAAATACGGGGATTCCGGAGTTGACCTTCTGCCATTGGGGGATCTCCTGAAGGGAGAAGTCCGGCAATTGGCCAGGCTTCTGGAGATTCCCGCTCCCATTATCGAAAAGCCGCCTTCGGCGGGTCTCTGGCAAGGGCAGACGGACGAGGAGGAAATGGGCTTCACCTATGATGAACTGGACCGTTTCCTGGCGCTGGGAGAAGGATCGGAGAGGGTCCGCAGGTTCGTGGAACAATCCCGTGCCCGTTCCGAGCACAAGAGACAAACTCCTCCCATTTGCCGGATCAGCGGGACGAAACAAGCATGATGAAGAGGTGATCACCGATGTCAGGACACTCAAAGTGGGCAAATATCAAGCACAGGAAAGGAGCGCAGGATGCAAAGAAGGGGGCGGTTTTCCAGAAACTCGCCAAATTCATCATTGTTGCCGCCCGTGAAGGTGGTGGCGACCCCAACGCGAATTTCCGCCTGAAGACCGCCATAGAAAAAGCCCGGGAATACAACATGCCGATGGACAACATCGAGAGGGCGATCAAGAGGGGGACGGGAGAGATCGAAGGAGCCACCTACGAGGAGATCACCTACGAGGGATTCGGCCCCGCGGGTGTGGCGATCCTGGTCGAAACCCTGACGGACAACCGCAACCGGACCAGTGCCGAAATGCGATCCCTTTTTTCCCGAAACGGCGGGAACATGGGGGAAGCGGGATCGGTGAGCTGGATGTTTGAAAGGCGGGGAGTCATCAGCATCACCGGGAAGGGCCTGGATGAGGAAAAGCTGATGGAAGCCTCCATCGAGGGCGGGGCAGATGACCTGGTGCCGGACGGCGAGGATGGCTATACGGTTTACTGTGATCCCTCCGTCCTTTCCCAGGTGAAGGAAGCCCTGGCCGCTAAGGGGTATGCTGTTTCAAACGCCGAGGTCAGCATGGTTCCAAAGAACTCCGTCGAGATATCCAAAAAGGAAGACGCCGCGAAAGTCCTGAAATTGGTGGAAATCCTGGAAGACCACGATGACGTCCAGAACGTCTACGGCAACTTCGACATCCCTGATGAGGTGATGGAGGCTATTGCTGGCTGATCGCAGCTCCATCCGCTGCCTGGGGATCGATCCGGGGATCGGGAGAATGGGCTTCGGGGTCGTCGCCCAGACCGGGAGCACCTTGACGGCCGTTGAATATGGCTGTATCGAAACCCCTCCCGGGGATCCTCTACCCAGGCGCCTTCTCTGCCTTTTTTCCTCGCTTGAGGAGATTTTCCATCGTGTTTCTCCCGATCTCCTGGCGGTGGAACGCCTGTATTTCGGGAGGAACACGACAACCGCCGAGGCCGTCTGGCAGGCAAGAGGCGTCGTGCTTCTCCAGGCGGCGCAGCGCGGCCTGGAGGTTTACCAGCCCAAGCCTGCGGAGGTGAAAATGGCGGTTGCCGGGAACGGCAACGCAACAAAGGCGCAGGTCCAGCGCATGGTTTGCGAGATTTTACGCCTTCCGGCGCTTCCGCGGCCGGACGACGTTTCCGATGCGCTTGCGATCGCCATGACGGGCCTTGCCATCCGGTCCGTCCAGTCCAGGCTGAATACGGCAGGAGGACGGGCTCCATGTTGAGAAGTCTTTTCGGACAAGTACTTAAGGTTGAGGACGAAACAGTGGTCCTCGACGTCAACGGACTGGGGATCGAGATCCATTGCAGCCGGAGGGCACTCGAATCCTGTGTTGAAGGGGAGATGACCCGCATTCAGACCTTCCTCCTGGTCAACGAGTCGGGGATCTCCCTCTTTGGTTTCGCCAACGACGAGGAACGGCGTCTTTTCCTCGAACTTCTTGCCGTGAAGGGAATCGGCGGCCGCATGGCCATGAGCCTTTTGCGGGCAGAACCTCCCGGGACGCTGATCCGGGCGATCCTTTCTTCCGATCTGGAAACGCTGACAAGGGTTCCCGGAGTCGGAAAGAAAACCGCCGAACGGCTTTGCTTCGAGCTGCGGGAAAAACTTGCGAAAAGCTTCCCTTCCGTCACCCGCGACAGAGCAGAACCGGCATCCTCCCCTGCAGGCAACGAAGTGCTCGAAGCGCTGGTGGGGCTTGGTTTCTCCAGGCACGAAGCGGCTGCCGCTGTCCGCACCGCGCTTTCGCAAGCCGGCAACGGGGCCCGTGAAGAGGAGATCCTGGAATCCGCCTTGCGCCTTTTGAACCGCATCAGGGGTGAATATCGATGAACCAGGAGACGAACCGAATGGTCGAACCTCCCCGGATGGCCGGGGAAACCGAGCTTCTTTCGCTAAGACCCCAAAGCCTGGAAGAATTCGTCGGGCAGAAATCCCTGAGAGAGAAGCTCAGGATTTACATCGATGCGGCCCGCATGCGAAAGGAACCCCTCGACCACCTCCTGTTCTTCGGGCCTCCTGGCCTGGGGAAAACCACTCTCGCCGGGATCATCGCAAATGAAATGTCGGGGAACTTGAAGGTCACAACGGGACCTGCCCTGGAAAGGGCGGGAGACCTGGCCGCCCTCCTGTCCAATATCCAGGCGGGCGACGTGCTTTTCATCGATGAAATCCACCGTCTTTCCCCCAACGTGGAGGAAATCCTTTACCCCTCCATGGAAGACTTTTCGCTGGATATCATCGTGGGAAAGGGGCCTTTTGCCAGAAGCATCCGCCTGAAGCTTCCCGCTTTCACCCTGATCGGTGCGACCACCCGTCTCGGGCTTCTGACATCTCCGCTTCGGGCCCGTTTCGGGATCGTCGAGCAGCTGGACCTGTACACGGCTGAGGAACTCTCGGAAATCGTCATGCGAGGGGCAGGGCTGCTGAGAATCGACATCGACCCTTCGGCCGCGGGTGTTATCGCCCAGCGGTCAAGGGGAACTCCACGGGTGGCGATTCGCCTCCTCAAGCGTGTGCGGGACGTTGCCTCGGTCACGAACCGTTCCAGGATCGACGCCAGCCTCGCCAAGGAGGCTCTTGAAATGCTTTCGATCGATCATTCCGGCCTGGACGAAGGGGATAGGAAACTGCTGCGGGCGCTTATCGAGCTGTTTTCCGGCGGACCTGTCGGGCTGGCCACCCTGGCCGCGGCGCTCAACGAGGAGCAACAGACGGTGGAGGACATTTATGAACCTTTCCTGATCCGAAAAGGGCTGATCGAGCGGACGCCCAGGGGCAGAAGGGCCACCCCAGCCGCCTTCGAATATCTCGGGATCAAGCCTCCTTCGGGGTATGCCCGCCAGATGCCCCTCCTGGAGGGAGCCGAATGAACCTTTACGCTTTTGGAAAAACACTTGTTCAGGTCGGATTGCTGATGGTCCTGCTGGGCGGGCTCCTGCTGCTTGCGGGAAAGGCGGGAGTGCCTTTCGGGCGGCTACCGGGCGACCTTTCCTTCAGGGGCAAGCACTTCATCCTCTTTGCGCCCATCGGGAGCATGCTTCTCCTCAGCCTCTTCCTGACAATCCTGCTGAACCTGTTCCTGAGGTGGTTCAAATGAAACGGCCGATTCCTTTCACTTCCATTCTTCTATCGGTCGCGATCGCTGTTTTTTCCCTCTTCCTGCCCTCCTGCCTGGAGGCCTCTTCCCGGCAGGTCCGGATCGGGCTGGAAACCGGGGTCTTTTCGGGACGGATCGATTCGAATTCCTCCATCCGCGTTTCGGACGCCTCCGGCAGATCTTTCTCCGCTGGAGCCGGGGCTGCCGTGGAGTCCATTCCCGGGGGAGTCCTTGTCAACGGGAAGCGGGTTTCACTCCCGGCCGATTTCGAGAGTTCCCAGGGATTCCTCCGCTGGAACGGGAAACCTTACCGGGGAAGCCTCCGGCTGGTTTCCCACCAAAGCGGCTTTTCGGTCGTCAACGTCCTCGACGTGGAATCCTACCTGCGCGGTGTTCTCAAGATCGAGGTCAACCCCCAATGGCCGATGGAAGCCCTCAAGGCACAAGCCGTCATTGCCCGCACCTATGCCCTGCGCCAGGCGGGCCGCCACGGCGCGGACGGATTTGACCTCTGTGCCACGACCCATTGTCAGGCATACAGGGGAATGGCCGCGGAAGATCCCAAACTTGACCAGGCCGTCGCGGAAACCCGGGGAATCGTTGTGCTTTACGGCTCGGGACTTGCCCAGACGTATTATTTTGCGGACGGAGCCGGCTGGACGGCCGACGTTTCCAGCGTGTGGGGAGGGGGAACTCCCTATCTGACCTGCCGTCCCGAACCGGTCCCCTACGAAACCCCTCATTCCCGGTGGAGGGCCTCCCTGACCCAGGAAGCACTTCAGAAAATCATGAACACGCTCCGGCATCCCGTCGGATCCATTCTGGAAATCCGGGCGCTTCAAAGGGACGCCGGGAACCGTGTGACTCTCCTCGAAGTGAGGGGAACTTCCGGGAGCGCAACCGTCAAGGGGCATTCTTTCAGGATGGCGGCGGGAAGCAACCTGATCCGAAGCACTCTTTTCGAGGTTTCTCCCGCTTACGGTTCAACGTTTCCCAATGCGCCCGAAAAGCCCGTCCCGGAACCAGCGTTCCCGACGGGTGTTCCGGGGGAAGACCCCCTCGTCGT
>JAAYVK010000003.1 GCA_012517195.1 Synergistaceae bacterium | reverse complement strand
GGACTCTGCATGTAACGGAGCTTTTCCTGGAGATCCTGGATCGTCCGGCTCAGCCGAACCAGTTCTTCCATCCGGGCGTCCACCATGGACTTCAGCCGGCTCGCCCGTCTAAGCTCTATCACCGTGCCGGTCCCGATGATCGCAAGGGTCACGCCGAGAACGGCCGCAGCCAAAACCCAGCGCAGCCTGATCAACCGGCGCTACATCCTTTCAGGAGCTTCCACCCGCAGGATGGCCAATGCGTTCGTCAGAGCGACCCGCGTTGCCTCCACCAGGCAGAGCCTCGCTTTCGACAGGGGTTCCTCCACTCCTAGGACTCGGTGTGCGTTGTAAAAGGCATGGAAATCCGCCGCCAGGTCATAGGCGAAAAAGGCGATCCGGTGCGCGGCAAGTTCCGAAGCCGCTTTCTCGACCTCTTCCGGGAACCGGGCGATCCGTTTCGCCAGCGCTTTTTCCTCCGGTTCAAGCAGCAGATTGACATCGACGCTGAACGGTTCGGGGATGTCCATCTTCCTCGAAGCGGCCTCCCTCATGATGCTCTGAATCCTCGCGTGGGCATACTGCACGTAGAAAACCGGATTATCGGTAGAGGCTTTCTTGGCCAGTTCGAGATCGAAATCCAGGTGGCTGTCGCACCGGCGCATGGCGAAGAAGAACCGGGCGGCGTCCACCCCCACTTCATCCAGGACCTCCTTCAGGGTGACAAATTCTCCAGATCGGGTCGACATCGAAACCTGCTGCCCTCCCCGAAGGAGGTTCACGAACTGGATCAGCAATATCTGGAGAGCTTCTCTGTTCTTCCCGAGGGCCTCGACCGCTGCCTTCATCCTGGGCACGTAGCCGTGGTGGTCGGCCCCCCAGACGTCGATCACCAGATCGAAGCCCCGATCGAACTTGTCCTTGTGATACGCAACATCCGAAGCGAAATAGGTGGTGACCCCGTTGCTACGGACCAGAACCCTGTCCTTGTCATCCCCGAAAGCCGTCGTTCTGAACCAGAGAGCGCCGTCCTTCTCATAGGCGTGCCCCCGTTCCTTGAGGAAGCTTAGCGCAGATTCGACCAGGCCTTTTTCGTACAGCGACTTTTCCGAGAACCAGACATCGAAATGCACACCGAAGCGGGAAAGGTCTTCCCGGATCCCCTCAAGAATGGTTTTTGCAGCATGTTCCTGGAATACAGGAAAGCTTTCCTCCAGCGGGACGTCGAGATAGACATTGCCGTCCCTTTCCAGCACTTCCCGCGCCAGGTCGTAGATATAATCGCCCTTGTACCCGTTCTCGGGGAACGGGGCCTTTTCAGGGCATCCCAGGATCTCGAAATACCGGGCCTGGGTGGATTGCCCCAGGAGATTCATCTGGAGTCCCGCATCGTTGATGTAATATTCTCTTTCAACCTGCCAGCCCGCATACTCGAGGAGGCTGGCGGTCATGTCCCCAACCGCCGCCCCTCTTCCGTGCCCCACGTGCAGGGGGCCGGTAGGGTTCGCGCTGACGAATTCCACCTGAACCTTCCTGCCCTTTCCCTGCTCGGAGCGCCCATAGTTCTCGCGGCCTTTCACGGCTGCTTCAAGAACATCTCGGATCCAGAGGTTCGTCACGAAGAAATTGATGAAACCGGGGCCGGCCACTTCGATCTTCTCCAGGTGAGGATCGGAGCCGATCCTCGAGACGATCTCCGCAGCCACGTCCCTCGGCCGGAGCCCAAGGCGTTTTGCCATCAGCATCGCGATATTGCTCGCCCAATCTCCCTGTCCTTCGTGTCTCGGGCGTTCGAGCTGGATTTCCGGCACGTCCCCCGGCAACATTCCCCTTTCCTTGGCGAATCCAGTAACGGCTTCCGTCAGGAGATCCCTGAACAACAATGAAACTTCCTTCATCCTCACCATCTCCTATCAACGCCTTCGCAGCGGAATCGAATTCGTCGCCCACCTCAGGACCTGCGCCAGGGAATCCTTCAAAGACTGGACCTCGTTTTCGTCAAAGACGGAAGCCGAAACGGTCACCAGCTGCTCCGCTTCAACGCGGGCCTTCTTCTCATTGTTCCTGAAAGTTTCCTCGACGGGGGTCTTTCCGGCGCTCTTTCCCCTCAGGGAAGGGGGTTCAAGAACACGAAACCCTTTCGGAAGATCCAGGGAGAACTCCTGCTTAACCGAGAAAGGGAACTTCAGCTTGATCCTTCCCGTTTCTTCCAGGACCTCGCGAATCCCGGGAACATTCTGCGCAGGGAACCGAACCAGGAGATCCTTCTGAGACGCGATGCCCAGAAGGCCTTCCACCGGGGCGAGAATTTCGATCCCGTTTCCCGACTCGGAAACTCTGGGCTCTCCTATCCCTGAAGCGAAGGGTGTCCCGGAAAGCATTTCGCGAACCAGTCCGTTCGCTCTTTCCGCGAGGGATCCCTCCGGGTTCCGAAGCACGGAATCCCACCCTCCTTTCAGCTGGATCAGCAGTTTCCCCCTGGCGAAGCCGGCTTCATCAAGCTGAAGCTGCCATTTCGCGGAAAGCCGGTTTTGCGAAGCGCTCCCCTCCGGAATTTTCGTTTTCAGGACTGTTTCTCCATCCAGGCGATAAAGGGTTGCCCCATACAGGAAGCTCGGGGTCTTGCCAACAACCGTGCCGGTTTTTGCCGTGAAGAAGAAGGGCTGTCCTCCTTTCGAAGACGAGACCTCGAGCACGGGCCCCGCCCAAAGGGCTGCCCCTGCAGGAGGTTCAGCGAGAACCGGCATTGCGGGAAGCCACCAGGTCCTGACGGACCAGCCCAATGATTTCAAGCCGCTCGCAGCAAGGAGGGTCCTTTCCCATTCCGACCAGGGACCGTCTTCCGGAAATCCGCCCGCAGGGATTCGAACCCATTCGCCCGGCAGGCCGGCGTCCCTGCTCTCCCCGGTGGTCAGGTCAGCCAGAAGCAGCATTCCAGCCTTTTCGGGATTCTTCCCGGACAACCGGGAGGAGAGCCTCTTCGGCAGCCGGGAGAATGCCTTTTCGAGTTCCCCGACGTATCGGAGGGAAAGCCCCAATCCGTTTTTCAGGCTAAAACCCAGGGTGGGGTTTCCCCTGTCGAGGAGGGGCATCGTAGAAAGCGGCGGGAGATTTTTCGCACTCCACGAAAAGCGCTCGAGTCCCTTTTCCTGGAAGCGCTCAGGCTGTCCGATCCCGCTTCCAGCCCAATTCAGCCGGCTGCCCTGTGGAACAGAAACGTCGACCAACAGTTCCCACTGCGGGAGATCGAGCTCCACCCGCACCAGGTCGTCGAGTTCAAACCGCCGAGGAAAAGTCTGGATGGCTTCAATATAGAGCACCGATTCCCCGGGAGAAGAAGGGATCTGCAAAACCTCGCCCCCTTCTCCGCTTGCGGAGGTTTCAAGGCGTGCCGTCATTGCCATACCAGGAACCGAATACAGTTCTGCCCGAAGGAAACGGGCGGAACCGCCATCGGGTGCCGTGAGCCGCCAGGTCTGCCATCCCCCGGGGAGTGAACCGCTGAACAGGATGATCCACCGGCTCCGCCGTTCCATGCTGCCATCTGCCAGCAGCCGGTTCGCGACGGACCTCGAAAGCACAACCGCCGTCCTGGCGGGGTAGGATGCCAGGCTTGGCGCCTCTTCCAGCAAACGCTGGATCTCCTGCCGGGGCTCGTTCGCCGCGGCAGAGGCCAGCGAAATCATCAAGGCCAGGAAAATGATGCAAAGGGAAATTCCTCCGGCTATCTTCCCCGCCTTTCCCGATTCGGCTTGGATCATCCGGTTCAAGAGATCACGCTCCTCGGCCGCAGCAATGTTTGTATTTCTTTCCGCTCCCGCAGGGGCAGGGATCGTTTCTTCCCACCTTCGGCCCTTTCCGGACCGGTTCCGCAACCCGCTCCCGGGTTTGGAAGGCGTCCAGGCTGTTTTCCGCCGGCCCTGCGGGCAGCAGCAGGGCTTCCCGGCTTTCGCGCAGTGTCCGTCTTCCCTGGGACCCCTCTTCGTTGGTGACGATCGAGATCCGGAAAGCGGTTTCGGCAATTGCGGTTCGCACCCGGTCAAGCATTTCCTGGAAAAGGTTGAAGGATTCGAACTGGTATTCAAGCAAAGGATCCTTCTGTCCGATCGCCCGCAATCCGATTCCTGATCGAAGCTCATCCATTGCAAGCAGGTGTTCCTTCCAGTGGCTGTCCAGGACGTGCAGGGTAATGAACCGCGCGATTTCTGAAGCCATTTCCGCCCCCAGGGCGGAAACCCGGGCATCGAAATGTTCGCGGAGCTTTACGAGGATCGGCTCAAAGTCGCGTTCGCTTTCCGCGGCTTCCCCCGCTTTGGCGATCTCTTCGTCATAACCTTTGCCGAAAAGGCTCCGAAAGCGCATTTGGGCCCCTTTGACATCCGGTTCCTGTCCGGCGGCGAACGACTGCTCAAGGATCCCGCGGGCTACGTCAAGAACCAGCTCCCTCGTGTGCTCGAGAATATCGGGATCCTTGAGGATCCTTGCCCTCTCGGTATAAACGGCCTCTCTTTGCTGGTTCATCACATTGTCATACATCAAAAGCTGTTTCCGGATGTCGAAATGCATCTGTTCGACTTTCTTCTGCGCGTTCTCGATCGCCTTCGTCAGGAGGGGATGTTCGATGGCTTCGCCTTCTTCCATTCCCAGCTTGCCCATCAGCCCCTGGACCCTCTCCGATCCGAAAAGCCGCAGCAGATCGTCTTCCAGGGAGAGGAAAAACCGGCTGCTCCCGGGATCTCCCTGTCGTCCGGCACGTCCCATCAGCTGGTTGTCGATCCGCCTTGCCTCGTGACGTTCAGTTCCGACAATATGGAGTCCTCCCAGCCGGACAACCTCTTCATGCTCTTTCCGGCAGGCCGCGCTGACCTCTTCCAGGGTCTCGCGGTAAAGGCTTTCCTCCTTCGAGGGATCGACCCCCTTCTGCTTCAGGATTTCCCGGGCCAGGACCTCGGGGTTCCCACCGAGGAGGATGTCCGTGCCCCGTCCCGCCATATTCGTCGCAACCGTAACCGCCTTCAGGCGTCCCGCCTGGGAGACGATCTCGGCTTCCCGCTCGTGATACTTGGCGTTGAGAACCTGGTGGGGAACCTTCCTGGCTTTCAGCAGCCGGCTGACCAGTTCGGAATTCTCAATGGATGTCGTACCCACCAGGACCGGCTGCCCCTTCTCGTAGCACTCGACGACCTCTTCGGCAACCGCGTTGAATTTTTCCCGTTTTGTTCGATAGATCACGTCGGGATAGTCCTTCCGCACCATGGGCCGATGGGTCGGCAGCTGGATGACCTCGAGACCATAGATTTCCTTGAACTCTTCCGCCTCGGTCGCCGCCGTGCCCGTCATGCCGGCCAGTTTTCGGTACATCCGGAAATAGTTCTGCAGGGTGATCGTGGCCAGGGTCTGGTTTTCGCTTCCCACCTTGACACGTTCCTTGGCCTCGATCGCCTGGTGCAGCCCTTCCGAATACCGGCGCCCGAACATGAGGCGTCCGGTGAATTCATCCACGATGACGATATCCCCGTCCTTGTTGACGTAATGAATATCCCTCTGGAAAAGGTGATGGGCCTTCAGCGCCTGAACGATCTTGTGGGCCATGTCGGCATGCCTGGCCTCCGAAAAGAGTTCCGGGGTCCTCGTGAGCTCTTCGCATCGGAGGATTCCCCTTTCGGTCAGGACCACGTTCCGCTCTTTCTCGTCGACTTCAAAATCGACCCCTTTGACCAGCTTCAAGGCAATCGAATTGGCGGTCATGTACGGTTCCACCGACTCTTCCGAAGGGCCAGAAATGATCAGGGGGGTCCTGGCCTCATCGATCAGAATGGAGTCCACCTCGTCCACGATGCAGTAGGAGTGTCCTCTCTGCACCTGCTGCTCCGCGGAGGTCGCCATGTTGTCCCGCAGGTAGTCGAATCCGAACTCGCTGTTCGTGCCGTAGGTGATATCCGCCTGATAGGCTTTGACCCGTTCCTGCTGGGGCATGAAAGCGTAGATGACCCCCACCGAGAGTCCGAGAAACCTGTAGATTTTCCCCATCCACTCCGCATCTCGCCGGGCCAGGTAATCATTGACCGTCACGACGTGGACGCCCTCTTCCTTCAGGGCGTTCAAAACGACGGCGAGGGTGGCGACCAGGGTCTTTCCCTCACCCGTCTTCATTTCAGCAATTTTCCCTTCGTGGAGGGCCATCCCCCCCATCAGCTGGACATCAAAGTGCCTCAGGCCCAATTGTCTCCGGGAGGTTTCACGGACAACCGCGAAGACTTCTTCCAGCAAATGGTCCAGTTCCTCTCCCCTGGCCAGCCTCTCCCTGAAGTCCTGCATGCTGGCCGCCAGGGCCGCATCGTCAAGCGCTAAGAGCCCGGGTTCCAGGGCATTGATTCGTTCCACACGCTCCCTGTATCGTTTGAGGGCCCGATCGTTCGGATCCAAACCAAGAGCCTTAACCAGCGATTCAAACATTGCAACAACTCCCAACGGTCATTTGCCGAGGAGAAAGCCCTCCCCGGCCGGAACGATTCATTATAGATTTTCCGGGAAACGCCGTCAAAAAAGGGGAGAAACGGAAGGCACTTCCGTTTCTCCCCTGAAGCAGCGTTTACCCTCCCCCGGGTTCTAGAGCTGAACCGGGCGAAGCCTCGCAAGGAAGTGGTGAAGTCCTTTGACGGGCGGGGCGTAATCGACGACAAGCCCATACCGGATTGAATCCCGCCTCCTGAAAACGTCGATGATCGACTGGGCAACATATTCCATGTGGCAGTTCGTGTAGGTCCTGCGGTTAATCGCCAGCCTGTAAAGTTCGAGTTTCGGAAGGATCAGTTCCCCGGTCTTTTCGTCCTCGGTGGCGAAGGCAAGGGCTCCCAGGCCGATTCCCCGGATCGCGCCCTCCCTGTAAATCTCAATCGAAAGGACATCTGCGGGGTACATCTTCTGGGGAATATGGGGGAGGAATGCCTTGGCATCGATGAAAATGGCATGTCCTCCTGCCGGCTTGACAAAGGGGACTCCCCCTTCCTCCAGCAGGTCTCCGAGGTATTTGACCTGCGCAACCCTGTGGGCCATGTACTGTTCATCGACCATTTCCCTCAGTCCCACCGCAAGGGCCTCCAGGTCGCGTCCCGCCAGACCGCCGTAGGTGGCGAACCCTTCAAACAGGATAACTCTCGGGAGAAGCCGGTGGTACATTTCCTCCGTGCGGCAGCAGAGCATCCCTCCGATGTTGACGAGGGGGTCTTTCTTGGCGGAGCAGGTGATGCCGTCCGCACAATCCATCATGGCCTTCAGGATTTCAGCGACGGTCATCCCCTTGCAGGCCTCTTCGCGCATTTTGATGAAATAGGCATTTTCCGCCATTCGCGCCGCATCCAGGAAGAGCGGGATGCCATACTTCCTGGAGATGGCGGATACTTCGCGAAGGTTTTGGAGGCTGACCGGCTGTCCCCCGCCCGAGTTGTTTGTGACCGTGACCATGATCAGGGGAATCCGGTCCTTGCCATGGGTCAGGATGGCCTCTTCCAGTTTCTTCGGGTCGACATTGCCCTTGAAGGGATGCTGAAGTTCGGGCTGGTAGGCCTCATCGATGACGCAATCGACGGGTTCCGCCCCGACATTGAAAATGTGTCCGCGGGTCGTGTCGAAAGGCATGTTGAAGGGGATCTTGTCGCCGGCTTTCGCCATCGTACCGAAAAGGACGTTTTCTGTCGCCCGTCCCTGGTGGCAGGGAATGACGTAATCAAAGCCCAGGACTTCCTTGACGGCCTCCTTTAGGGCGTAGAAGCTGTCGGCGCCGGCATAGGCCTCATCGCCTTTCATCAGGGCCGCCCACTGGTACTTGCTCATTGCCCCGGTGCCGGAATCGGTCAGAAGGTCGATGTAAATATCCGCCGACCTCAGACCGAACATGTTAAAATAGCCTGCCTCCAACGCTTTTTCCCTTTGCGAACGGTCAGGTACGGTGACGGGTTCCACCATCTTGATGCGGAAAGGTTCGGGCATGATCCTGTCTACCATTGAACTGTCCCTCCATGCGGTCTCTTCTTCTTCTCGGCTTTGGGGACTCGTCTGGTCGGAGCGCCTTCCCTCGTCTGGTCGTATTATATATCAGAAGACAAGGCCGCCGTATGCCGCCAAGAAAAAACGCTCCGCTTCCGGGAGAGATCCTTTTGAAAACACCCTTTGGACTTGAACAGTTCCCCAGGGACTTCGTCTTTTGTCTCGGCGCTTCTTTTTCCGCCTATTCCTGCATCTCCGTTTTCTTTCTCTTTCCGCTCGTCCTTCAGCTGAAGGGATTTGAACCCCTTGCCATCGGAGGCGCCTGGATCATCTTCGAGTTTGTCCTCCTGGGAACCCGCGGATGGGTAAACCGCTGGCTTACGGACCGGGGCTCCCGCCCCGGGATGATCCTGGGTTCTATCGTCCTTGCGGCAGGGGTTGCCGTCCTTTCCGCGGACCTGCCCTATCCCATGATCCTTCTGGGACGCTCGATGATGGGGGCCGGTTGGGGGCTATTCTATATCGCCACCACCCTCCACCAGGCGCGCGTGCTGCCGTCTCACCTGATTGGCCGCGGGTTCGGGCTTGCAGGACTCGCCCCCCTGCTGCCCCAGCTCGGACTCATCCCGCTTGCCGAGTGGATGGTGCGCCAAGGCAGCCCCGGATTCCTGTACGCCCTTTCGTTCACCGGCTGCGTCCTGGCGGCAGTCTTTTCCTGGAAGCTTTCCCCGGCCAAATTTCCTCTCCAGCCTCATCTCCCTCTCGGAGAATGCCTGCGTGAAAGCTGGTCAAACCGTTCCCTCAGGGCGCTGCTTCTTTCCGGCAGCCTGTTTGCCTTTTCGGCAGCGGGCTTCATGCCGTACGTCGCGAACGCCGCAACGGAATGGGGAATCTCTGGAAGCAGTTTTCTCTGGCCCCAAGCGCTTTCTGCCATCGTCACCCGCCTGCTTTTTGGAGGATGGGTGGATCGATACGGGAAAAAGCTTCTTTTCCCTTCCTTCTTCTGCATTGCTCTCGGGACGATGATCTCCATGATCGGGGGAACCGCCTGCACCTTCGTTATTGGGGGGCTCCTCCACGGGCTCGGGATGGGACTGACCTATCCGCTTCTTTATTCCCTCGTAGCAAGAGCCTCGGACGAAAGGTCCCGAACTGCGCTTTTTACGCTTTTCGGGACCTTCATCGACCTCCTGTGGGCGGTCGCCCCTCTTGCGGCCGCTGCCATGGCGCAGGCGCTGGGGTTCGGGACGGTCCTCCGGGGCAGTTCGCTCCTGATCGCGGGATTTGTGGCCTGGATGTGGTACGCCGTCTGGCCCTGGCTCGGCGAGGGTTAATTTTCCCTCAGTCGGGGTCGACGAGGTTTCCGAAAACGAGGGCCTCGCTGACCATGTGCTCGATCACCGCGAATTCGTTCGGCATGTGGGCCGTGTCGGCTTCCTGCGCCCAGACCGCTGCGGGGATTTGAGCCATGCGGAAATGCGCGGCGCAGGTTCCTCCCCCTACACCGCCGATCCGGGGTTCAAAATTGTAAACACTCCGGATGGCAGCCCGAAGCCTTTCAACAACCGGTGCGTCGGAAGGAGTGACAGGCGCCGAGGATGCTTTCTGGATGATCTCGGTTCGGATCGACACACCTGTTTTCCTCTCGACGGATTTTCGGACGTCCTCCATGACGGACTGGACGGCTTCCAGGGGCGTTTCGGGAAGGACGCGGCAGTCAAAGGCTAAAATCTCTTTCCCGGGAATGGTGTTGACGTTCGCAACGTTGGCAAGCCGCCGCGTCGGTTCGAACGTAGAAAGAGGAGGTTCAAAGAGCTCGTTTCTTTCCGGGAAAGCCTTGTGAAGCGCGTCATCGAGTTCCACAGAAAACAGGTTTGCGGCGCGGCAGGCATTGTTTCCCAGGTCCGGACGGCTGGCGTGCACCTGTTTCCCTTCCACGGCAAATTGCACCCACAGGACGGACTTTTCGGCGACTTCGATAAAATCTCCCTTTTCGTTTCCTCCATCCGGAACCACTACGAGGTCCTCGGGCCGGAATAGCCCTTTGCCGATCAGGTGGCAGATGCCGAATGCGCTTCCGAGTTCTTCATCCGCAACGAAAGCCAGGTCGATTTCCGTTTCGGGAACGATCCCAAGCTGCACAAATGCGGCCCCGGCAAAAAGGCTTGCGATCAATTCCTGGCCGTTGTCGTTGCTACCCCTGCCGTACACGCGGCCGTCCTTGACTACAGGCAGAAACGGATCCGTTTCCCAGAGAGAGCGATCTCCCTCGGGAACGACATCCATGTGCGTTACGATCCAGGTCCTCTTAGAAGTTCGACCAGGAATGCGAACGACCAGGTTGGGGCGTTTCCCACCCGGAACCTCCGGATCGGGCGCCTCGTGCCATTCCGGTTCCGGCAAGCCCAGGCTCTGAATCAATCCTGCCAGCCACTTCGCCTTCAGAGACTCTCCAGATCCTCCGTCTTTCGGGCTTACCGCGGGAATTCGGACCAGGCCGCAGAGGGCCTCGACCATCTCTTTCTCATGAGCCCGAATCCATTCATGGATAGTTTTTTCCATTCTTGGAACCTTCCTTTCAGTTGCCCGAATCAACGGGCCGGAGGAGCAATCAAAAGGCTCCATCCTTTCATGAGATAGTCCATTCCTGACCATACGGTCAAAAGCAGCGCCACCCACATGGCCAACGTTGCAAAAGGCAGGCTGAGAATCATCATCACAATCGCAATAATCTGGGAGACGGTCTTTGCCTTTCCTCCCTTCGATGCCGCAAGAACGACTCCTTCCGCCGCAGCGATCATTCGAAGCCCGGTCACGATGAATTCCCTGGCAAGGATGAGGACAACCATCCAGGCCGGGATCCTCTGAAGCTCGACAAGGCCGACGAGGGCCGCCGTGATGAGAATCTTGTCCGCAAGGGGATCGATGAACTTCCCGAGGTTCGTGACGATGCCGCGTTTCCTTGCAATGTAGCCGTCAGCCGTATCCGTCAGAGCCGCCAGGATGAAAACCGCCCCTGCGATCAGATCTCCCCATTCGATTCGGAGTGTGAGAAACACCACCACCAGAGGAGCAAGAAAAACCCGCGACAGACTGAGCAGATTCGGCAGGTTCAACGCTGTAGCCCCCATGGCCTTCCCCTCCATCCGGGATTTCGGAACACCCCGGGTCAATTATCATACAAAACGGGCCGGCGTCGAGTGCCGGCCCGCCCATAATCCAGAGAGTTCTGCCCTCAACCTCCCAGGTACGCTTCTCGAACCTTGGGGTTTTCGATCAGGGCTTCGCCGGTGCCCTGCAGGACGATCTCGCCAACCTCCAAAACGTAGGCATAATGGGCGACCTTCAGGGCCGCGTAGGCATTCTGCTCCACGAGCAGGACCGTTTTTCCTTCCGCGTTGATCGTCCGGATGATTTCGAAAACCTCCTTGACAAGGAGGGGGGCAAGGCCTAGAGAAGGCTCGTCTAGCATGAGCAGTTTCGGACGGCTCATCAGTGCCCTTCCGAGGGCCAGCATCTGCTGCTCTCCGCCGGACAGGGTTCCGCCCTTTTGCCAGGTCCTTTCCTTCAGCCGGGGGAATAGTTCGAAGACCCAGTCCAGGTCCTTCGAGATTCCATCCCGGTCGTTGCGGATGTAGGCGCCCAGCATCAGGTTTTCCATGACCGTCAGGTGGGGAAGGATCCGGCGTCCCTCCGGACACATCGCGATCCCCATTCCGACAAGGGCTTCAGGGGTCTTCCCGAGGATGTTCTGCCCTTCGAAAAGGATTTTCCCCTTCCGGTTTTTCACAAGCCCGGCGATCGAGCGGAGGGTGCTGCTCTTCCCGGCGCCGTTCGCACCAATGAGGGTCACGATCTGTCCGTCCGTGACTTCAAGAGACAGACCCTTCAGCGCATGAATCCCCCCATAGTAGACGTGAAGATCTTCAATCTTAAGCATTCTGGGTCGCCTCCTCCCCAAGGTAGGCCTCGATGACTTTGGGGTTCGTCCGGATCTGCTCAGGATTCCCTTCGGCGATGAGGATTCCGTAATCGAGGACCCAGATATGCTCGCAGACACCCATAACCACTTTCATGTCATGTTCGATCAGAAGGATCGTCAGGTCGAAATCCGTCCGGATTCTTTTGATGAAATCCATCAATTCCTGGGATTCCTGGGGGTTCATCCCGGCGGCCGGTTCATCCAGCAGCAGGAATTTTGGCTTCGTGGCCAGCGCCCTGGCAATTTCCAGCCTTCTCTGGGCACCGTACGGGAGAGAGCTCGAGATCTCTCCCGCGAGTTTCCCCAACCCCACCGAGTCCAGCAGGGCCATGGCCCTGTCCCGGAGTTCCCGTTCTTCCCTTGTACAGGATGGAATCAAAAGCGGCGGCATCCACCAGTGACTCTTCTGCCTGACGAAGCCGCCGATCATGACATTCTGCAGGACGGTCTCGTTGTAGAAAAGCCTGATGTTCTGAAAGGTGCGGGCGATCCCTTCTTCACAAACCTTGTGCGGCGGAAGTCCGGTAATCCGCTTCCCTTCAAGGAAAACGTCCCCCTGTGTCGGCTTGTAAAAGCCCGTGATGATGTTGAAGCAGGTCGTCTTTCCGGCTCCGTTCGGTCCGATCAGCCCCACGATGCTGCCCTTCGGAACAGAGATGTTGAAATTGCTGACCGCAG
Source organism: Synergistaceae bacterium (assembly GCA_012517195.1). Lineage (GTDB taxonomy): Bacteria > Synergistota > Synergistia > Synergistales > 79-D21 > 79-D21. The sequence continues at coordinate 5,007 of JAAYVK010000003.1, read as the reverse complement.
TCAGCCCGCCGAAACGAATCGTGACTTCCCTGGTTTCCAGAACAGGAGGATTCGCACTCATCTGGCTTCACCTCCGCGCGAGAATCGGTTGATCAGTGAATCCCAGCTGAATTCTCTCATTCCCATGATGCCTTCGCGCCGGAAGAGGATGATGAGAATGAGCAAGAGGGAGAAGATAACCATCCGCATGCCCGGGATTCCATCCAGATGGAAGCTCCCGATGTCGATCGGGTTTTCAACGAACCGTAGCCATTCGAGCAGAACGGTGATGACCGCACTCCCAATGATGCTTCCGGTCAGGGAACCAAGCCCGCCGGCAACGACGATCATCAAGACGTTGAAGGTGAGCAGAAAACTGAACATCTTCGGGTCAATCGTCGTAATGAGGCTTGCCATCAGGGCCCCGCCGATTCCCGCGAAGAAGGCGCCAATTGAAAACGACACAACCCGGTATTTGAAGGTGTTGATTCCCATGGCCCGGGCAGCGACCTCGTCATCACGGATCGCCTTCAGGACGTTCCCAAAGTTGCTGTTGATGAGCCGGATCAGGAAAAACAGCGTCAATAGACACCAGCCGTAGTTCCACCAGATGTTGGCGTAATTGGGGATCCCTTTCAGCCCGAGGGCCCCGTTGGTGATCGGGGTCAGGTTCGTGAACACGACCCGGATGATTTCGGCGAACCCGAGAGTGGCAATTCCCAGGTAGTCGCCCCCGAGACGAAGGACCGGGATCGCGATGATCAGTCCCAGCAGGGCCGCCGCAAAGCCGCCGGCAAGCACAGCGATGAAGAACGGCGCCTGCAGAACGGAGAACGGCCAGATCAATGGCTGAAGGATATAGATCATTTCCTTCTGAACGGGAGGCAGGATCAGCAGTGAAGAAACATAGGCCCCGATGGCCATAAAACCGGCATGGCCGAGAGAAAACATGCCTGTAAAGCCGTAAATCAGGTTCAGGCTCAGGGCAAGGATCGAGTTGATCGCGATGAGGTTCAGAACCTGGATTTTGTAGTTGTCCAGGTGCCCATTGGCCCACCACAGGAACACCAGAAGCAACCCAACCGCGGCGGTCGTCAGGGTAAGGTCCCGGCTCTTGTTCGGGGTCTTCATACCTTCTCCTCCAGTTTTTCACCCATGAGACCTGTTGGTTTCATGAGGAGGATCACGATGAGCAGGATGAAGGCAAACGCGTCTCGGTAGCCCGAAAGGGCGGGGAAAAAGGCGACAGCCATGATCTCGATGAGCCCCAGGAGCATCCCGCCGATCATCGCTCCCTGGATTGAGCCGATGCCCCCAAGCACGGCGGCGATAAACGCCTTGAAACCGGGGAAGACCCCCATGAAGGGGTGGATCTGCGGGTACCGGAGGGCCCACATAATGCCAGAAGCGGCCGCCAGGGCCGAACCAAGCCCGAAGGTCAAGGCGATGATCTTGTCAACGGAAACGCCCATCAGTCTCGTCGTTTCGATATCCTTGGAAATCGAGCGCATGGCCAGGCCCGGTTTGGTTTTGTAGACGATCCATAGCAATCCCATCACCAGAGCGAAGGCAATGGCTGGAACGATGAGAGCCAGCGGCAGGATCCGGATGTTTCCTAAAGTGATGATCTCAACCAGCCAGTCCGGGCGGTAAACCGGCTTCGGCAAACCGGTGAACACCACGAGACCGAGGTTTTCGATGAAAAACGAAACACCGATCGCGCTGATCAGGGCAGATATGCGCGGGGCATCCCTCAGGGGACGGTAGGCGATGCGATCGATGACGATTCCGCAGAGGGCGGAAAGTGCAACCGCCAGGATGACGGCGATTCCCCAGGGAAGTTTTGTCAGCGTCACCCCGAAAAAGACGAAATAGGCCCCAAGCATGAAAATGTCGCCGTGTGCGAAATTGATCAGCCTGAGGATTCCGTAGACCATCGTGTAGCCGATCGCGATAAGACCGTAAAGGCTTCCGAGGGTCAGGGCATTGAAGAGGTGCTGGATGAACATATCTAAACTCATGAGTTGCCCCCTTGCTCACTAAGAAAGGGAGGAGGTTGCCCCCCTCCCTGTCATGAGATTCGCGGACGGACCGTTTCCCTAGAGTTTCGGCTGGATGACGTCAACGAACACGCGCTTGCCGTTCTGGATCATCATGATCCCCACGGGCTTTTCCGCGTCGTGCGTGGCGTTCATCGTCGTGCTGCCGGTGACGCCGGGGAAGTTCTTCGTGGCTTCAAGCTGATCCCGGATCAGCTTGGGGTCGGCCTTGCCGGCGCGCTTGATCGCATCGAGGATCAGCATGTAGGAATCGTAGCCCAGGGCTGCGTTCACGTTGGGATCCTTGCCGGGGAAGGCCTTCTTCCAGTTCTCGGTGAATTTCTTCGCGATCGGGCTCATGTTCTTCATGGTCGGATCGTACGGGAAGGTGGTGTAGGCAAAGCCTTCAACGGCCTTTCCACCGATCTTGACGATCTCGGGGTTGTCCATGGCGTCTCCGCCCATGATCTTGAACTTGCCGCCCAGCTCACCGACCTGCTTCATGATGATGGCGCCTTCCGCAAAGTAGCTGGGGATGAAAAGAACGTCCGGGTTCTTGCTGATGATTTCCGTCAGCTGGGCCGTAAAGTCCTGGTCACCGGAGTTATAGTTCAGCTTCGCGACGACTTTCCCGCCCATCTTGGTGAAGGACTTCTCGAAGAAGTTGGCCAGACCGACGCTGTAATCCTGGGAGACGTCGATCAGGATCGCCGCGGTCTTCGCCTTCATCTTCTGGAAGGCATAGGTGGCAGCGCCCGCACCCTGGAAGGGATCGATGAAGCAGGTTCGGAAGATGTACTTCTTGCCCTGCGTGACGAGCGGGTTCGTGCAGGAAGTCCCAAGCTGGGGAATCCCGGCTTTCTCGGAAATCTCGCCGCCTGCCATTGCCAGGGAGGAACCGTAGGTCCCGATGATCGCCACGACCTTTTCCTTTTCGATCAGGCGCTTAACGGCGTTGGCGGCTTCGACCTTGTCGGACTTATTGTCGACGACGATCAGTTCCACTTTCTTTCCAAGGACCGTAGGAGCTTCCTTGTGGGCCATCTTGACCCCGTCCAGCTCAAGCTGCCCGCCGAAACCCATCTGTCCGGTCAGCGGAAGGAAAACACCAATCTTCACCGTATCCGCGGCAAACGCGCCCGCCGCGAACACCAGAACCAGAGCAAGTGCGATTCCTACTTTTCCGAACTTCATCCGCGTACCCCTCCTCCACAAAAGTTTAATCTGTAACTTGAGAACCACAGGAGAATTCTACACGATGAGCGACCGATTTCATAGGGGAGCTTACGGATTTCGTCAGGCCGGAAGGAGGTTCATCTCCCTTGCAACCCGCGCAAAAACTTCCGCCGCCATTTCAAGATCCGAAGGTTCGTGTGCGGCCGACACCATGACCCGGATCCTGGCGGTTCCTTTCGGGACGGTCGGGAACGCGATCGCCTGAGCGAAGATCCCCTCTTCGAACAGCCTCGCGCTGAAGGCTTTCGCCACGGCGGCCTCACCCAGGATGACCGGGGTGATCGGAGTCTGGCTGTTTCCGATATTGAATCCGTACCCTTTCATCCGTTCCTTGAAGAGTTTCCCGTTCGACCAGAGCTTTCGGACAAGTTCGTCGCTTTCCTGGAGGATTTCGACCGAAGCCAGGTTCGCCGCGACATCGGGCACCGTCAGGGCACTGCTGAAGAGGTTCGGCCTCGCTTTCTGCCGGAGGTAGTCGACCAGCTCGGCCGTCCCGGAGATGAATCCTCCAACCACTCCGAAAGCCTTGGACAGAGTCCCGACCTCGACATCGACCCTTCCGTGAAGTCCGAAATGGTCCACGATTCCCCTTCCCCCGCGGCCCAGCACGCCTTCCCCGTGGGCGTCATCCACCATGATCATGGCGCCGTAGTCTTCCGCGGCTTCAACGAGATCAGGAAGGGGCGCGATATCCCCATCCATCGAGAACACGCCGTCGGTCACGACCAGCTTGCGGCACGCTTCGGCCTTTCTGCTCTCGAGGACTTCCCGCAGGCCGGAGGGGCTGTTGTGGGGATACCTCAGGATGGTTGCCCCGCTCAGCCGGCAGGCGTCAATGATCGAGGCATGATTCAGCTCGTCGCTGAAAACGAGATCCCCCTTCCCCACCAGCGGGGGGATTGCGGAAAGGTTGGCGCAGAAGCCGGACTGGACCAGCATGGCGGCTTCCGTTCCCTTGAACTCCGCCAGCTTCCTTTCCAGTTCGACATGCGGACTCATGGTCCCCGCGATCGTCCGGACCGCCCCGGGGCCGACACCGTAAATGTCGATCATCGCCCGGGCCCGGTCGCAGATCCTCCTGTCGCTGCAAAGCCCGAGGTAATTGTTCGAGCACAGGTTCAACCTGCGGCGCCCCTCGATCGTCACCCACGGCCCCTGGGCGCTTTCGATGGTCCGGATGTGGGTGTAGAGTCCCTCGGACTGGAGCCTTTCTAGTTCCTCACGGATAAACCGCTTTTCGACGGACATCGGCTCGATCCTCCTTCACAGAATAGGTGCGGGAGAATTATACCGCTTTCTACCCTCGAACCCTGACTCCCGGAAGGGCGGAGGTGATTTCTTCCCTGGCAGGCGGTGCAATGTCCCGCAGCCCAGGGTCCAGCGCGTGCTCCGGCCGAAAGAGCTGGACGACCCACCTTGGATCCCCGTCGAGCTGGAGCCTGATTCGCCGCAGGTCTTCGATCGTCAGCAGCCCCGGGACAAAGGTGGTTCTGAACTCGACGGCGACCTGCAGGGACCTCAGGATTTCGATTGAGGACCTGATCCGGTCGGGTTCGACAGGGACTCCCGAAAGAATCGAATACTTCTCCCAGGGGGCCTTGACGTCCATCGCCACCGCATCGACCAGCCCGCGCCGGACCAGCCGATCGAGAACCTCCGGGCGGGATCCGTTGGTGTCCAGCTTTACCGGGATTTGGGCCGTTTCCCGGAACCATTCGAGGAGTTCCTCAAGGTCCGGATAAAGCGTCGGCTC
>JAAYVK010000044.1 GCA_012517195.1 Synergistaceae bacterium | reverse complement strand
GCACCTCGAATGGGGGAACTTTTTTGCCCCGATGCTTTTCCCATTGTAGTATGTACGAGGAAAATCGAGCGGTGACGAAGCAACGGCGGACCGTGAAACGGGGCAGTCGCCCATCCGGGGGGATTGGTTATGGACTTGCAGGATTTCTTCAGCATGAAGGCAAGGCGCGTCGGCCCTTCCATCATCGCCCAGATGGCTCGGATGCTGGGCCCGGACGGGATTTCGTTCACCAGCGGGGAGCCCTCCCCCGACCTCATCCCCCTGTTGGGCCTCAGGGAAGCTTTTGACAGGGCGGCGGGACAGGTTTCGCTATTTTCCTACCCGACAACCGCCGGCTACCTACCCCTGAGGGAATGGATCGCCGAATGGATGTCAAGGGAAGGCCTGGCACCTGCCTGGCTTGACCCCTCATGCCTGATCCTGACGAATGGATCGCAGGGAGCCCTGAACCTTCTGGCCGAGACGTTCATCGAACCGGGGGACCTGATTTTGACTGAAAGCCCCACCTACCCGGAGGCGCTGCTGGCCTTCCAGAGGGAGGGGGCAAGGATTCTCCCGGTCCCGGTAGACGAGGAGGGGCCGATTCCTGAAAAGCTTGAGGAACGGATGGCGGGTGCAAAAGCAAAATTCTTCTACACGGTCGTCAATTTCCAGAACCCTTCCGGATGCACGACTTCCGACGCAAGGAAGGCCGCCATTCTGGAACTGGCCCGCAGGAAGGGCTTTTTCATTCTCGAGGACGATCCTTACCGGTACCTCCGTTTTGAAGGAAAGCCGACGAAAAGTTATTTTGAGATGGCCGGGGAGGACCGGCGCGTCGTCTACCTTGGAAGCTTCTCGAAAATCATCGCTCCAGGAGTGCGGTGCGGCTGGTGCGCTTTTCCCCTGAACCTGAAGGACAAGCTGCTCGAGATTCGCCTGAGCCTCGAACTGTGCCCTCCCGCCCTCACACAGGCAGCGGTTTTTGAATTCCTGCGGGCGAACGATCTCAGGGCCCACCTCGTAAAGCTGGCCCGTGAATACAAAAACCGCCGGGATTCCCTCGTCCAGGCGCTGAACCGCGAAGCTTCCCGCCTGGGCCTGCGGCTGAGCGTCCCGAAAGGCGGTTTTTTCCTCTGGGGGACTTGCGAAGGGATAGCGGACATGTTCGAATTCGCCCAGTATGCAGCCCGGGAGAAAAGGGTGGGGTTCATCCCGGGACGTTTCTTCTTTCCCCTGGAGGGGGAAGGAGCGGATTCGATCCGGTTTGCCTTTGCCAAAGCAGCCCCGGAACAGTCAAGGGAAGGAGCAGCTCGGTTTGCCGATGCGCTGGAGAGTTACCGGAGGATTTTTTCGCCTGGGAGGAACTTGCAGTAGGTCACAAGGTCGTCGCCTTCCTCGTAGAAATCACGGATCCGGCCCGTTTCCCGGAAACCGGCGGCAAGATAGAACTGTCTCTGCTTCACGTATTCGTTTCTTCCGGAGGTTTCGACCCTCAGGATCACTCTCCCTGTGACCGCCATGGCGGTTGTTTCAAGCTTCTCCAGCATTCGCCTTCCGATCCCTTTCCCTTGAAGGGACCGATCGACGACGATCCAGTAGAGATCCCATGCCCAATCCGTCATGGGAACCCGCCCGAAAACCGCAAAGCCCGCGAGTTTCCCACCCGTGAGCCGTTCTTCGAGAAAAAGGTAGCCCCTGGAAGGATCCGCAAAGGTATCGGAAATCACTTCCTTGAGGACGTCGATCTCGCTGGGTCGGAAAGCGCCTGTCCCCTCCGCCACGGCCAGGTATTCCTCGAGGGGGCCTCCGGGCAGGGAAACGTTCCGGTCAATCGGCATAGAAAAGAATCCTTTCCACCACCTCAGGGTACGAATAGCCTTTTTTTCTCCCCTGCCTTGCAAAGCCGCTGTCTTCATTGATATCGGGGTTTGGATTGACATCCAGCACGTACAGCTGCCCCTCCCGTTCCCGCAGGTCCACCCGGAAATACCCACGGCACCCGAGGGCTTCACCGGCCTTGCGTGCCGTGTCGACCAGTCTTTCCCTCAGGGAGGGGGCAATTCCCTCTTCCAGGACCGGCAGGATTTCGTGAAACTCGTTGCACAGCGGGTCCCATTTCGATCCGTAGTGAAGAAAGGGAAGACTTTTTTTATGGAGCGAGTAATCGATCATCGAAACTCCCAGCACCTCATAGGGAGGGGTCCCGATAAACCCCACGGAAAACTCTTTTCCAGGAATGAATTCCTCGAGCAGAATTCCTCTTGGAAATTCAGCCAGTTTCCTCCGGAGAACGGCTTCTATCCCCTCCGCATCCTCAATGAGGCTGTCCATTCCAACGCCCACACTCCCATCTTCATGGCAGGGCTTGACGAAGAGGGGGAATTGCATGCCTTTCCAGGGAGCTCCCTCCAGCCTCACCAGGAAAACCCCCCGGGGAACCGAAATTCCCCGTCTTGCAAGGCGCTGTTTCGCCTTGGCCTTGTCAAGACACATCCCCAGGGCGACGGAGGGGTTGCCCGTGAAGGGAACCCCCAGATCTTCCAGCAGGGAGGCAAACGTCACTTCCTTGCCGGAATCCCCGCTGAATCCTTCGAAGAGGTTGAACACTTTGAGAGGGGACCGGGAAAGGATCGTTTCCCTGACGCGGTCCAGACCCGGGAAATCTTCCGGTCGGACGAAAAGCGGCTCAACCTGCAATCCTTTGCAGGCAAAAACCGCCTTGACCGACTCCACGCACCGTAGCGTATCCAGCATATCAGGACGGTCGGTGCGTTCCAGCCCCACGGTGATGAGCACACGCCCGGGATCAGGCATGGCGGACGGCATCTTTCCAGAGCAGCCCGCACCGGCTGAAGGCTTCCTCCAGCAGGATGCGGATAAGGGATTGGTAATCCCCGCCGTTCAGCTCGAACAGAATCGGGAGGTCGCCAAACTCCGGGTTCAGCCCGGGAAGGGGGTTGACGTCGATCACGCGGGGCATGCCGTCCCAGTCCAGGCGGAGATCGATCCGGGCCAGATCCCTGAGTTCCAGGGCTTCGAAGGCCTTCAGCGCCTCGGCCTCGATCGCCCGGCGTACCGGCCGGGGCAGGGCATCGCCGTTCTCGTAGCGCATGCATTCGCGCCATTGCCGTTTTCGCTCGATCGAGTAAAGAAACACGCCTTCGCATTCCTCCCTGGGTAGGATCCTCATGATCCCCAGGGTCCTCGGCCTTCCGTTTCCGGCAACGGCAACGGTGACTTCATCGTTTGGAAGGAATTCCTCCACAAGGGCAGGTTCATCGTACCGTTTCAGGATGAAGCGGGCCCTTTCCCTGAGTTTGCTCGGGTTGGAGACGACGGAGTCGGCAAAAACCCCCTTCGAGGAGCCTTCCCAGCGTGGTTTGACAATATAGCGCCGGTTTTCCCGGAAAAGCGTTTCCAGCATGGGGTCCTCCAGCCGGTCGAGCCGATCCAAAAGGACCTGGCCGGGAACCGCCACGCCCCGGGCACGCAGGTATTGCCCTGTCGTGTACTTATCCAGGGTCATCCCGAGAGCAAGGGCATCCGAACCGGAGTACGGGATGCCCAGGCTTTCCAGGATGCAGGGGACCTGCGCTTCCCGGGAGCGGGTATTGCCCCTTCCCTCGGCGATATTCAAAACAAAGTCGGGTCTATTTTTCGAGAGGGATTCCAGGAAATTATCGTCCTGGTTGAAAAGGAGAACATCAAAGCCGTAGCGCTCGACCTCGGTTTTGAGGGCCAGAATGGTTTCCAGCGGGTCGTATTCTTCCTCTTCCTCGCTGTGACCGGTCTTCAGGTTGAACGTGATTCCAACCGTTTTGACCGGTATCAGCGGCACGTCTTCTGTGTCCACGAGACTCCCTCCCAAGCTTTCGGGTGAAAGATTAGCGCCTATTCTGGCACCTTGCAGCAGGAAATCAAGCCCCCCTTGGATTTCTATTCCCCGCCCTCCCAGGGGCTTCGGAGAAGACAAGGCCGGGAGGCGGTGCTATGATGTCTGCCGGGGTGGTGAGGCTGTCCTTTTTCCAGTTCCGATCGGCAAAGGCCCGCCTGGGTCCCCTGATTGCCGCACTTGTGATCCTGTTTGCCGCCAATGGAGCTGTTAAATTGTGGAAAAACCTTTCCCTCCGCGAGGCGAGGCAAACCTACGACCGGCTTTCAGTTGAGGCCCGGTGGATTGAAGCGGAGATTTCCGAACTCGAAAAACAGCTGCAGGAAATCCAGACTCAGCTTGAGGAGGAACAGGCGCGGATCGCCCGCCTGGATCGGGAGATTCGCGGCAATTCCGGCATGAAACGCCTCGAAGCCCAGGCTGGAAGGACCCGGGCAGTAGAGCATTATCGGCTTCTCGCCGGGGATTACCAGAGGCTTTACGGGCATTACCAGGAGACTTTCGAACATCTTCGGGGACTTCGCCGCTCCATCGAGGAACTTGCGGACCGGCTGGATCTCCAGGAATAATCCCGGTGAAGCGGAAGGGAGCAACGGAATGAAAACCGAACAGAAACAGCTGGATCTTTTTTCCCAGGATCCCCCTGCAAAGATCAGAATAGCCGATCCGGCCGGTGAACCCGGCGCTCCCCCCCCGGAAACACCGGAACCTGCCGCCGCCCGGACCAGGCTCAGCCCCATCCATTGCTCCCGATGCGGGGAATGGCTTTGCGATGCCCTCTCCGGCGCTCGGTCCTACTGTCCGAGATGCCGGATCTGGTCAGGAAACTGTTAACTGAAAACGGGGTCAAGCACTTAATGGTGATTGAACGCATTAAAGTTTTCTGCTATAATTACGCATCGAAATACTGATTGACTTCCAAAGGAGTTGGTGAGCGTGTCCGAAAAGTGGAAAGACCGCCTGACCGATCAGCTCTGCAAGGCTTTGCTATCTCTCAAGTCGGAGGACGAGGCCTACCGTTTCCTGGAGGACGTCGCCACGATCGGTGAAATTATCGCTTTTGCCCAGCGGCTGGAGGTCGCCCGGCTCCTCTACGAGGGGAACAACTATCCCCAGGTCGTGCAGAAGACCGGAGCCAGCACCGCGACGATCAGCAGGGCAAAGAATCTCATTGAACACGGGGCAGATGGGTTCACCCTGGTCCTGGAAAGGCTCGCGAAAAAGGAAAAGGAATAGGGATCCCTGGACCGTGAGGCGGGACCTTAGGGCGGCGCGCCGTGGCGTGTCGCCTTTTTTCAGTCCTCGAGGTCGCTCAGGCGCTTCTTGCGTAGAAACTCCACAAACTCCTGCTTCATCCTCACAAGAAGTCCCTCGAAAAGGCATTTCCTGAAAGGGCATTTCCCGCAGTCAAGCAGGCAGATCCTAACGTCCGGTTCGCCCTCGATCAGCGAATAGACCTCATAAAGAGTGACCTCGGACGGGGCTTTTGCCAGGACAAACCCTCCTCCAGGCCCCCGCATGGAACGAACCAGCCCCCCTTTTGAAAGTCTCTGAAAGACCTTCGCCAGGTGAGCCTCTGAAACGCCCATCACCG
>JAAYVK010000043.1 GCA_012517195.1 Synergistaceae bacterium | reverse complement strand
GGCCGCGTGACCGGGCCACCGGCAGATGTAGCGTCCCATGCTCTTCACCGTTTCCCGGATGCCGAAACTTTTCGCGAAGTGGCTGCTGTCCCCGTTGGGGAAGCATTCCAGCGGTCCGCCCATTTCCGGAAGGTCGAGGATATGAGTGTTTGCCGGGCTGAACATCTCGTCCGCCTTGACCTCAATGTCCCTGCCGTCCTTGATGACGACCGCGGGACGAAGGTAGGATCGCATCACGCCGATGACGGACCAGGTAAACTTGTACCGGATGGGGTTGTTCGCCGCCTCCAGCTCGGGGAAACCGGCTCCGTAGGAATGGAAGGCATGGACCTCGTCCAGCCCGTCCAGGCACTTGCGGCCCAAAACCAGGTCGATGCCCGGATCCATGCCGAATTCCTCCAGGATCGTCTTGCCCTTCTGCTTCATCACGGCGTCGATCCGGGCCAGTTCCCGGAAGTTTGCCTCCCGCCTGGCGGGATCCTGTTCGCCGGGATTGGCCAGGTACATGGCCGACACGAGGTTGACCCCCAATTCCGCCGCAAGCTGCGCCACGGGCATTGCGAACAGGCCCGGAAGAAGTTCGACGACCACGTCGGCCCCCGCCATGACGGCCGCCAGTTCATCCCGTTTCGAGGCATCCACCCTCACGGCCCGGACTCTGGGGTTTCCCAGAGCCGCGATGTCCGCTTCAAACCCGGGGTAGCAGTCGGTCACGACGATCTCTTCAATTCCAGGTGCCTGCACCAGATCCACCAGGCTTGCCTTCCCCTGCATCCCGTATCCCAGTTGGACAATCTTTTTCCCCGCCATAAAAATGCCGCCCCCCTATGTTATGTATCCATCTATGCATATTTTTTGGATTCTTTTCAAATGCATATCACCCGGCAGACATTCTGTCAACTCCGTTCAATACGTGAAAAACTTAACTATAAAACAAAAAGGAAGCCATCGAATGGGCTTCCTTTTAATAAAACCGTTTTAGTTATTTTCTGGTTGTTTTATCTTTATCTTCCGAGGAGCAGCAACTCGTACGTGTTTCGAATGTGGTCTCTCATCTGGAGAGCCGCCTCGTCGGGATTCCTCTCTTCGATGGCCTTCAGGATGGCGGCATGCTGAGAAGGCGTCCGCTGGGGGGGGACCTCCTCCCGGACGGGGGTCTTGTAGAAGCTGTCAAAATAAAAAATGTAGATGTTCGATCGCCAGAAGCTGTTGATGACCCATTTTTCCAGGTATACGTTCCGAGCGGCCCGCGCGATGCCCAGGTGGAACTGCTCGTTGATCTGGGCAAATCCTTCTTTCGAGGCACTGGCGACCGCCTCGGGGTCCGCCTTGAGGATCTTCCTGAGCTTCCGGATTTCCTGATCTGTGGCCTTCAGGGCAGCCAGGGCGGCGGCCTGCCCCTCCACGGCCATCCGGGCGAAGAAAACCTGTTCGGCGTCCTCGGCGCTCGGGAAAGGGATATAGCACCCCTTCTTCGGCATCTTGTTGAGGAATCCCTCCGCCACGAGACGCCCCAAGGCCCGGCTCACGGGAGTGCGGCTCATTTCGAGCCTCGGAGCCAGGTCCACCTCCAGGAGAAAGTCCCCGGGCTTGAATTGCCCGGACAGGATCAGCTGGATGATTTCCCGGTAAGCCCGATCCTCCGCGCTCATTTTTTCCACTGGAAAGCCTCCTCGTTGATGTATTCATCTAATATGCATCCAAGCGATTGTACAAACGGGGGTTCCCCGCGTCAAGCGAGGGGGGGGACCCGGTGAACCGGGTCCCCCCTTACGGCTTGAAAAGAAAACCGGCCCTAGCGGCCGAACAATTGCATCGCCTGGTTGAGAAGGCCAAGGTACGGGTCGTCCACGGCGTTGTGCGCCGGGGAGTGGATGAAATAGTGCCCGAACAGGTCCATGACGGTTTCGCGGCGGGAAATCATGTCGAGGAAGCGCTCGGCCAGGAAAAGCGGCGAGTCCCCGTCCTGCGCCACCTGGAAACCGAGGATCTGACCGGGCTTGACGCTCCCGCGGGGGGCCGTTGCCACGACCAGCTTCCAGACTCCATCCCGGCCTTCGGGCATGAAGGGGTCTCTTGTACGAACCGGCAAGGAAATGCCGGCCACAGGAATTCCTGCACGGTTCGCCATTTCTTCCGTCCAGCCGACGCTTCCCCAATGGAGCCCGAAGATCTCGCTGACCCCCCAGACCGTTACGGGCGGCAGGTCCATGGGCCTGCCGGCAATGTTCGCCGCGGCCACCATGGCTTGCCGCATCGCCAGGGTTCCGATCAGCGGAAGGATCGTTTCGCCCGTCGCCCCGTCAACGACCTGGACGGCATCTCCGACTGCGAACACGCGGGGATGAGAAGTCTGCATCCGGCTGTCGACCAGAATGCCCTTCTCCGTGGAGAGGCCCGCCTGCTTCGCGAGGCGGAGGTCAGGACGTACACCCGTGGCGAACACCACCCCGTCTCCCTGGAGGACGGTTCCATCCTCCAGCTTCAGCCCCTCGGGAAGCACCCGCTCGATCCGGGCCCCGGTGAAAACCGTCATGCCCTTTTCCTGAAGTCTCGCCTGGACCCTGGCGGCCATCTCTTCATCCAGCGCGGCCACCACGTGGGGCAGGGCTTCGACGAGGGTCACGGACACTCCCCGGTCTGCGAGGGCCTCGGCGGTTTCCAGCCCGATCGCCCCGGTTCCGACAACCACCGCCCGCTTCGCCTTCGCCGCGAACGCGTCCAATCGCCGGGCATCGTTCGCTCCACGGAGGACGAAGACGTTCCCGGCGAGCCGCCCCTTATCGACCCATTCCCCGCCGTACAGGATCCCGGTCCCGGTTTCCGTCCCCGGGTCTTCCAGGACCCCCTCGACCGGCGGAATCCAGGGAACCGCTCCCGGGGCCAGGATGAGATGACCGAAGGTCACGGACTGCCTGCCCCCTTTTCCCTCAACCACGGCCTCGCGGCGGTCCAGGTCGAGCGCCGCCACATTCCCCTGGATCACATCCTGGAGGATCGTCGGCGGCAGACGGTGCGACTTCGACAGGTCCACTACCACCGCCTCGGGCCCCGCCGGTACCAGCCTCCGCCCTACGCCGTAGGGAAGGCTGCAGATCACGGTGGGCTCCTCGTTCGCCACCATTTTCACATTTTCCACGCCAAGCTGCTTCAGGGCCATATAGCTGACGCGGCCTCCGGGCCCTCCACCGACAACCAGGACATCGGCCTGTATCAATCCACTCATCCATGCATTCCTCCTTTTTGAAACCAGGCAAAGAATATACCCTATACAGGTATAAGTCAAGAGGCCGGATAGAAACCTTCCCGGCATTCGGCCTTGCACCAAAAGACTTTTTCTGGTAAAAAAGTGGGTATTCAATTGAATATTCTCTCCGAGCCTGCCGATCCTAACGGATTTATCCCATGGCGGCGGGCCAATGGGTTTCCCTGGAAACGGGGGAGCCTCCCGATTGGAAAGGAGATCCGCGGGCTTGCAAAACAGGCCGCCTTCTGACCACGGGGGCGGCCTGTTTTTTTGTCCCCGCTTTCTCGAGCCCCGAGGGGCCCCTTTTTGGGGCCCCTCCCCCCTTATCGCTTATTCGGACAACAAACTCTTATCTGGAGGCGATACTGATGAAGAAACGCGGATGGGAAATCGTAACGACCCTGGCCCTGGTGCTTGTCCTGGCGCTGGGAGGCGTGGCGACGGCCAAGGCCCCGGTCCTGAGGATGGCCACGACAACCAGCACGGACAACACGGGACTCCTTGATTACCTGGCCCCCTTCTTCCAGAAGGACACGGGAATCGAGCTGCAGTGGGTCGCCGTCGGAACGGGCAAGGCGCTGCAGTACGGCAAGAACGGCGACGTGGATGTGCTGCTTGTTCACGATCCCGAGGCCGAGGCCGCCTTCATGAAGAGTGGATACGGCAAAAGCCGTCGGGAGGTCATGTACAACGACTTCATCCTTGTCGGTCCTGCCAACGATCCAGCGAAGGTCAGGGGAAAGACCATCACCGAGGCCCTGGGGGCCATCGCCGCGAAGAAGGCCCCCTTCGCCAGCCGCGGCGACAAGTCGGGAACCCACATGGCTGAACTCCGCCTCTGGAAGGATGCCGGAGTGGCGACCCCCGACAAGGAAAGCTGGTACATGTCCGTCGGTCAGGGCATGATCGAGACGCTCAACGTGGCGGGAGAACGCAACGGCTACACCCTCACCGACCGCGGGACCTACATCAAGTACGAGTCCAACTTCAAGGGGAATCCCCCGCTCGTGATCGTCGTGGAGGGCGACAAGAAGCTCTTCAACCAGTACAGCGTCATCGTGGTCGATCCCAGCCGGGCCCAGGGCCTGCAGACGGACCTGGCCGAACGTTTCTCCGCCTGGATGGCCTCCCCGCGGGGGCAGAAACGGATCGCGGACTTCCGCCTGATGGGCAAACAGCTTTTTTTCCCCAACGCCAAACCGCAATAATCGCCTGAATAGAGCGAGGAGGGACTAACAGATGAAACGCAAAACAGGCTTGAAACGGATCACCTTAGCACTGCTCGTTGTTTCCCTGGCCGTACTGGCCGCTTTGCCCGCGCTTGCGGCAGGAACGGTTCGCATGTCGAGCACAATCGGCCCCATCGACGCCGGCATCGTCCCCGCCCTCGTCGAGGCCTACGGCAAGAAGACTGGAACCAAGGTGACCTTCGAAGGTGCCGGTACGGGAGCCACCCTCGAGAAAGCCAAGACCGGAAACTTCGACATCGTCATGGTCCACGCCCGCTCCCTGGAGGACCAGTTCATCGCCGACGGCTTCGGGGTAGACCGCCGGGACATCATGTATAACGACTTCGTGATCCTGGGCCCCGACTCCGACCCGGCAGGGATCAAGGGGATGAAGAGCGCTCCGGCAGCCCTGACCCGAATCGCCATCATGGGATCCCCGTTCGTGACCCGTGGAGACATGTCCGGCACCCACGTCAAGGAACTGGAAGTCTGGGGAGCCGCTCATATCAAGCCTGAGGGCGATTGGTACGTCACCTATTCCCTGGGCAAGCTCGGAAACGCCGCAACCACGACTTTCGCCAACCGACGCCAGGCGTACGTCCTGATGGACCGGGCAACCTACCTGACCATGAAGAATAGTATTCGTCTCGTTCCGTTGGTCGAGAAAGACCCGATCCTCCTCAACCTAATCGCTGTCATCCGCGTCAACCCGGCGAAGTTCCAGGGACTGAACGCCGATGCCGCCGTGGCCTTTGCCGACTGGCTCGAAAGCGAAGAGGCCCAGTTGATCATCAAGGAGTTCGGCGTGAAGAAATACGGAGAACCCCTTTTTTTCCCAAACTCAAGGTCCTGGAACGCAAAGCACGGGAAATAGCCTTTCGGCTTCTTCAAATAGTTGACAGAGAAAAAGGCCTCTCGAGGCCTTTTTCTCATCCTTCTATCTAGCCAGGGGACAGATAGTAAGCAAAAAGCCTTATGATTAAGCTCCTCAGATACCATTTGCCGGAAAGCAGTCCCTTCCTGGCCAACCGGAGAGCCTCTTTCGTCTCCTTGGTTTCAATAAGGTGGCGGAAAAGAGAGAAATCTCCTTTCCGGAGCGCCTCCCGTAAAAGGTTAATTCGGGCCTTCGTCTCACTTTTCTTCATCTCCACTACGATCTCATGCGGAGCCTTCTGTTCCCTCAGCCATTTGGCGAGCCTCCGGAAAGCCTCGTCGACGGCTTTCCGAGCTGCTATCCGATCGATATTCCGGGTCACCTGGTAAGGGTTTTTCTTGTAGATGTAGCAAGTTCTCGTCTCCACATGGATCTGCTTCGCCTCCAGGAGCAGGCGAACGAAAAAGTCGACGTCTTCAGCGTAGGCCAGTCCTTCGGTGTAACGGATCCCCGAGGATTCGAGGAAACTTTTTCTAACCATCACCTGAGCGTTCCAAGGGTCTCTTAGATAGGATTCAAGACAGCTTAAGCCGTCCTTGCCCCCACAAAGCGGATGTTTCTTCATCACCCGCATTTCGGCCGAATTCGACACCTTCCAAACCCAAGCCACGTCTGCACATTTTTCCTCCATCCCGCCATGGACTATCGAAAGGAAGTCAGGCGGAAGCTCATCGTCCGCGTCCAAGAAAAAGAGG
>JAAYVK010000042.1 GCA_012517195.1 Synergistaceae bacterium | reverse complement strand
GGGGGAAGTGCCGGTCTTCTGGGCCTGCGGCGTGACGCCCCAGGCCGCCCTCATGGCGAGCAAGCCCCCCTTCGCGATCACGCACGCGCCGGGCCACATGTTCATCTGCGACCCCAGGGATTCGGATTACGCCGTGTTCTAGGGGGTGCCCGTTTGACTCAATGCAGCAGGTGCACGAGGCCTGTTGAAAAAACCGGGAAATAGGTAAAGAGCATTAAACAGCCGACAAGGGTGGCAATGACTGGAAGGATTGACCGCGAAATGCTCTCGATGTTCTCCCCGGAAATGGTAGACGCCACGAAGAGGTTGATCCCGTAAGGCGGGGTGATGAACCCAATTGCCAGGTTGAAGGAAATAATGAGGCCGAAGTGGATTGGATCGACTCCAAGGCTTTTCACCACCGGGAGAAGAATGGGGGTCAGGATCAGGACAGCGGCAATGTTGTCGAGAAAACATCCCAGAATCAGGAGCAAGATGTTGATCAGCGTGAGAATGACATAGGGGTTGGAAGAAAACGAAGTGAGCCAGGCACCGATAGCCGCAGGAATGTGTGCCAGGCTCAGGTATTGGGCAAAGGCCATCGAAAAGCCGATCAGATATTCCAGTGCACCGTTGATGAGAGCCGTGCTTTTCAGGCACTCGAAAATCTGTCGATTGTCCAGCTCCTTGTAGACGTACTTTCCAATGATGATGGAATAGATTACGGCAACAACCGCCGCTTCCGTCGGAGTAAAAATGCCCCCATAGATCCCGCCCAGGATGATGACGGGGACAAAGAGGGCCCAAATCGCTTCCTTGAAGCAGGAAGCCACCTTCCTGAAAGAAAGGGGGTCGGCAGAAGCGGCATAGCCTTTTTTCTTTGCAATGAAATAACTGAGCACGATCAGGGAAACACCGATGATGACGCCTGGAACGACTCCGGCAATAAACATGTCGCCGATGGAAACCTGGGCTACTACACAGTAGATGACAAACGGGATGCTGGGAGGAATGATCACGCCGATTGTCCCGGCTGCTGCGGTGATGGCTGCTGCAAAACTGCCGTCGTATTTGCGTTCCTTCATGGCAGGGATCATGAAGGAACCGATGGCTGAAACCGTGGCGGGCCCCGAACCCGAAATGGCTGCAAAGAACATGCAGGCCAGAACGGTAACCATGGCCAATCCCCCGGCAATGAAACCCACAAGGCTCTCGGCCAGGTTCACGAGACGCCTGGAAATTCCCCCCGAACACATGAGAGATCCGGCAAGGATGAAGAAGGGAATGGCCAGGAAGGGGAAAGCGTCCAATCCTGTGAAAGATTTCTGTGCAAGAAACGTCATCGGGATGTTGGTCGTGAAGAAGAAGCAGATTGCCGAGGCCAGCCCCAGTGTAATGCCGATCGGAACGCTGATCCCGATAAGGACAAAGAGTGTCGTGAAAAGCAAAGTCGCTTCCATGGTTATGCCGGCCCCTCCTCACTGCCCAGTTTCTTCCAGATGTTCCACAGATCACCGACAAGGCGCAGGCTCATCAGTGCACAGCCGACAGGGACAGAGGCATAGGCCCAGGCCATTGGAATCTGCATCGCAGAGGACAATTGCTGACTCTCCGCAATGAACCGGGTTACCTTGACCCCCTGGTAGGCCAGGAAAAGGGAAAATAGGAACCAGATCCCCATCACAAGGAATTCGAACCATTTCCTGGCCTTGCCCCTCACCATATTGGCAAACATTTCCACCCGCAGATGTCCCTTGAAACGCACCGCATAGCTGGTGCCTACCCAGGAATACCAGAGGAAAAGATAGCGGGCCAATTCCTCACTCCAGGAAAGGGAATTCTGGAATACGTAGCGCATGATGACCTGGTAAAAGACAAGGAGCACATTTGCAGCAATCGTGATGACGAGAAACCACTCCTCCACATCGTTTAGGGTCTTGGAAATCCGTTCCCACATCACCGTTTTCCACCTTTCATGAACCCTTCTGCCTACGAGGGCTGCCCCGTATCGGGCGACAAACCCGACACGGGGCAACTTTTCATTTGGCCCTATTTTACTGGTTGGCGATCTTGATGGCCATGTTCACCAGGTCGGAGCCGATCTTATCCCGGAACTGCTCGTAGGCAGGAGCCGTTGCCTGCACAAACAGTTTCTTCTGCGCGGGTGTAAGGTCGTTGATGATCATGCCTTTCTTTTTCAACACATCGAAAATCTTTTTTTCCTCAGCATCAATGATTTTCCGCTGAGCCAGGACATAATGCCGGG
The DNA here is from genome assembly GCA_012517195.1 of Synergistaceae bacterium. Taxonomy (GTDB): domain Bacteria; phylum Synergistota; class Synergistia; order Synergistales; family 79-D21; genus 79-D21. The sequence continues at coordinate 9,478 of JAAYVK010000042.1, read as the reverse complement.
CTTCCTCCTGCACCATCTTCTGAAGGTCTTTGGGCATCCCATCGAAGAACTTTTTCCCAATCATCACAGGAACCACCGAAAACACATGTCCTGTAAGAGAAAGGTATTTCTGGACTTCGTAGAATTTCCCGTCTTCATAGAGGACAGCGGGGCATTCCATGGCGTCAACTGTTTTCTGCTGGAGTGCCGTATAAAGCTCTCCATAGTTGATCGGAGTCGGGTTCGCGCCCAGAAGTTTGAAGAAGGCAACGTGGACCGGGTTCTCCATCGTCCGGATCTTCAATCCCTTGAGGTCTGCCGGCTTGGTCACGGGACCGCGGTTGTTGGACACATGACGAAAACCGTTCTCCGTGAAGCCGAGGACAATGAATCCCTTGGAAACGATCCCATCGTTCAGCTTCTTTCCCAGATCCCCGTCCAGCGCGGCGAAAGCGGTCTTCTTGTCCTTGAAAAGGAAAGGAAGGTCAAGAACCTGGAAACGGGGGTCAAAGCCGGCAACCACCGACGAAGCCGGCATGGCGATTTCAAGACTGCCCATCTGGACCGATTCAATGAGCTCCCGGTCCCCGCCCAGCTGACCGTTGGGGTAGAGCTCAACCTTGATCCGCCCCCCGGAGCGGGCTTCCAGGTTCTTCTTGAACACATCCCTCATGGCGATAAAGTCGGGATGGTTATCGCTTGTCACCGCCGCAACCTTGATCACGATGGGGGCGGCCGCAAACGCAGGCATCGCGAGAGCTCCCACACACAGCATCAAAAAACTGCCAATCAGAACCCATGCTGAAATCCGCTTCACATCAATCCCTCCTTAGGCCGTGTTCCTCAATCTCATGAAACGCTCGATGCCCTTACAGCGGGGAAAGATTCCCACGCTCTTGCCAGACGCTGCATCCCCTCGTTCACCTGCTCCGCCGGAACTTTCGCGTAAGAAAGCCGAAAAGCCCAATCCCCCCTTTTGTCCCCCCTGGGGAAAAAGCTTTGCCCAGGGATGATCGCAATTCCATGTTTCTCGACTGCATACCGGGCAAAGGAATGAATATCCCTCGAATCCGGTGACTCGCACCAGACAAAGAAACCGCCGGCGGGCTTGCTGGTCCGGATCCCCAGGGGTTCGAGATACCTGATGATCCCGTCAAGCATGGCATCTCTTCTTTCCCGGTAACCATCGCATAGTTTTTTGACCCGGGAAGGGAAATCGATGCGGGACAAATATCTCCAGACCCCGGCCTGAATTACCGTCGGCCTGCCGAGCCCGGCGCTGACCCGCAGGTGATGAAGCGCATTTCTAAGAGGAGGCGGAACCACGAGCCAGCCCACCCTCAAGCCGGGGGCGATCGTCTTCGAAAAACTGTTGCAGTGCACAACCCGGCAGTCTTCCCCGGCAAGTTTCAGAAAACAGGGAGGGGGAGCGGCATCATAGCTGAGGTAATGGTAAGGATCATCCTCAAGCATTGGGAGATTCAGCCTTCTTAGAATATCCAGGATCTGGATTCGACGTTCCTCTGGAATCGTTCTGCCGCTTGGGTTCTGGAAGTTCGGTATGGTGTACAGGAAGCGGGGCCGGACCGCTGAAGCGATGCGCTCCAGCTCGAACGGAATGATCCCTTCGTCGTCGGACGGGACGGGGACGCAGATAGCGCCCTGCTTTCGGAACGTAAGCAGGCTTTCAACGTAGGTAGGACTTTCCACGAGAACGACGGAACCCGGGTCGATCAGGGCTTCGCTGACAAGACTGACCCCCTCGCCACCCCCATTTGTGAGGAGAATATGTTCCGGCTTTACCCAGGACGGCGCCATACCGTCCTTTATCATCCGCTCGGCGATCCACTCCCGCAGCGGCAGGTAGCCGAAGTCATCGTGATAATACCCCCAGACATCCTGGCCCTCGAAAGCCTCTGCCACGGCTTCACGAATCATGTCTTTCGGGAAGAGCTCAGGGGACGGTTCCCCGGCCCCGAAGGAAAGAGCCCGAAAACGGGCGGCCATCTCAATGATCTCCCCGATGGATGAACTTTCCAGCCTTTCCCGCGCCATGACGCTGATCTGTTCCCGGAAATCACACCCTCCTGTCACTCTCATCCCCCCCTTACCCCAACAGTTTAACGAAGAGAAGCTCCGTTTCCCATTGGCGCTACGTAACTTCCGCCAAATCAGTCGACCTGGCTGCCGGTATCCCCTCACAGGACCCGCTGCAGGTAAACCTTGTTGTTGAAAAGGATATGACAACGAAGCGCCGCCTCGAGTCCTTCTGCGTCTTTCTTTTCCAGAAGCTTCAGGATTTCGATGTGCTGGGCGATCGTGTCTCCGACGAAAACCTGGACCTCCCAGGATGCGACAAGGCATCTGTAGATCTGGTACCGAAGGATGCTCAGGAAGTTTTTCAAGCGGTTGTTGCGGCAATAGTCGATGATCAGGCCATGAAGCCTGGAGTCGGCTTCCGACAGGTCTTTCGAGGGAATGACCTCCCCCCTTTCGAATAGATCCCGGAAACTCTCCCAGTCACGCAAAACGGCTCTGACCTTTTCTTCCGGAATCCATGCAATCGCTTCCCGTCCTGCAAGCGGTTCCAGAACCACGCGCAAATCGTTGATCTCCCTGATGTCTTCCAGCGACATCTCCGCAACAATATGCGCCCTCCCCGGAATCCGCTTCAGCAGCCCCTCCTGGGCAAGCTGGCCGATGGCTTCCCTTACGGGAGTGCGGCTGACGCCGAGTTTCTCTCCTATCCGGCATTCGTTGATCATTTCACCAGGCTGAAGAATATTCTCGAGAATCATGCGGCGGATTTCGTCGGCCACCCACCCAGCCGCCTTGCGAGACTTCCGGCCTTGAAGCAGGCCCTGTTCCGTCATCCCGCCCATCGCCTCACTCTGAATGATCTTGTTTTTTAATAATACCAAGAGTATAATGTGTGTCAATCCTTCAGCATTTTAAATATAAAGATAATGTTTGTTTCTAAAAACACCCGGGGCGGAGTCCCGGGCAACGGAGGCAAATCCATGAAAGTCGCCGTCCTGATTAAACAAGTTCCGGATACCGATGAAGTGAAAATGGATCCGGAAACGGGAACCATGATTAGAGAAGGAGTGGATCGCACCGTAAATCCACTGGATCTTCACGCGCTGGAGGCCGCCCTTTGCCTGGCGAAAAAAGGAGGGAGCGTTACGGTTTTTTCCATGGGCCCTCCGCAGGCTGAGGAAGCCTTGCGGGAATGTCTTTCGCTGGGCGCGGATGATGCGGTGTTGCTTTCCGACAGGGCTTTCGCTGGAGCGGACAGCTGGGCAACGGCGGTAACCATCGCTGCGGCGCTTCGTCTGTCAGGCCCCTTCGACCTGATCCTTGCAGGGGATAAAGCAACAGATGGAGAAACCGGGCAGGTGGGGCCCGAGGTGGCAGCCATCCTGGAAATTCCTTTTGCTACACATGTCATCGACATCGCCTGCCAAGACGACCAGCACCTGGTCGTATCCCGAAACCTGGACGAAGGGATCCAGAAACAGCGCTTTCCCCTCCCCTGTCTTCTTTCGGTCCTTAGCGACCTGAATGAAATCCAGCTTCCCACCCTGGAAGGCTTTCGGAATGCCTGGAGGAAACCGATTCGAACGTTTTCAAGGGAGGCTCTGGGGCTACCACGAGAGGCTGTGGGGCTGACGGGTTCGCCCACTCGCGTCGTTCGTATCGATCACCCGCGCTTCACGCGCAAGACGGAAAAGTACGCAGGCACCGAAATTGCCCGTGGACTTGACAGGGTGATTGAGATCCTGCGAGAAGCGGCGCTGCTCTAGGAGCGAATCGCGATGAATTTCCAATCCAAAATTGTCATGATCTTCGGAGAAGTCCGGACGAACGGCAGGATCCATCCCGCTACCTTCGAATTGACCGCGAAAGGGCGGGAATTGGGCGAAGCGCTAAGCGATAACTCCAGGGTTTCCGTCATCCTGACTTGCGGGAAGCTGGAAGATGACGCCCATCTCCCGATCAATTACGGTGCCGACGAGGTCATCCTGGTGGAGCACCCGTCGCTCTCCTTCCCGAACCCCGAAGTTGCCGTAAAGGTTTTGGTCACCCTCATAAGGGAGAGGAACCCGGAGATCCTGCTTTCTCCTGCCACCCCGCAGGGGAGATGCGTCTTCCCCGCGGTAGCGGCTAAATGCCGTACGGGGTTGACGGCCGATTGCACGGGCCTGGAAATCGAAAAGGAAACAGGCCTTCTCCTTCAAACCAGGCCTGCCATCGGGGGGAACGTGATCGCCACCATCAAGACCCCGAACCATCGTCCCCAGATGGCGACGGTCCGACCGAAGACATTCCCCGTACCCGAACCGCGCCCCAGAAAGGGCGAGATCGTCCGCCCCTCCTTGCCGCAGGAATGCTTTCAGTCTCTGGCGGATACTCTGGATTTCGTCCCCTTCCAGGATAGGCAGGCTTCCGTCCGGGACGCCGAAGTGGTGATCGCGGGAGGGAAAGGACTAAGAAGATCTGAAGGGTTCAGCCTGCTGCGAGAGTTAGCGGACTTGCTTGGCGGCAGTGTGGGAGCCACACGCCCTACCGTGGAGGCAAAATGGATTCCATACGCCCACCAGGTCGGATTGTCGGGGCAGGCGGTCTCTCCCAAAGTCTACCTGGCGGCGGGGATCTCGGGTGCAGTGCAGCACCTCGCCGGGATGCAGACTTCGCGGAAGATCGTGTCAGTGAACAAGGACCCGGAGGCCCCGATTCACAGGATCGCAGATATCGCTCTCTGCGGAGACCTCTATGAGATTCTGCCCCAACTGATCCAGCGGATCCGGGAAGAAAGGGGAACTCTCGATGTCGAGATCTGAGTATTCCGAAGTGACCGAAGAAGTCATTCGCGACCTGGAAAACATCCTGGGACCTTCCAACGTGTCCGCGAACCTTGAAAAGCGCCAGGCCTATTCCAGGGACGAGGTTCCTCCTCAGCAATGGGGGGACCTGCCTCCAGCGGAAGTCCTTTGTTTTCCTGAATCCACCGGGCAGGTGTCGAAGCTGCTTTCCTATGCAGACCAGCACCGCATTCCCGTTACCCCCCGCGGAGCCGGGACGGGGCTTTCCGGTGGGGCTGTCCCCAGCCGCGGCGGCATCCTGCTTTCCTTCGAAAAGATGAACCGCATTCTTGAATTGGACACCGCCAACCTTACGATTACCGTGGAACCCGGTGTCATCACCTCCGAGATCACAAAAGCCGCCCAGTCTGCCGGGCTTTTGTACGCCGGGGACCCCTGCAGCGGCGACATCTCCACGATTGGAGGAAACGTTGCGGAAAACGCAGGCGGAAACAAGGTCGTCAAATACGGCGCTACCGGCAACCACGTCCTCGGACTTGAAGTCGTTCTCCCGGACGGCTCGATCTCGCGATTTGGCGGAAAGAGGCGCAAGGATGTAACGGGTTACGACCTTGTTCACCTCATCGTCGGATCGGAGGGGACCCTCGCCGTTGTGACGAAAATCATCCTCAAGCTGTTTCCCCTCCCGAGGAAAGTGATCGATCTGCTGATTCCCTTTCAAGACACCGCATCCGCAATCGCCCTGGTCCCCAGGCTGATCATCGACGGTAAAGTGATGCCGAGCACGGTCGAGTTCATGGACAAAAGCTCTCTCCAGCTGGTGAAGAAATACCTAAACCTCCGTATCCCATGCGAGGAAGCGGGAGCCCACCTCATCGTGCAACTGGAGGGAAACGACCCCGACTGGCTGAGGTCGGAAATCCTGCGGGTGGGAGATCTCTGCAGGGAATGCGGTGCCTTGGAGGTTTTCGTGGCGGAGAGCAAAATCCACAGGAACATCATCTGGAAACTCCGGAAGGGCATTGCAGAGGAACCCTGGGCACACGACATGCCCTGCTGCATTGAAGAAGACATCGTGGCTCCAATTGGAGAAATCCCTTCCCTCATGAACTTTTTGAGAGACCTGGAGGCAAACGGGGGGATCCGCTACATTGCATACGGCCATGTCGGCGACGGAAACATGCACATGACTCTTTTCACGGAGAAAGGAACTCCGGACTCGGACACCGTTCTTGAAAACGCCCGCCTGGCACTTTACAGGAAAGTCAACGAATTGGGAGGGACTCTTACGGGTGAGCATGGTGTCGGCCTTAAGCGGAGAAATTACCTCCCCCTTTTTCTGGATGAAGCCCAAATCCGGCTTCTCCGGCGCATCAAAAAGGCCTTCGATCCGCACAATATCCTTAACCCCGGGAAAATCACTCCCCCGGCAGAAGAGGAGGGACTCGGATGATGCAATCCATCCCCTATGGCGCTTCAGAACAAACGTTCGAAATCCCTGGCGAAAACCTGATTTTCCAAGGGAAGATGCCCCTTGTTCCCCCCCTTCGAAATCTCGAGGAGGCAGTCCTCGAAAAACTTGATTCACCCATCGGCACCCCGCCTCTCTCGGTACTTGCAGAGGGCAGGAAGAACATTGTCCTGCTGATCGAAGACAACACGAGAAATACCCCGCTGAAGATCCTTCTCCCTGTCCTTGTCGATTACCTGGGACGCCACGGGTCCCCCGATTCCGCCATCCGTTTTCTGACGGCCCCGGGAACCCATCGCCTGATGACAAAAAAAGAGATCCTCGAAAAGATCGGCCCGGAAATGGCACGGCGTTTCCAGGTTTTCCAGCACGACGCCACACGAACGGAAGACCTGGTCGACCTTGGATCCGTCATGGCAGGCAGCTATCGAATCCCCGTGCAGGTCAACCGAATGGCCCTCGAGGCTGACCTGTTGATCGGACTCGGGGATATCGTCCCCCATTGTGACGCGGGGTACTCGGGAGGCGCCAAGATTGTCCAGCCTGGCATCTGCGGTTTCGCCACGACAGCCGCAACCCATGTGGCGGCTGCCCTCCTCGCAGAGATTCCCCTCGGCATGATGGAAAACCCCTGTCGTCATGGCATGGAGGAAGTGTCTAGAAAAGTCGGGCTCGACTTTATTCTGAACACCGTGAGAAACGAACAGGGACAGGTTGTGGGAATCTTCGCCGGAGATTTTGTAAAAGCACACCGTGAAGGAGCGGCCCTGGCCCGAACAACCTACCGTGTCGACATTCCCAGGCCCGCGGATATTGTCGTCGTCAGTTCTTCTCCCTGCGACATCGACTATTGGCAGGCGGGAAAAGGCCTCATTTCGGCCTACTTCGCGGTTCGCAAAGGCGGAATCCTCATCTTTGCCGCTCCATGCTGGGAAGGGCTTGCGCACAACCACCCGAGATTCAGGGACTGGCTTGCTCTCCCGCTGAAGGAAATTCTGAAGAGGGCAAAGGCCTGTTCCCCGGAAGATCGGGAAGCCGACCTGGTTTCGGCGGACATCGCAGCCTGCAACTCTCGCGTCAGAGAGAAAGCAGATGTTTTCATCCTGACCGAGGGTCTTTCCGGGGAAGATATCCGTACCCTGGGATTCGAGCGCTTTGATTCGGTCCAGGCGGCCCTGGATGAAGCATTTGCCCGCATTCCGGGGGGAACTGTGGGAATCCTCCCGAGGGGGGGCGTCGCCCTTCCAGTGCTGGGGGAAACACACGCATAAGGAGGGAAAGGATGTTTCTATCGGACGAAGAAAAAAGGATGCTTGACGGTGAGATGGGGCAGGGCGTCAGGAAAGCAATGGAGCTTCTGGTCGCCCTTGGAAAGACGTTCGACGCTGAGCGGCTGATCCCCATCACAAGGGCGCACGTAGCCCTTAGCGGGCAGGAAGGGGATACGTACTGGTGCGGGCTTCTGGCAGACGGGGGCGCACGTTGCAAGGTTCCCCCCACCACGAACCCAGCGTGGGACGTCACGAATCTTTCGAAACGCTTCGAAGTCACCGATTCAGAACTGGATCTGGCCCTTCGAACGATTGAGGTTTACCGGAAAATCGGAGCGCAGTTGACCTTTTGCTGTACCCCTGGGCTCTCCACCAACGTTCCCGCCTTCGGAGAACATGTCGCTTTCTCGGAATCCAGCGCAACTCCTTACGTCAACGCAGTCCTGGGAGCCCGGAGCAACCGGGAATCTTCGGTCAGCGCCCTGGCCGCTGCCGTCTTGGGAAAGACGCCGCTATACGGCCTGCACCTGGACGCGAACCGAAAGGGGCAATTCCTGGTTCAAGTCGAAGCCACCCTGGAAGATCCCTACGACTGGGGATTGCTCGGTTGGTTTGTCGGGCGCTTTTCCGGGAGTCGTGTCCCCGTTTTCAATTTCAGGACCCTGGCCCGGAGGCCTTCGCCTGAAGCCCTCCTTTACCTTGGAGCTGAACTGAACACGAGCGGTGCCGTCCCCATGTATCACATCGCGGGCCTGACCCCCGAAGCGTTGACCCTTAAGGAGGCATTCGGAAAGACCCCGCCGGATGCAGAACTGGTGGTCACAGAGGAAGACATCAGGAACCAGGAAGAGGCAATCTCTGAGCAAGGTGGTCCCATCAACCTTGTCATGTTGGGATGCCCCCATTACAGCTACGGCCAAATCCGTGAAATCGAGCGGCTCATGAAGGGGCGGCGAGTTCGGGAAGGAGTGGCATTCTGGGTTCTGACTTCCTTCGAAGCGCTGGAACTGGCAGCCCGCTCGGGAGAAAAAGAAAGGCTTGCCGCCCTCGGGGTTGACCTGGTCGCGGACACCTGCATCGACGAACCCTGCTGGAAGTCTTTCGAAGGCGGCCTCGGCGTGACGGATTCTCCGAAATGCGCCTATTACCGGGAAAGAAGGGGGCAACCTTTCGTGATCCGAAGTCTTCAGAAATGCATCGAGGCAGCAATCCTCGGGGAGGTCCGATGATGGTCGAGGAAACAAAATCTTACCGGTGCCGCTGTATTGTTAAAGGGTCCGGGTCAGGGGAGGCTCTCGTATCCAGGGAACCCATGTGTTTCTATCTATGCGATCCCCTTACCGGAACGGTCATCGAGAAAAACCATCCGCTCCAGGGAAAAAGCCTGGCGGGGAAAGTGCTGGTGCTCCGATCAGGCAAGGGAAGCTCGGTCGTTCAGGTGGATGGCTTTTACCAGCTTTGGGCGAAAGGGAACCTCCCTGCGGCCATTATAGTCGCGGAGGCAGAACCCGTCCTCGTTTCCTCCGCTGTCGTCGTTGATGCCGTAATGGTTGACAGGCTTGAATCCGATCCATTCGAGGTAATCGAAGACGGAGACTGGGTAGAAGTGGATGCCGTTGCCGAAACCGTCAGGGTGACGAAAAGAAGCTCGTCCTGAAGCCAAGCAATGGGGTCAGACCGTGATTTTGACCATATGTATACAATAGTAGCCCGAGTTGCGATTAACCTTGAATTTTGAAATTTGCCTGCTATCATCCTGAGTTATGGCACGCCCGCTTCGCATCGAATTCCCTGGAGCGCTCTACCATGTCACCTCCAGGGGAGACAACAAGGCACGGATTTTTTTCAACGATCCGGATCGGAAGAAGTTCCTCTCCATCTACAGCGAGGTTTGCTCCCGGCTGCACTGGCGGACTTATGCCTGGTGCCTG
>JAAYVK010000041.1 GCA_012517195.1 Synergistaceae bacterium | reverse complement strand
TCCTCATCGGCGAGCCCTACTGGCGGCGCCTGCCGCCGACGGAAGAGGTGGCCAGGGGATGTCTTGCCGGCTCCGTCTCCGACTTCCTCCTTCTTCCAGAACTCGTGGCGTCGTTCGGTCGTCTGGGCTACGACGTGGTGGAAATGGTTCTGGCAGACCAAGACAGCTGGGACAGATACGAGGCGGCCAAATGGCTCACCATGCGTCGATGGCTCGAAGCCCATCCCGACGACGAGTCAGCCGAAGAGGTTCGAGCCCAACTGACCTCGGAACCAGTGCGCTACGCAACATACACGCGTGAGTACCTGGGCTGGGGCGTGTTCGCTCTGATGGCGCGGTGATGAGTTGCGGCATCCGGCGGAGATTGGGAAATGTGACTCAACACAGCTTCCGGCCCGCCGGGGGCCACATGCTCCTTGATAACCCGATGATATTGAAGGTTTTCGGTTAACCGCCGGAGAACAGAGAAGGGTTATGAAGAGGGTTGCACACGGGGAGCCAGCATAAGACCAGCCCCATCGTGAGATGGGGCTTTTTTCTTTCAGGGAGTGGAACGGCCGATGAGCAGGTTCAAGAAACCATTACTGAAACTGCTGATGTTGTTCGTGCTTCTGCCTTTTGCAGCGGGCCCGGCCGCTGCGGGTTCCCTTGTGTATGTGCCCATCGATGACCGGCCGTATTCCCTGGATCGGGTCATCGAAGCCGCCAGGGCCCTAAAGGTCGAGCTTCTGCTCCCCCCGGCCGGGTTTTTCAGGGGCCAGGCTGGGGTTCCTGATTTTGAAGAGCTTTACGAGTGGCTGGCCTCCAACTCGATGAAGGATACATTCGTGATCGCGGCGGATGCCCTTCTTTTCGGAGGGCTGGTCTCCTCGAGGATCCATGACCTGGACGAGGTGGAAGTTGCGAGGCGCTTCGAGGCCCTCAAGAATTTTTGTGACAGTCTCCAGGAACCGAAGGTTGCCCTTTTTGGGACGCTGCTTCGAATGCCCAGGGAAAGCCAGGGAGTTCTGGATGCAGACTACAACGCGAAATGGGCCCCGCAGCTCTTCCGCCTGGCCAGGCTGCAGACGGCCGCATCCCGGGGAGATCTCTCGGGAGAGGAACTGGCTGCGGCGGAGAGGCTCCTGAAAACGATCCCCGTGCCGGTTCTCCGAAGCTGGGCCGAAAGGCGGAACCGGAGTCTTCGAGCCGCTAACCGGCTTCTCGCCCTTCACGGCAGCGGAGGGGTCGATTTTGTCGGGATCGGCCTGGACGATAATGTTTCCCCGCAGCTGCTTGAACCGGAATTCCGCTCGATGGCCTCCGTGATCGGAGAGGCCCCCAGAAACCAGGCTTCCATTGTCCCCGGTGTGGACCAGATGGGGCTCCTGCTGTTTGCCCGGATGGTTCTTCACGAAAAGCCGCTCCAGAGAGTTTTCCTGCATTTCCCCTCCCCCTTGCCGCTGGAAATGCGGCCGAACTATTCCGGTTTCACTCCTGAAGATTCGTTCGAGATCCAGGCGGATGTCCTTGGAGTGAAAAGGGTCGAAACCCCTTGGGAGGCCGATTTGATCCTCGCGGTGAACCTGCCGCAGGGGGAGCGGACACTGGAAGCGTCGTCCCCCAAGAACCTTCCGACGCCGGACGAATCCGACGAGGCGTTCGCCGCGGAAATCGGAAGGATGCTGGATGCCGGGAAACGGGTTGCTGTCGCCGATATTGCGTTTGACAACGGTGCGGACCGGGGGTTGATGGAAGCCCTGAGGAAAGCGGGGCTTCTCAACCGGCTTGCGGCGTACTCCGGCGGGAATACATCGGACAATAGCATCGGGGTGGCCCTTGCCGCGGGAGTCCTGTCCGCCTGGATGACCGAAGAAGACCGCAAGTGGCTTCTCTTTGCGCGGTACCTGGATGACTGGGGGTACCAGGCCGTGGTGCGCCCGGCGGTTGTCCCGAAGGGGCCGTTCTCCGGGCAGGCGATAGCCGGCAGGCTGGAGGGGGAAATCCGGGAGAGGCTCTTCTCCTTTTCCCGGGGGCCGCTTGCGGATTTCGGGATCGCCGATTTTGAGGTGAGCTATCCGTGGAGCCGACTTTTTGAGATCCGGATCACCCCGAAAAACCCCTGATGAGTCTCTCCCAACCCGGGGGGCCGGGGATAAGAGGCTGATATTTTTTGGGCCTTGCGGCAAAATGTATGCCATGGTATCAATAGAAAGAAGACGGGTTGCGGTTCAAACGTCATATTCGGGAGGCGGAACAAGGATGAGAAAGGGTTTGGGATTTGCATTCGTCATGGCTTTCCTGCTTGCAGCGGCGACGGCGTGGGCCTTTGCTCCTGTTCCAGCGAAGGACTTGAAGCCCGGGTTCGTTTACGTGGGTCCCGTGGGAGACGGCGGCTGGACTTTTATGCATGACAAGGGCCGCAAGGACATGGAGAAAGCGCTTCCGGGAGTGAGCTCGAGCATCGTGGAATCGGTTCCGGAAGGCCCGGATGCAGTCCGGGTCATGGAAACCTTTGTGCGAAACGGCTCGAAGCTCATTTTCGCCACCTCCTTCGGCTACATGGACTATGTCCAGGAAGTGGCCAAAAAACACCCGGATGTCGTCTTCATGCACTGCTCGGGCTATAAGACGGCCCCGAATGTCGGAACCTATTTTGGGCGTATCTACCAGCCTCGCTACCTTTCAGGGCTTGTGGCTGGAAAGATGACGAAGAGCAACATCATCGGCTACGTGGCGGCGAACCCGATCCCCGAGGTCATCCGCGGCATCAACGCGTTCACGCTGGGTGTCCGGAAGGTAAACCCGAAGGCGAAGGTCAAGGTGGTCTGGCTGTTCTCCTGGTTTGACCCCGGGAAGGAAAAGGAAGCGACCAAGGCCCTGATCGACTCCGGTGCGGACGTCATCGCCATGCATGCCGACTCCGGTGCCGCCCCCCAGGCCGCAGAGGAAGCCAAGGTCTGGGTTGTCGGGTACAACAACGACATGAGCCGCTACGCTCCGACCCGGCACCTGACTGCCCCGGTCTGGAACTGGGGCATGCTTTACAGGTATGCTGCCGAAAAAGTGATCAAGGGGACCTGGAAATCCGAGTCGATCTGGTGGGGGCTGAAGGAAAACATGGTCGGCCTGGCCCCCTTTGGAAAGGCGGTTCCGGAAAGCGTCAGGAAACTGGTTGCGGAAGAACGGGCGAAGATCGTTTCGGGAAAGTGGGATGTGTTCACCGGACCGATACGGGATCAATCGGGCAATGTTAAGGTGGAGGCCGGGAAGCGGATGTCCGACGGTGATATGCTGTCGATGAACTGGTTCGTTCAGGGAGTCGAGGGAACGATCCCGAAGTAAGCCGGAATCAGATTGCCAGGGGGGGCTCGCTTCGGGCTCCCCTTTTTTGTTGAGCGTTGACAATTCCGCCTATTCGGGCAAACTTGGAGGGTCGCAGGTATTTTCCTACCCGGAGGGTTCAGCCTTATGGAGTCAGAAAGACAACGGCCGCTGGTCCAGATGCTGGGCATCACGAAAAGCTTCGCCTCCGTCAGGGCGAATCGCGGGATCGATTTTGACGTCTTCGCCGGAGAGGTCCATACGCTTTTGGGCGAGAACGGGGCCGGGAAAAGCACCTTGATGAATATCCTGAACGGCCTTTACCAGCCCGATGCAGGCAGCATCCGCGTCAAGGGGCGGGAATGCCGATTCTCCTCGCCGCGGGAAGCCATTGCGGCGGGGATCGGGATGGTCCACCAGCATTTCATGCTCGTTCCGGTGCTGACGGTCTGGGAGAACCTGGTGATGGGGCTTCCGGGTCTGAAGGCGGTGCTTCCCAAAAGGGACGTGATTCGGAAAATCGGTGAACTCTCCGACCGGTACGGCCTCGATGTCGAACCGGAAGCGCAGGTCTGGCAGCTCTCGGTTGGAGAGCAGCAGCGGGTCGAAATTCTGAAGATGCTGTACCGGAATGCCGAGGTGCTCGTTCTGGACGAACCCACTTCGGTTTTGACCCCCCAGGAAGTTCGCCGGCTTTTCGATACGATCCGCCAGATGACGGCCGAAGGGCACGGGGTGGTTTTCATTTCCCACAAGCTGGACGAGGTCATGGAGATCTCTGACCGCATCACGATCCTGCGGAGCGGGGAAGTCGTGGAGACGCTGCCCGGCAGGATGGCAACCCGGGAAATGCTGGCCGAGAAAATGGTGGGAAGAAAGATCGTTTTTGCCGTGGACAAGGCTGTTCTGAATCCCGGGGATACGGTCCTGGAAGCGGAAGGGATCTGTGCGCTGAATGACCGCGGCCTTCCGGCGATCCGGAACCTGAGCCTCTCGATCCGGGAGGGAGAAATCCTGGGCATTGCAGGAATCGCCGGAAACGGGCAGAAGGAACTCTGCGAAGCGCTGACGGGTTTGAGGCCGATCCATTTCGGAAGGGTCCTGCTGCGTGGAAAGGACATGACAGGGCGCAAGCCCATGGACTTCCTTCAGGCAGGGGTGAGCTACATCCCGGCGGACCGGAAAGGAACGGGGCTTGTTGGAGCCATGAACCTGAGGGAAAACTTCGCCCTGAAGAACTTCTGGCGGAAACCGTACGCCAGGGGGCCATTCCTTAGCTGGGAGAGCATTGCCGGGGAAACCGGGCGGATTGTGGAGAGGTTCGGCGTTTCTGCCCCCGGCCTGGGGATCCCGGTTCGCAACCTCTCCGGGGGGAACCAGCAACGCCTCATGCTTGGCAGGGAGCTCTCCGGAACCCCGGATTTGATCGTGGCGATGCAGCCGACATGGGGGCTGGATGTCGGCGCGACGGAGTTCGTGCGGGACCAGCTCCTCCGTCAGCGGGAAAGGGGAGCGGCCGTCCTTCTCGTTTCGGAAGACCTGGAGGAGGTCCTGGCCCTGAGCGACAGGCTTGCTGTCATTCACAAGGGGGAGATCATGGGGATGGTCGAGGATCCCCGGAGCGCCTCCGAGGAGGAACTGGGGCTGATGATGGCAGGCATCCGGAGAGAACCGGCAATCGAAGGAGAGAAGGCCAGATGAAACCGCGTTTCCGAATCGAAAGACGGCTGGAAGTCCCTTCCTGGATGAACTGGTCCATCCCCGCCGGAGCGGTGGCGGTTGCCCTGGCGGCCGGGGCCGTCCTGCTGTCCTTTTTGGGTGTTTCGCCGCTTGCGGCGTATAAAGCGATGGTCCAGGGATCGCTTGGAGATGCGTGGGGGATCAGCGAGACCATCGTCAAGGCAATCCCGCTGACGTTGGCGGGGCTTGCGGTGGGGCTCGCGTTCACAATGGTTGTGTGGAACATCGGGGCCGAGGGCCAGATCGTCATGGGCGCCCTGGCGGCAGTCGCGGTTGTCCGGTACGCTTTCGTCGACAATTCCCTCGTGATCCTCTCCCTCATGTTCCTGGCGGCCTGCATCGCTGGCGGGCTTTGGGCGGGCTTCGCCGGGTTCCTCAAGGCCCGATGGAATGTGAACGAGACCATCACCACACTGATGATGAACTACATCGCCATCCTCCTGGCCGATTATTTCATCTATGGACCCTGGCGCGACCCTTCGAGCCTCGGTTTCCCCATGACGACCCCCTTCCCGGATGCGGCCCGTTTGCCTGTTCTCGGGGGTACAAGGGTCCATGTCGGGATTTTCCTGGCCATCGGCCTGGCGATCCTTTTCCGGGTGCTCTACCGCTGGACAAAGTGGGGATTTGAACTGCGGGTCATCGGGAACAACCCGAATGCGGCCCGGTATGCAGGGATCAACGACCTGAAGAACGTGGTCCTGGCAATGTTCCTTTCCGGGGCTGTTGCGGGAATCGCCGGGATGACGGAAGTCGCAGGGCTCCAGGGACGACTCCAGCCGGGCTTCTCGGGAGGATACGGCTTCACCGCGATCATCGTGGCCTGGCTTGCCCGCCTGAATCCGATGGCGACGATCCTGGTTTCCTTCCTCCTCGGGGCGCTCCTGGTCGGCGGAGATACGCTCCAGGTCGTCATGCGCCTTCCTCTGGCGAGCGTCCAGGTCCTGCAGGGACTGATCCTTTTCTGCGTGCTGGGGGCGGAGTTCTTCCGGAACTATCGGATCGTTTTCATCCGGGGGGGGGAGTGAGGGGAATGGAAATCCTGGTTCCAATTCTTTCTGCCGCAATTCGGAGCGGGACGCCGATTCTCTATGCGACCCTCGGGGAGATCCTGACCGAAAAGGCCGGAGTGCTCAACCTGGGACTCGAGGGGCTGATGCTGCTGGGAGCTTTTTCGGGTTTCACCGTGACGATGGTCACCGGCAATCCCTGGGTCGGCCTCGCAGCGGCGTTTTGCGTGGGGATGGCCGTTTCAGCCCTTCACGCGTTTCTCTGCGTGACCATGGGAGCCAACCAGGTGGTGAGCGGCCTGGCGATCACCATGTTTGGCACCGGGATGAGCGCCCTTCTCGGGAAGGCCTACGTGGGGGAAACGATCCGGGGGCTCGGGATTCTGCCGGTTCCCCTGCTGGCGAAGATCCCCCTCCTGGGACCCGTCCTCTTCAACCATGATCCGCTGGTCTATCTTTCTTACGTCCTCGTGGGCCTGGCCTGCTGGTTTATCTCCTCGACCCGCTGGGGACTCACCCTGCGGGCAGTCGGGGAGAACCCGCGGGCTGTGGATGCGGCGGGATTGAGCGTTGTCCGGCTGAGGTACGCCTATACGATGGTCGGTGGAGGTCTCGCGGCTCTGGGGGGTGCCTATCTCTCGGTGGTGTACACCCAGATGTGGGTGGAGATGATGACAGCAGGAAGAGGCTGGATCGCCGTCGCGCTTGTCATTTTCGGGATCTGGAATCCCCTGAGGGCGGCTTTAGGTTCCTACCTTTTCGGAGGGGTCGGTGCACTGCAGCTTCGAATCCAGGCGGCAGGGACCACGATACCGGCTCCGCTTCTCCTGATGCTTCCCTACATCCTGACGATCGTCGTTCTGGTAGGGATTTCGGTCAGGAAGGGAAAGGGAATCCTCCTGGGCGCTCCGGCCGCACTGGGGCAGCCTTTCCACCGGGAGGAAAGAGACTAGGTCCTGCCGATGATCGGCTGGGAGAAAGAAAATTCCGAATCCCAGGGGAAAAGAATCCAGGTATCCTGGCTGACTTCCGTGATGAAGAGATCCACCAGGGGCCGTCCCTCGGGTTTGGCGTAGACGGTGGCGAAACACGCTTCCGGGAACATCCGCCGGACCAGCTGCGCGGTTCTACCGGTGTCCACCAGGTCATCGATGATCAGGGACCCCTGGGGGTCGTTCCCGAACGAGGTGGCCAGCTTGAGGATTGCCGGTTCTCCCTGGGTGCGGAGGGTGTAGCTTGAAACGCAGAGCGTGTCGATGAAATGGATATCCAGTTCCCGCGCGATGATCGCCGCCGGGACGAGACCGCCGCGGGCGATCGCGAGAATCCGGTTCCATTTCCCCTTCTCGTGTAGTCGCCAGGCCAGTGCCTTGCAGTCCCGGTGCAGCTGATCCCAGGAAATCGGGAACGTTTTCTTGTAGCGTTCGGAAGAATCCAACAGGAATCGCTCCTTCCCTGAAAGCCGTGCGATTACTATATCAGCCAGGAACAGGCGCCGCAAGGAAAGGGCCCATGAGAAAGAACGAAAGGAAAGTCTGGACGGTGAATTCGATGCAGGAAATCCAGGAGTGGTTCACTTCCTACACGCGGAGTTTCCAGAACGGGGACAATCCCCTCGAACCCCTGCTGGAGCTCAAGTTGCGTCACAGTTTCCGTGTCGCCGGTGAAGCGTGTTCCCTCGCCAGGGAGATGGGGATGGACGCCGAATCGGTCGATGTTGCGGAAACGCTGGGATTGCTTCACGATGTCGGCCGTTTTCCCCAGTACCGGGAGTTCCGGACCTTCTACGATGCGGCCTCCGTCGATCACGGGGAATTGGGCTGGGAAACCGTGAAAAGATCGGGCATCCTCGAGCCGCTCGAAGAAGCCGCGAAACTCGCCATTCTCGATGGGATCCGTTTTCACAACAAGAAGGAGGTCCCTTCCGGTGTCCGAACGTCGAGCCTGGCCATGGTCAAGCTGGTCCGGGACGCTGACAAGCTGGATGTCTTCGAGCTGGTCCAGGATTATCTGGACCGGGGAGCAATTCGAGAACTTCTCCCCAGGATCCCGGTTACCTGGGAAGTCAGCGGGGAACTCCTGGACACCCTGGGAGAAACGGGCAGGGCATCCTACAGCCAGGTCCGTTCTGTACCCGATTTCCTTCTCGTGCAGCTGTCCTGGGTTTTCGACTTGAACTTTCAGCCCTCCTTCCGGAGAATTCTGGAAAGGCGGGTCATCGAAAGGATTGAAAACCGCTTGCCTCGGATCCCGCAGGTGAAACGGCTCGCGGGAAAAGCCAGGGATTTCGCTCGGGCCTATGCGGAGGCAGGGGAGGGGACCCTTGATGGGGAGTAGCCCGAACACAAAGTGCTGCTGGAAAAACGACTCGCTGGCGAGGAAGTTCGTGAATTCCCTGAATGGGCTGAAGACGGCCTTTTTCATGGAAACCGCGATTGCAAGGGAAACGGCGTGTGCCGTCATTCTGACCGCACTGGCGGTTTATGCGGGGAAAGGACAATTCTGGCTGGCTTTCAGGGTTTTCCTGCTCAGCCTGGTCCCGATGGTGATCGAACTGATCAACACTTCCCTTGAACTGCTGATCGACAGCCACGTGGGGACCGAATTCAACGAAGATGTGAAACGGACGAAAGACATGCTTTCCGCATCGGTGCTTCTGGCGCTATTGGTCAGTTACGGCGCGGCGGCGGCCCTGATCATTCCGAATTGGCGGTAGGGTCGAGGCAAGAAGGAGGGAAACGGAGGGATGGGAATGTTTTGGGTACGATTCGAAACAGAAGGGCGGACTCGGTCCGGGATCCTCGAAGATGGCATGATTCGCGAAATCAGGGGGTCTTTTTTCGAAGGCGGAGAGTTTTCCGGGGAGGTCTTTCCCCTCGAGAAGGTCCGCCTTCTCGCTCCGGTCGAGCCGACCAGCATTTTTTGTGTGGGAAGGAATTATACCGAGCACGCGAAAGAGCTTGGGCACGACCTCCCGGAGGAGCCGCTGATCTTCCTGAAAGCCCCTGGATCCGTCCTGAGCCCGGAAGGGACAATTCGCATTCCGCTCTGGGCGGGACGGATCGACTACGAGGGGGAACTGGCGGTGGTCATTGGAAAGACCTGCCGGAACATCCCGGAAGAAAAGGCTCAATCGGTCATTTTCGGCCTGACCTGTCTGAATGACGTCACGGCAAGGGACCTGCAGAACCGGGATGGACAGTGGACCCGTTCCAAGAGCTTCGATACCTTCTGCCCGCTGGGCCCCTGGATCCTGAAATCCGGGGAAGCGCGGGGCAGGCGAATCGAGACCCGGCTGAACGGCCGTGTCGTCCAGGCGGCCTCGACGGATATGATGATCTTCCCGGTTGGCAGGCTCATCTCCCATATCAGCCGCTTTGCGACCCTGCGGCCTGGGGATGTCGTTGCGACGGGAACTCCGGCCGGCGTCGGCCCCATGCTTCCGGGAGATGTGGTTGAAGTCGAAATCGAAGGGATCGGGATCCTTAAGAACCGAGTGGCAGGGGATCCATCTTAGGGAGGAACCCAAAAATGCCGAGGGATTTCCGGGCGGGTCTCTACCGCCGGCTTTCCGAAAAGACAACCCTGGGGCCGCGACCGAAAGCCCCTCGGCTGAGCTTGATCACCTACACGACCGGGCTGTTTTTCGAAAAGGCGGACTGCAGCCTGGAAGAGTGTCTCGCTTCCCGCGAAGCGGAAGGGATCCGGTGGATCAACGTGGACGGACTCTCCGATCCTGCCCTTCTGGAAAGACTCATGGAGGCGTTCGGCATCCACCCTCTGGTCCTGGAGGATGTCATGGCCCGCGAACAGCGGCCGAAGCTCGAGGATTACGGGGAATACCTTTTCGCCGTCCTGAACATGCTGAGTCTTGAAAAGGGAACGGGCCGGACCGTTTCCGAACAGGTGAGCGTCATCCTGGGAAAGGGATTCTTGCTCTCGGTCCAGGAAGATCCGGGGGATGTGTTCGACGCGGTCCGGGATCGGCTTCGCTCAGGAAAGGGCAAGCTGAGAAAGATGGGTGCGGATGCCCTTGCATACAGCCTTTTCGATGCCGTCGTAGACGGGTATTTCATCGTCCTGGAGAGCCTGAGCGACCGCGTCGAGTCGCTGCAGGAAGAGCTGGTAAGTTCCCCGAAACGGGAAACCCTCCAGGCGCTGCACGAGCTGCGAAGCGAGCTGAATTACGTCCGGCGGTGCGTCTGGCCTCTCCGGGAACTGATCGGCAACCTTGAGCGCAGGGATTCCGCCCTTCTGGACGAAGCGCTTGCCCCCTATCTCCGGGATCTTTACGACCACACGGTTCAGGTTATCGAGTCAGTCGAAAGCCTTCGTGAAACGCTTTCAGGATTTTTGGACATCTACCTTTCGAGCCTGAGCAACCGAATGAACGAGATCATGAAGGTCCTTACCGTCATTTCCACGCTGTTCATCCCCCTGACCTTCATCGCAGGCGTTTACGGAATGAACTTCCGCATCATGCCGGAACTGGAATGGCGCTGGGGGTATCCTGCCGTCCTGGGAGTCATGGCCGGTATCACCGCGTTCATGCTCCGCTATTTCCGGCGTAAGGGCTGGATCTAGCGCCTTGGCCCCAAAACGGCCGGTCTCCCGATGGAGTAATAGGTAAAACCGTGCCGTTTCATTTCCTGCGGGTTGTACTGGTTTCTCCCGTCAAAAATGACGCAGGAGCCCATCAGGGCCGCCAGCCGGACGAGGTCGGGCTGCTTGTAAAGATCCCATTCGGTGACAAGAACCAGGGCGTCGGCACCCTTGACTGCCTCGAGATGGTTCTCGCAGAACTCCAGATTCTCATGGTCGGGCAGGGCCTTTCGAGCCTCCGGAATGGCGACCGGGTCGTGCGCCCGGACCCGGGCCCCCGCTACCAGCAGGTCTTCGATCAAAACGAGGGATGACGCCTCCCTCGTGTCGGATGTGTTCGGCTTGAAGGAGAGTCCCCAGACCGCGATCGTTCGGCCCGCGGTGGTTTCAAAATGATGGGCGATCATCTTGAAGAGAAGGTGTTTCTGAGCGTTGTTCACTTTTTCCCCAGCTTCCAGAATCCGGGATTTGCACCCGAAACTGGCTGCTGTATGGATCAGCGCCCGAACGTCCTTTGGAAAACAGGATCCCCCGTAACCGCACCCCGGGGAGATGAAGGCGAAACCGATCCGTGCGTCCGACCCGATCCCGAT
>JAAYVK010000040.1 GCA_012517195.1 Synergistaceae bacterium | reverse complement strand
TCCCCGAGAAGACCGATCAGGCGCATGGAGCGCTCGTCTTCGTCCACGGCCATGAAGGCCCAGTTTTTCCCGGGCCAGACCGCATCCCCCCAGTGGGCCTCCCCGGACGACGTCCCCAGGACATTCTGCCAGACCGTGTAGCCAGTGACGGGGGTTTCATCAAGAACCGCGCGAACCTCCTCCGCAATGCTCTCGTTGCACAGGATCCAGACCAGCTTCACTTCATTCGCCCCCTTTTGCCTCGGCAAAGCGCGGCTTTCTCCGCAGCTTTGTTTCCATGACCTGGTACACGGTCGGGACCAAAATCAGCGTGATCAGGGTGGAAAGGGCCAGGCCCCCCATCACCGAAACCGCCAGCGGCCTCCACATCTCTGCCCCCTGCCCCCGGCTGACGGCCATGGGCAGCATTCCCAGGAAGGCCGCCAGCATCGTCATCAGGATCGGCCGGAGCCGCCGTTCCCCGGCTTCAAGGAGAGCCTCGCGAAGGCGCATGCCCCTTGCCCGCAGAAGTCCCACGTAGTCGAGAAGAACGATGGCATTGTTCACGACGATCCCTACCAGCATGATGACCCCCAGGAAGGCCTGCATCGAGATGTAAAGTCCCGTCAGGAGGAATGCCATGACCACACCGGTCAGGGCAAAGGGCACGCTGAAAAGGATGATGAAGGGGTCAAGGAGCGCCTCGTATTGTGCGGCGATCACCATGTACACCAGGATGATCCCCAGGAGCACCAAAAGCCCAAGCTGGCGGAAGGCATCGCCCTGCTCCTGGACCTGGCCGCCGAAGGCAATTTTCGTGCCGGGCGGCAGGTTCATCGACGCGATTTCCTTTTTGGCCGCCTCCGTGACCTGCCCCAGGGATCTTCCCTGGACGTTGCTTTCGACGACCACGTACCTCTGGCGGTTTTTCCGGTTCACTTCAGAAGGGCCGCTGTCCTGCACGATCCTGGCCACGGTGGAGAGCCTCACCGCTTTGCCCGTCGAAGCGGGGACCACCAGGCGGTCCAAAACACCCATGGTATCCCGTTGCCGGCTGTCAAGGCGAATCCGGATGGGGTAGTCGTCCTCCCCCTGCCAGAAGCTTTCTCCGGTTTCAACCCCGTAAAAGTACATGCGCAGCGTGGAAGCAATGGAGGCCGTACTGACCCCCAGCAGGGCCGCCTTTTCCCGGTCGATCAGGACCTGGATTTCCGGGCGGTCCGGTTTCTGGCTCAGGGTCACGTCCACCGCCCCCGGAATCCTCGCGAGCCGGTTTTTGATCTCTTCCGCCACCTGGACCGTTTCTTTCAGGTCGTCACCGTACACTTCGATGTTGACCGGCTTGGACCCCAGAAACATCGCCTGGATCGGCGAGGTGACAAGAACGGTCATTTTCTGGATGCCCGGTTTCTTTGCCAGCCATTTCCGGATCTGCTCGGCCACTTCAAAGGCCGAGCGGTTCCGTTCGGCCTTGTCGACGAGCTTCAGCCCCACTGTCCCGACGTTGCTTCCTTCCTCGCTCCCCGTGGCGATCCCGTAGCCTTCTTCCGTCTGTCCGTCCCACCCGAAGACGTATTTCTGCTCGGGGACGTTCTTTCTCGCATACTCGACGACTTCCCGGACCAGAGCATCCGTCGCTTCCAGGCGCGTTCCCTCGGGAAGCCGGAAAGTGATCGAGATCTCGCTCGTATCTGCCTCCGGAGTAAGTTCCGTCCCGATGAATTTGAATCCGGTGATCGTCAGAAGCATGAACAGCGCGGCAATTCCAAAGATCTCAGCCGGCCTGTCCAGCCCCCAGGAAAGGAGATCCCTGTACCCTGACTCCAGCTTCCGGAGAAACTTTTCCGTGTATCCGTGCAGCCTGAGGTTTTCCGTTTCCGTGCTGAAGGCCTTGCTGCCGGCCATCGGGATGAAACTGATGGAAACAAACAGGGAGATCGCCACCGCCACGATCATGACGACACAGAGGGAAGTAAAGAAAACCCCCACGAGGCCCTGAACAAAAATCAGGGGCATCAGCACGACCACCGTGGTCGTGGTGGAACCCAGCAAGGCCCCTCCGACTTCGCTCGCCCCGAGGATGGAAGCGATTCCCCTGCGCTCCCCCTTTTCCATGTGGTAGATGATCTGGTCGGTGGAAACGATAGCATTGTCCACGACCATACCCACGGCCATCGAGAGGGCCATCAGCGTCATAATGTTGAGGGTGTAGCCAAGAAGCTTCATCACTGTAAACGTGATCAAAAGGGAGAAAGGGATCGCAGCACAGACGACCAGGGACGCCGAGAAGCGCTTCAGGAAAGCCCAGGTCACGAGAAAGACCAGGACAATGCCCCAGTAAAGGGAGTGCGACAGGTCCCGGATCGAGTTGCCGATGTACTCGGAGGTGTCCATCAGGATCGTGGTTTCGATATCTGAAGGAAGTTCGGCCTTGAGTTCCTGGAGCTTTTCCTTGACGCCTTTCGCCACTTCCATCGTGTTGGCGTCGCTGTTTTTGAGGACAATCAGGATCACGGAGGGCTTGTCGTTCACCCATCCGTTCATCTCGAGTTCCTTGAAGGTGTCTTCGACGCTCGCCACATCACCGAGATGGACCGGCCTGCCCTGCCAGGCGCCTACGACCAGTCCCCGGATCTCCGAGATGTCCCTGAACCTCCCGGGGACGCGCACATTGAAGGCAATCCGCCCTTCTTTGAGGGGGCCGGCCGGGGCGTTCAGGTTTTCCCGTTCCAGCGCGGCGGCGATCGCCTGGGGCGCCAACCCGTAGGCCTCGAGCTTCGCCAGGTCCATCGCCACCCGGATCTCCCTGCGCAGCCCCCCGTAAACGAGAACCTGCCCGACTCCGGGGACCCGCTTGAGATCCTCCACGAGGACACTGTCGGCATAGTGGTAAAGCCCCGGGTAGGAAGCCCCGGCCGTCAGGGCGATTTCCAGCACGGGAACGGTCCCCGAGGACATCCGGAAAATGATCGGCTCCTCGATGTCGGAAGGCATTCTGCGCTTTGCGAAGTTGACGGCGTCCCGCACATCCCCGACCTTCACGTCAAGATCGGTCCCCCATTTGAACTTCGCCGAAACCACCGAGAGGTTGTCCACCGATTTCGAGTAGAGATCGCTTACACCCTCGATCATCCCGAGCTGGTCTTCCAGTTTCTTTGAAACCCGCTGCTCGATCTCGATTGCGGAAGCGCCGGGCCAGGTCGTCAGGACCGTGATGACAGGGGGATCGATTTTCGGGAGCAGATCCACCTTCATGGACACCAGCGTCACAACACCCAGCAGGACGATGGCGGCATAGATCATGGAGGTGAAAATCGGCTTCTTAACGGAAAACTCCGGCAATCTCAAGGTTTGGCCACCTCCACGGGAGTTCCTTCGCCAATCCTGGCAGATTGGGTCACGATGACGGCTTCTCCCGAAGCGAGCCCCTCGATCACTTCAACCCGGTCGCCTTCCTCCGCTCCGATCCTTACCGCCCGGCTTTCCGCCTTGCCGTTCCTTTCCAGGAAGACCCGTTTTTCTCCTGTCCCGGGCAGGGTCTTGACGGCCTCCCGCGGGACGGAAAGGCCCTTGTGTTCTCCGACTTCCAGCTCCACCCGGGCGTACATCCCCGGTTTCGTTCCCTCCTGTGATTTAAGGATCAATTCGGCCTGTCCCGTTCGGGTCACCGGGTCGATTTCCGGTGAAAGCCGAACGACCTTCGCCCGGAACGACTTCCCTCCCAGTGCATCAAGAGTGACGGCACCTTCCTGCCCCACGTTCAGCTTGACGAAAGCCGATTCGGGAATCGAGCCTCGAACCTTCAAAAACTCCTGCCGATTGATCAGAAACGACGGTTTCTCCGCAGAGCTGGTGTCCCCCGGATCGATAAACCGGGCGGCAATGACTCCCGAGACCGGAGCTCTCAGGACGTGGTAGCCCATTAGGACAGAAAGCTGGTTCAAACCCGCGGAAGCTTCCGCCAGCTGTTTTCGAGCCAGCCTCTCCCCGGCTTCCGCAACATCGGCCTGTCCCTTTGCGTGATCAAATTGCTGCCCACTGATGACCTTTTCGCTATAGAGTTTCTTGTACCGCTCAAAGTCTTTCCGAGCCGTTTCAAGCTGGATCGAAGCCTGCGAGAGAGCCGCCCGGGCCTTTTCGACAGAGGCTTCCGCCTGCGAGAGCTGCGGGCGCAGGAGGCTGTCGTCGAGGATCGCCAGCACCTGTCCGGCCTTGACCGGAGTCCCGATGTCCACGAGAACCCGGAGAACCGTTTTACCGCCAAGCTTGGAGACAACCGCCGCCTGCTCTTCCGGCTCAAGGTTCGCGACGAAAGAGACTTTTTCCTTGAAAACCCGAACCTCCGGCGTCGCCAGCTCAACCGGGATTTTCTCAACCTCGGCGGGCTTCGAGTTAAGTTGATGTTGCTGGTACCCGCGAAAGAGGATCAGCAACAGGAAGATAAGCGCAACCCCTGCAACGATGCCGATGCGGCGGGCTTTGAATGTTTCCGGTATCTGCAGCTTCATCGGGAAGCCTCCTTCCCGCCTTCTGAACTGCCTTCTCCCATTGCGAAAAGCAAATCCCCGAAAGCCGTCCTGGCTTCCGCCACGGCGTCGATCCTCGAGTTTTTCGCATCGATCAGGGCCAGTCGCGCATCCAGGACATCGATATTGGTGCCCACCTGGGCCTGGTAGCGCTTGAGGGCCATTCGGTAGTCCTCCTCAGCCTGAGCTGCCGCATCCGAGGCGACCTTCACCCTCTGGATTGCGCCTTCCAGGTTGACCCGGGCCGCGGCTACTTCAAGCGCAACCTGGCGTTTCAGATCCTCCAGCCGGTGCAGAAGCTCCTCGGCAGCAGCCTTTGCCTCCACAACCTGCCCGTGGACTTTCCCCGAGTCAAAGAGCCTAATACGGGCGAAAACCGAAACGCTCCAATCGTCCTTTTCTGAAGGGAAGAAATCTTCATCTGCAACAGAAGCGCTGGCGGAAAGCCCGACCTGGGGTAGAAGCTGCCCCCTGGCGGCCCGGACAGTCATTAGCGCCGCCTTCCTCGCCGCAGCAAGGCCTTTCAGCTCGGGTCTCTGGTTCAAGGCTCTCGAGAGCGGATCCGCGAATGCCGGGAATGTTTCCACGTCCGCATCTCCCGAGGGCACCGCAACCTGTCCTTCAAGCGACTTGCCAACAACCCTTTCCAGCTGCTTCCAGGCAACCTTCACCGCGCTCTCAGCGCGAATCAGGTTCAGCGTCGAGCTGGAAACCGCGACCTGGACCCGCAGGACCTCGTTCTGCGCCACCACCCCGGCGCGGTAGAAGGCTTCGACCTGCTTCAGGTGTTCCTTTGCAAGCGAAAGCGCCTCTTTCGCCACCTCGAGCCTGGATTGACTCCGCTGGAGCCCGTAAAAGGCATTTCGTACCCCGTTTTCCACGGCCTGGATGGTCCTTTCCTTTTCGCTTTCCCGGGCCGAGAGCGCCAACCGTTCCGCTTCCGTCCGCGCTGAAAGAGCCCCCCCGCTGAAGAGCACCTGGCTCAAGGTCAGGGCGGCCTGCCAGGTGGTTTCGTAACCGAGAGGAACGATTCCGATCGGGGCACCTCCAGGGCCAAGGGCAACCGTTTCCGGCCGTTCGTCCAGCTTCTGGTATCCGAGCGTGGCATTCGCCTGGGGGAGCTGCTCCGCCTGTGCCTGGATCAGCCTTCCTCGAGCCTGGTCCACCCTGGACTGGGCGGCAAGAATCAGGGGATTCGCCTCCCGGGCTAGCTTCAGGGCTTCATCCAGCGTCAGCGTTCTTTCCGGTTCCGCTCCCCATGCCAGATGACCCGCGATCAAAACCAGGGCACAAATGACCACGAAAATCAAAACAAGGATCCACTTACGACTTTTCATTCCTACACCCCTCTTCAAGCAGCATCCTCACCATGGCTTCCCAGTACCTTTTTGCTTCCTCGGCCCTTAACCGAAGACCAAGGTTCACCACGAGCCCCCCGAAAGCGTGCGTCAGGCAAA
This sequence comes from Synergistaceae bacterium, assembly GCA_012517195.1. Lineage (GTDB taxonomy): Bacteria > Synergistota > Synergistia > Synergistales > 79-D21 > 79-D21. The sequence continues at coordinate 12,143 of JAAYVK010000040.1, read as the reverse complement.
TCAATCGTTCCCTCGGACTGAGGCCAGCTTCTCCAGCGGTGCTTCCCTGGAAGGTCCGTTCCAGTTCGGGCAGAACCGCGTCGAGCACGCGGTCGATCATCTCTCCGGCAAGATTTTTCGATTGAGGATCCCCTCTCTGTGCGACAACCGTAAGGTCGACCCACAGCAGGCGCCTCTCCTTGTTATTCGAGAATTCGTCGATGAGCGTTCCTCCCTTTTCAACCAGGAACCTCACCGGGTCAAACTCCCCTTTCATTTCCAGGGGAATTTCGAAATGCCCCAGAATCCGCCTTGCTTCTTCTCCCATGATTTCCCTGAACAATTCCAGCTTCCCCGGGAAATGCCAGTACAAAGCGCCCTTGCTGAGGCCCGAGGCCTTGACAATGGCGTCGACGCTGGCCCCCTCGAAACCGTGGAGTGCGAAAATTCTCCGTGCTACTTCCAGGATTTTCCGTCTCGTTAGATCCTTCGACTCCGTTTCTTCGATCTTCGGCACGCCCTCGACCTCCCGTTTCCAGGTTTCGTGCGTAGGATATTGCAGACCGAACGGTCAGTCAAGAAGGTCCGTAAAAAAAATGGGACCTCGAACGAGGTCCCATCCAGGAATAACCGTAGCCCTTAACGCTTGGAGTACTGGTTCCGTGCGCGAGCGCCCTTCTGGCCGAACTTCTGCCGCTCGACCATCCTCGGGTCCCGGGTCAGCAGGCCTGCGCGCTTCAGGGCCGGCCTCAGCTCGGGGTTCAGCTTGAGCAGGGCGCGGGCGATCCCGAGAGAGGTGGCGCCGGACTGACCGGTGAGACCCCCTCCGTGGGCCCGGACAAACACATCGACCTTGCCTTCTACTCCTCCGACCTTGAGGGGCTTGTAGACGACCAGTTGCCAGGTCGAGCGCGGGAAGTAGTCACTGACTTCGCGATTGTTGATGAGAAATTTCCCTTCACCGGGACGGATCCGGACACGGGCGACAGCTTCCTTTCGCCTTCCAGTGCCCCAGTTGTAAGCCATGGATTGCACCTGTGCTCCCTCCTCTTTTCGAAAACGACGGATCAGTCTTCGAGTTTCTCGGGCATCTGGGCCGCATGCGGATGATTCGGCCCTGCATAAACCTTGAGCTTGCGGATATAATCCAGCCGGGTTTTCGGGAGCATGCCCTTCACGACCCGCTCGAAAAGCCGTTCAGGCTTTTTGGCGAGCATTTCTCCCATTTTGACGGACTTGATCCCCCCCGGGTATCCGGTATGCCAGTAAATCCTTTCCCGCTCCGCCTTTTTGCCCGTCAGGACAACCTTGTCCGCGTTGATCACGATGACAAAATCGCCTGTATCGACATGCGGCGTGTAGATCGGCTTGTTCTTTCCGGACAGGATCCTGGCCACCTTGACGGCAACCCGTCCAATCGGCTTATCGGCCGCGTCCACGACATACCACTTGTGCTGAACGGTCTCTTTTCTCGCAAGAAAGCTCCGCTTGCCAATCATTTCACCACTCACTCCTTCATGGGTTCCAGTTGCCAATACCCTTTCGAAAAAGCTAATGAATCATACCGGAGGCATCCGGCACTGTCAAGAAAGGTTCTCTCCCGCGGGTGTGTGGTAGGGCGCCCGCTTCGAAAACCTGATTGTTTTCCCTTGTTGTCTTAGGCCTTTTCCTGAATTGAAGCAGTGTTCAGCACCTGTTTCAATCCGGGGTTCTCAATAAGCCCCGGCAGCCGCCCCCGCTTTGCGATCGGAGTCCCGTCAACCATCTTGATGTCCATTGTCATATCTCTCGGGGTTGCATGAGCAATGTAGCTTCCCACCCCGAAAGCATCCGCCCCGGCTTCTGAAAGAAGACGGATTCGCTCCGGGGTCAGTCCTCCCGACACGATGATCTGGACCTTGCCGTATCCCGCCTGATCGAGACGCCACCGGACTTCCCGGACGAGTTCCGCCGTGACTCCCCCCCGTTCTCCTGGGGTGTCCAGGCGAATGCCCGAAAGCTTTCCGTGAAGGCTTTCGGCGACTCTCAGGCTTTCCTCGGCTTCATCCTTGAAGGTGTCGACAAGGATAATTCTCGGCTCACCCTCGGGCAGGAACCGATCGTAGATTTCCGCGACCTTCACTGTATCGCCCACGATAAGGATCGCCGCATGGGGGATCGTCCCCCTCGGCTCCACCCCCGCGAGCTTGGCGCCCAGGATGCAGCTTGCCCCCTGGCAGCCTCCGGCAACGACCGCCGCCCTTTCCATGACCGGCGCAACGGCAGGATGGACATGGCGCGCTCCAAAGCTCAGCACGGGTTTGCCCCCCGCGGCTTCCACGCACGCCCTGGCTGCCGTGGCCCAACCGCTTGCGCTTGCCAGCATCCCCAGGAGGACGGTCTCATACATCCCGAAGCTGGAATAGGGACCGCGGATCCTCAGGAGCGTTTCCTTCGTGTTGAAGGGGTCCCCTTCCGCAAGAGATTCCACCTCGAGCCCGGGTTTTTCCCGAAAGAGCTCCAGCACTTCCGGCAGCCCCGCGAAGATCCCTGACCCCCGTGCAAAAACCTCGGCGACAACAGGCCTGTCGGCGCATCCGCAGGACCGAAGCAGGTCAAGCGTCTTGACGAAGTAGACATCCGTGGTTTCCCCCCGGAGGATCTCTTCGTGAGTCGCGCTGAACAGGCGCGGCCTGGACACCGAGAGGTCATGGACGTCCTTCATCGATTCGAGCTGCCGGGACCCAGCCATCGGGAGGAATCCTTTCCGCCTATCTGTAAGAGAGAAGGACCAGGACCAGGGACATGGCCATAAACAGCCCCATCAGGCCAACCGTGACCTTGGTCATGGCGCTCAGGCGCTGCCACTGGCCCCCAGCCATGTCTGCCTGGGTGCCGCCCCCGAATATTCCCTGGAAGCCCCCGCTTTTGCGGTGCTGCAGCATAATGACCCCGATCAGGGCAACACAAAGGACAATGTGAATCAAACCGAACACGATCTTCAAGCAAAGCACCCCCTAATCCGTTTCACCAGAGCGGACAGAAAGAGATTTTACCATATCCGGAAGCTCAAGCATATCCCGCAGCGCCCGGCACGCGATCGCCCGGTGCGAAATGCGGGATTTCAGTTCTTCCCCGAGTTCGGAAAAGGTCGCGTTGAACCGGTCCGGGATGAAAACCGGATCATAGCCGAATCCTGCGGAACCCGCGGCCTCCGTGGCAATTCGCCCCCAGCAGAACCCCTCCGAAAGGAAAACCCGCGTTTGGGATTCTCCTGGCCAGACCAGGGCGACGCAGGCTACGAAGCGGGCCCTCCGGCTCTCTTTTCCCCGCAGCCGGTCGAGCAGCCAGGCGATTCGGCCGGCATCCGACGAAGCCACCCGTGCTGAAAAAAGCCCGGGGGCCCAGCCAAGTTCCTGGACCTCCAGCCCGCTGTCGTCCGCCACTGCCGGCATACCCAGCGCCCGTGACCAGGCCGTCGCCTTGAGGAGGGCATTTTCTGCGTAGGATTTTCCTTTTTCCTCGACATCGAGGTCTAGCCTTTCCGGCCCGTAAATGAGGGAAAATCCGAGCGGTGCGAAAAGGGCGCTCAATTCCCTGTACTTGTGGGTGTTCCCGCTGGCCAGCACAACCTCAGAGAGGAAAGGCATCCCGTTCTTCCTCCGTCAGGTCCAGGCAGTCCCTCTGGAGTTCGATGAGCCGGCGGACCCCCATTTCGGCTAAAGCCAGCATTTCAAGGAGGCTTTGCCGATCAAACGGTCCGCTTTCGCCTGTTCCCTGGACCTCAACGAATTCACCCTTTTGGGTCATAACCACGTTGAAATCCACTTCCGCCCGGCTGTCTTCAAAGTAATCCAGATCCAGGAGAACCGTTCCGTCCACCCGCCCTGCACTGGCCGCGGCAACAAACCCGCGGACCGGGAGCTGCCCGATGACCTCTCGCTCCTTCAATCCCCGCAACGCGTCGAACACGGCCACGAAGGCCCCCGTGACGGCTGCCGTCCGCGTTCCCCCGTCCGCCTGCAGAACGTCGCAATCGACCCAGATCGTCCGTTCTCCAAGGCCAGCAAGATCGATGACAGACCGCATCGACCGTCCGATCAGGCGCTGGATTTCATGGCTTCTTCCGCCGATTCCCCGGACCGAATCCCTAGGGGTGCGGGTAAGGGTCGAGCGCGGCAGCATGGCGTATTCGGCCGTAACCCAGCCTCGACCGCCCCCTTTCAGAAACGGCGGGACTTTTTCTTCGACGGAAGCGGTGCAAAGGACTTTTGTGTTTCCCCACTCGATCAGGGAAGATCCTTCCGCATACAAGTTCACCTGGCGATGAATCGAAACCGGGCGCAGCTGATCCGCTTTGCGTCCGTCATGACGAAAATCCGAATGATCCAAGGCAATCCTCCTGTTCGGCGCCGCTCAGGGCTTGCGGGCCAGCTGCCATGCAACCGCTAGGTTGACGGGCGTTGTCTCGGTGCTTTCCCTCCCGTTGACCAGGAACCGCACCCGAGTGACCGGTCTGAAGTTTTCGATGATTGTCCTCACGACTCCGGTCATGACCAGGTTGGCCTTCTCCGGCGGCAGGGATGCAATCGATCGGACGCACGCGTCGTTCACGTCGAGGTACAGGAGATCGCCTGCCCGGAAGATATGCAGAACCGCCGACTGGGGATCCAGGACGCCTTCTGCCTGGAGAAGGGAGAAAAGGCCTTGGAGAACTTCCCTCAGGTCGGATTCCATGAGTCCCCCGGCCGTTTCAACCCGGCTTTCGCTCAACTGGTTTCCCTTCAGCGAATAAACACGGTACTCGTTTTGCGGCGCTTTCGGCGTTTCCCCCAAAACAGGCTCTTTGCCGGAGACGACCGTCGTTTCCTGCGGCCCCCCCTTGCTGTCCACCCATTTCAGCACCAGCCCGGTTCCGAAATAGCCCAGCGTAAAGAGGAGAAGCATCACGGCCGACCAGCTGACAAGCCGCAAAATCCAGGGAGCCTTTGTCTCCGCCGGCTGCCTTCGAACCGTTCGCTCCCGCGGCCGGAAATCCGTCTCGTCTTTCATTCCTGTCCTCAACTCCTTAACGGGATAGGGTATTCAGGTATTCGGACATCCCCGAAACCAGGGCTCTCAGCAGGCGGTCCAGGAAAGCCGGATCGTTTAGCAGCTTCCGGTCTTCCGGCTCGGTCAGGTATCCCATCTCAACCAGGACAGCCGGCATGGCCGCCCCCCGAAGGACGAAAAACGGGGCCTGGGCCACACGCGACATCTGCAGACCCGTGCGTCGCCCCATGTTGAAGAGGCTTTCCGCAAGACGGGTACTCTGTCCGATTTTCGCGTTCTGCTCCATTTCCCCCAGGATTCGAAGAAGCAGGTTCGTCTTGGCGTCGGACTCCTCAATCGTATTGTTCCTGCCCAGCTCCCGGTTTTCGTAAAGCGCCAGCCTCATGGCATCCTTGTCTGTCGGCAGAGCCATCAGGTAGATCTCCACTCCGCGGGCATGCCTGCCCCTGGGGAGGGCATTGCAGTGAAGGCTAATAAAGAGGTCGGCATTCCACCGGTTGGCGAGATCGGTCCGTTCATTCAGGCGAAGGTAGGTGTCGTCCTTCCGGGTGAGCCGGGCCTCGATGCCCGCTTCCCTTAGCAGGGCCGCAAGCCGGAGCGCCGCCCGCAGGTTGATGTCCTTTTCATTGATTCCTCCCGCGACGGCGCCCGGATCATGTCCCCCGTGTCCCGCATCAACAACCACGAGGAACGGTTTCCCGCCAGGCGCCCTGCCTGCCGGAACGGGAGCCGCCGCAGGCGGCGCCGCAGGCTCAGCCGGCTTCGGGAGGACCGGGGCCGGTTCGACCGATGCCGCGGGTTCAACCCCCGAAGCGGCTGTCCCGGAAGAAAAGAAATCCAGCACGAAGCGCTCGGGCTTGTGGAGGGAAAAGGTCTTTACAGATCCCGCGTGATGCTGGAAACGGACGACCGTTTTGTCGCCGTACTGGGTGAAGGCCACTGTTACTTCCTCCGGGTAGGGGGAAGGCACCCCGCTTATCGAACGGGCCGCGGCAGCCGCAAGGGTGATTTCGAGCTCTCCTGGAGCGTCCTTCACGGTCGGCTCAAGCGGTGAAGAAAGATCGAGAACCGCCCGGATCTTTTCGGCAGTCCTGCTCCAGCGGATTTTCTCGATCCTGGGCAGGGGCCCGTAAAGAGATTTTCCCGGCTCGGGGGATTCAACGGCCGCCGGAGTCGCCGCCGCAGCAGGAGGGGCCTCCTTCTCCGGAAGCGCCGCAGCCCCGGCGAAGCGGAGCCGGACAGATCCCTTCCCGCGGGAAAGAAGCGCCTCGAAAAGCCGCAGGGCTCCCCTGTTTTCCCCCCACCATTCCCCCCCTTCCGCGGTCACCGCGTCGGCCATCGGGAGGATCTGGCCCCCGTCGATCCTTGCGGCGGCTGCTCCCAGGACGAATTCCAGCTTCCGGCTTTCAAAGGTCACGACCAGGCGGTCGCCCTTGACCGCCGCACCGCACCCGAGGAGAGAGGCCATGTTCTTCAGGCCGACTTTGACAGTCGATCCTTCGTCCCGGATCCTCACCACTCCTGCGATCCCGTTGTTCTTCCACAGGGTCCAGCCCGTCTCGGCGGACAAAGCGGGTGCAGACGCAGCGCAAAGCAAAAGGAGGCAGAGGAAAAACCTACGAACCGGCAACCGCAACATCGTTGATCACCATCGTGCAGCCGCCCGTGCTCCCGAAAAAGCGGAGGTCGTTTCCCAGTTCACCGATTTGAAGAAGCCAGTCGGCCAGGTTTCCCGCGACCGTCACTTCCGCAACCGGCCGGGTCGGTTCTCCCCCCTCCATGAGCACTCCTTTGATTCCAAGGGAAAAATCCCCGCTGACGGGGTTGATCGTATGCAATCCCATGATCTCGGTGACCAGGAGTCCTCGCCCCGCTTCCAGGAAAAGGGTCCCGGGATCTTTCTCTCCCGGGATCGGGAAGAGGTTTGAACAGCCCGCGTCGGGAGCGCTTCCGCTTCCCCTGACCGCGTTGCCCGTCGAGGCGACTCCGGATTCCCGGGCCGAACGCAGGTCATAGAGGTAATTTTCGAGGACTCCTCGGGTGATCAGGGGTGTCCTTCGGGTTTGGACCCCTTCCCCGTCAAACGGGCCGGAGGCCATACCCCCAAAAAGCCGTCCGTCGTCGACCAGCGAAAAGGAGGGCGAAGCCACCGCGGTTTTCAGCTTTCCCCGGAGAAGCGATTTGTTTCTCAGGACGTTCGGCCCGAGGAAAAGGTCCCCGATTGCATCGATAAAATCTGCGCAGCTTTCCGGGTCGAGAAAGACCGTCATCCTGGCGGTTTCGATCGGTTTCCCGCCCAGGATCAGGCCCGTCTTGCGCACCGCTTCCCGCGCAACGGCTTGGGGGTCGAGCCTCCCCCAGCATCGGGAATCTTCCCCGAAAGCTCCCATCTCGAACGAATCGTTATCCTGCATGACGACCGCAACGCCGCACGAAACCGTCGTCCCGCTCTGCCAGGCACCAAATCCCCGGCTGTTCGCCAGGTAGATCTTCCCCCGGGCATCGCTCCACGTTGCGCTTCGCACGGAAACCACTCTTCGATCAGCGGACCTGGCGGCTTCCGTCATTTCGACGCAGGCCCGGATTCTATTTTCGTGGGTCAGCTTCTCCAGGTCGGGGTCCTCGATCCCCAGGTTCTCGCTGTCGGATGCCCATGCCCCCTCCCCAATCTCCAGAAAGGGGTCCGGTTCAGAAAGGGCCGCATTGGAAAGGCTCCAGTCAACCAGTTCCAGGAGATCCCCCCGCTTGAAATGGTTCACGGAAGCCAACCCCTGGCGCCTGTCCGGCAGGACCGATCGCAGGGTCACCGACTGCCCGAAACCGCTGACATCCTCCTCGGGAACCCCTTCCCTAAGGCTGATGTGCCGGCTTTGGCCTTCCGTATAGAACACGTCTGCCTCAGCGGCTCCTCCCCGAAGGGCTTTTTCGATGAGCCAGCCGCACATCTCCTCGATGTTGCTCTTTCCCGTCGCTTCTCTCACCGGTCGGCTGCCTCCTCCAGGATGATCCTTGCCGCTTCCCGAACATCACTTCTCGAGACATCCAGGTGCGTAACCAAACGAACCCTTTTCGAGCTAACGGGATTGAAAAGAACGCCCTTCAGCCGGCACCGCCTTGCTAGTTCCTCGGCCGTCAGGCTCTCCTTGCGGATCTCGAAGTAAACCATGTTGGTCCGTTTCGGGCAGGGTTCCACAAAAAGGTGCTCGCTCTCCTCCAGCCGCTCTGCCAGGACGGAGGCGTTCTCATGGTCTTCCGACAGGCGGGAGAGATTCTCCTTCAGGGCCACCAGCCCTGCAGCAGCAAGCACCCCTGACTGTCTCATGCCTCCCCCGACAACCTTCCGCCAGTGCCGGGCTTCCTCGATGAAGGACTTCCGGCCGCAGACCAGCGAGCCGACCGGAGCCCCGAGCCCCTTCGACAGGCAGAACTGCACCGAGTCGACCATTCCGGTGTAGGTTTTCACGTCAACTTCCCAGGCCACGGCGGCGTTAAAGATCCGGGCCCCATCCAGGTGAACGGCCAGCCCTTGATCCTTTGCCGCGGTCACGAGCTTTCGAAACGGCGCGGGAGCCGCGGCGTTTCCGCCTTCCCGGTTGTGGGTGTTCTCCAGGCAAAGCAGCTTCGCCGGGGCAAAGTGAACGTTTGCCGGACGGACCCACCTGAGAACGGAAGACGTTTCAGGCAGCCCGCCGGCATCTTCGGCGGGCAGGGGGAGGATTCCCCCCAGGACGGCCATTCCGCCGCCTTCATAATTGAAGATGTGCGATTGATTCCCCAGGATCACTGCCTCGCCCCTTCGGCAATGGCACATCAGGCTGAGGAGGTTTCCCTGGGTTCCGGAAGTGACGAAAAGGGCGGCTTCATGCCCTGTCATTTCGGCAGCGGTTTCTTCGAGCCTCCGGACCGTGGGATCTTCACCATACACGTCATCGCCCACGACGGCTTCGGCCATGGCCTTTCTCATCGCGGGAGTCGGACGGGTCACCGTATCGCTTCGAAGATCGATGGTTTTCATCGTTGCACCTCCCCGTATTCTTTATAACCAGAAGCTTTTTCGATCCTGCCCTTTTTACAGGGCAACCTGCAACCGGGCCCACGGGAGAAAATCTTCCCCGACCGGGATCCCAAGCTGAACGCCCGGCCGGTTCCAGCCGTGGAAATCGGTTCCTGCCGTGGCGAAAAGTCCCATCGAATCCGCAAGCTTCAAGTATTGGTAGATCTCTTCATACCGATGATGGCTGGAAAGACATTCCATTCCCCAAAGGCCCATTTCCTTCAATTCCCGAAGGAGCGCCTTCAGGGGTTCTTCGGCCAGCCCCATCTGCCCCGGATGCGCTAGCACGGGGACTCCCCCGCTCTGCCGTATCAGCTCAATGCACTCGGCAGGTGACAGGCGTACACGCGGGATGTAGGCAGCCGCTCCATCGGCGAGATAGACGCGAAAAGCCCCGGCCATATCCTGGACGTACCCCTTGCGGATGAGGACCCTGGCGATGTGGGGGCGCGCAACCACGTCTCCCTTGGCCTCCTCCTGGACTTCTTCAAGGGTGATGTCAAGCCCCAGTTCCCGAAGGCGCTTACAGATGGCCGCATTCCGATCCTTTCGGTGCTCCCGGAGCCTGGCAAGGCGTTTCTCCAGGGGCCCGTTGCCGGGAGTGATGTTGTAGCCCAGGATATGAAGCGTGTACGGGGCCTCCGCAGAAAGTTCTATCCCGGAAAGGCCCCGGATACCGGCATGGCTGCATGCCGAAAGGAACTTTGAGACCCCTTCCGTCGTATCATGGTCGGTCAGGCTGAGCACGGAAATCTTCCTGGCCTTTGCCGCCCGGACCAGGGCTTCCGGGCTCAGCGTTCCGTCGGAGCAGGTGCTATGGGTATGCAGGTCGATCAGGATCATGGAAGGATTATACCCTCGGTTCACCAGGGTTCGAAATGAAGGAGCTCATTCCCGAGAGTCATGATGCGGATCCCCTCTTCATCCAAAAGAGCCGCGCTAGCCGGGTCACGCCCCATCGGGAGGCTAGCGGATCCGGGATTCAGGAATCTTGTTTTTCCCTCGCGCACCAGGGAGGCAACGTGAGTGTGCCCCGTGATGACGACATCGGCCTCGCAGGCAAGCCCCCGGTCCCTGATCTCCGAAAAATCTGTCCCGTGCCCCACAAGCACGAGGCGTCCGTTCCACCAGAGGAACAAAAAGGGCTCAACCATCGGCCATTTCACCATATGTTCATCCTCTTCCCCATCGCAGTTCCCCCTGGCGATCAGGACAGGCACTCCGCAGGCGTTGATCGCCTCCGCCAGGGCCCTTTTCCCGCAGATATTGGACAGCGGCCGGCTCCTCCAGGGTTTCAGAACATCCCCTGCATGCACAATCAGATCCACCGGCCCCCAGGCACGGACGGCCGATTCCCAGCCTAGCAGGTCCCCGTGCGTGTCCGCAATGATTCCCAGACGACCGGCCATCACCGTTTCTCCCCTCGGGCGATTCTCCGGATATCCTGCCACAGGGCAAAAGCTGCCTGCGCCGGGGAACTGCCCGTTCCGGAAAGGCAAATCTCACCCAGGTTTTCCGTCAGGATCACGGCCCCATTTGTCGGGCCGAACAGGAGGGAAAGAGGATGGGAGGGCAGCAGGACTTCAGGACCGACCGAAAGATCGATTCCTCCCGCCGATCTCGTGATCCTTGCCAGGAGGCGGATTTTCCCCCCCGATCGGCGCGCTTCGGCAAGTACCGCCCGCGTCAGTCCCCGGATTCCTTTTACGGGGAACTCCCCGAGGGCAGGGCAGGGCATCCCCATGAGCGCCTTCGCCACGATCATCAGCTTGGCCGCCGAGTCCCAGCCGTCGATGTCAAGGGCGGGATCGGATTCGGCCATCCCGGAACGCTGTGCGTCCATGAGAGCCTGGTCCAGGGAGGCCCCCTCCATGAGGCAGTCGAGGACATAATTGCAGGTCGCGCTCAGCGTCCCCTCAAACCCCAGGATCCGGGCATCCACGATTGTACGGCGTGCATAATCGAGGAAAGGAGCGCCGACCACGACCGTCCCATCGAAGTGCCACGGGACTCCTGCCTGGCTTGAGAGAATTTCGATATCTTCGAACCGGAGGGCCGCCACGGCCTTGTTGGTGGTCACAACCGGCTTCTTCCTTTCGAACGCAGCCCGGATGTGGGAAAACCCAGGTTCGGATTCCATGGCTTTCAGGTTTCCGGAGGTGCACTCTGCCAGGATGTCAAATTCACCCTCCCGGACCATGTCCAGTGCAGGCAGTCCCTTTTTGCAGCCCGCGAGCGAAAGTGCGTCAACCCGTCCGGTTTGCCTTTCGGCCTCCAGGAGGCTGGAGACCGGGATCCCGTCGTCTGACCAGAGTGACCCCCTGCCGCGTGTGGCGAGCCCTGCCAGGAGGATCCGCTCCTCTTTTTCGAGCAGGGCTTCCTGTTTTTCGAGCAACCTGCAGAAATTCCTGCCGACACTCCCAAAGCCCAAAAGGAGAACCCGAATCGTCATGAACCCCTTTCCCCCGTTTTCTTGAATCGTTGACGGAATGATGCTACCGTGGATGATAGCATGAAAAAGCGGCCCCACGCCTTTGCGTCGGGCCACTCATCTTTTCCAAGGGGGTTTCACCGGTATGGAAAACGAAAGAACCACTCATCCCGAGGAGATTGCGGATCTTTGCGCCCGAGTGGCCGCCCGCCTGATCGATTCGATCACGAGAACCGCCCAGATCGCTTCCAGCGTCACCCCGGAAATGCAGGAACTGACCCGTCAGTGGATCGAATTGATCGGAAAGGAAATCCTGACCCGGGTAAACACCGGGGAAGAGATCTCCGTTGAGGAAATATCCCGTTCCATCGGGATCACCCCCTCCTCCCTTCTTTCCATCCTTCTTGCGCTTCACCGCGGGGGGCGGACTGTTATCACCCACCTTCGCTGCTCCCCTGGCAGCGGTCAAAACGAGGATCTCTGCCATTGCATGATTGAAGGCTGAGCGTGAAGGAGTAAAAGCGAAGTGAGGGGAGTCTCCAGGAGACTCCCCTCACTTGTTTAAGGAAAAAGGTTTCCGGCGGCGATCTACTCTCCCACGGTTAGGACCGCAGTACCATCGACGCTGGAGGGCTTAACGGCCGGGTT